>NZ_AZVA01000001.1:0-413065 GCF_000513975.1 Paracoccus sp. J55
GGATCAAGCTTTGGCCGCCTGACCTCGGCCGTCCGTCGGTAGCCCGGTGGCACCGAGAAGGTCATCATCTTCGCAACCGTGTCACGCGAGATGTTGAACACCCGCGCCGCTTCCCGCTGGCTCATGCCTTCCGCGCAAGCCTGGCGAACTCTCAGATATAGGTCCACGCTGTAAATCCTCACGCCCTCCCTGCCGCCGCAGAAAGGGAATAGGTGGACGACTTTTACGCCGCCCGCAGCAGCACCAAGCCACCGCTACCGTGGACGAATTTCTCACCGCCGTTCTCACCCTTTCCTCGAACTCGTCAATGTCAGGTATCAGAGGCATGGCAGCCCCACCTTCTCGACGATCTCGCGCTTCTGCTCATTGCTGATCCCGGCGGAGTAGATGCCGTAAGTCATCCTGTTCTCCGACCGTGCCGACTGGTGCCCGACGATGGATGCCGTGAAATGCTCCGGCACCCCTGCCCGCTCGCACTGCGTCACGAACCATTTCCGGGTGGAATGGAACACGACACCGGGCCGGTCCAGCGCCAGAGCTTTCCGCATGGTGGCGAACCGCTTGGTCACGACCGAAACCGTCAGATCAGGAAACAGCCGCCCCTGCCTCGGCAGCCTTTCCAGAACCGGAGTCAGGGCTGAATGCAGCGGGACAAAGCGTTCGGCAGCATCGGTTTTCAGGGTCCTCACCGCATTGGGCCTGACCCAGACGAAGCAGCCCAGATTGCCCTTCCAGACCAAATCCTCCCTGACCAGCCCAACAGCTTCACCGGCTCGCATCCCGGTCAACAGGCAGAACAGCAGGACGTCACCGATCCGGGAATCGTCTAAGCCCACCAGCTTCCCGACCTCGGCGTCCGTCAGTGCCGCGTAGCTGCGGTTTTTGCCCTTGGCCTCCACCCGCACGGTCTTGAAGGGATTCGCCACCAACTCGCCTTCGTACACCGCCCAGTCGAGAAAATGCGCGACCTGACTAACCGTCCGCCGCTGCGTCCGGGCAGAAATACGATCGCCACGACTGGCCTGAATGAGTTGGTCCAGCCCATAGCCACGGGTTCGCCACGACTTCCCGGCATGACAGCCGAGCAGCGCCACCTTCCGCACGAAGGCCACGGCATCGTCGCGTGTGACGGCCCCGATCTGCCTCGTCCCATAGGCCGACACGAACAGCCCGACCGAGAATCTGACTGACTTGAACCCGCCATGCCGAAGTTGCCGCGACCGTTGATTGAGATAAGTCTGGGCAAGTTCCTTGACTGTCCTGCGCCCTACCAGCACCACGGGCGAGAACACTGGCGGCGCCACCATCACGGGCACCGGCTTCTCCACCACCTGCCCCGCCCTCGCCTTCGCCAACACCTCCTCATACTTGGCATTGACCTCGGCGGCCCGTGCCTTGCGATGCGGGCATCCCCGGTCTTCAGCGACTGCTTCATGGCCTGCCCCAGAACAGGCTGGAGTTCCTTGGGGTAGTTCCTGCGATACAGCCAAGTCTGTTGCTTGAGATATGCGTATTTGATCCGCACAGACATGCGACCTCCATCTGGGGCATCCGCCCCATTCCTCTAGTGTTTCTGATTTTTCCGATTGGTTGCTTTGGCTTAGAGGGACTGCTGAGTTCCCAGCCGAGCCTCGTCGTTCTCAATGACCCTGCGAATCATCGAGACGTCTGGTTCTCTGTATTCCCCACCAGCGGACCAGTGAGGGCAATTCCTGTCACATGGTCTTCCAGCACCCGCTCGATCTGGAACAGGTGTTCCGGCACGTCATCGAGGGCGGCAATGACCACCACGTCACCGGGTTGCATCGTACCAGCCTGCCTTGAGCGCCTCGGTGTAGATTGCCATGGCGAGTTCACGACTGATCCGAGACGATACCCAAGAGATCAGCATAAGGGTCAACCAGCGTCTGACCGTGCGGAAGGCACGCTTGACAAGCTGCTGAAATGTAGTTCTGTTCATTAGATAAGCTCCTGTTTCTGCTTTCTATTTCAGATACAGGAAGTTTCTCAGTTCACCCCCTGACAGGCAGCAGGATCGTCGTGCACGGGCATCCCTGGAGGGGCAGACCGCACGTGATCCGGCCAGGGGAACTTAGCCGAAACTCCAACTGCAGACGATCCGGTGACCAAGCGGCAGAGCATCGGCCTGCGCTGTCATGCGCCTACCGTCTCCGTCGGGCCGCCCCACATGAGCGCCTTGCCCTTCCCGTTCGACTTGGCGTGATACAGCGCCGAATCCGCCATGTCGAACAGCAGATCGGGCCGGGGCTGGGACAGCAGGTCGGAAACCGCCACGCCGATGCTGGCAGAGACCCGGGCCGAGGACGGATGAAAGCGCATCGCCTCGATCCTTTCGATGATCCGCCGGCAGACCCGCAATATGTCCGCGCGCGCGCGATGCGAAAAGATCAGCAGCAGGAACTCGTCCCCGCCGACGCGGCAAACCTTGTCGCTGGCCCGGACCTCGGAGGACAGGACCGCCGCGACCTCGGTCAGCACACGGTCGCCCGCGGCATGGCCGAGACGATCGTTCACCTCCTTGAAATGGTCGAGATCCAGATGCACGAGCGCGAAGGGGTTGTCCTCGCGCTGCTCGAAGGCCCTCGCGAATTCGGCCTCGAACCCGCGCCGGTTCAAAAGGCCGGTCAGGGGGTCGGTAATCGACAGGATCTGCGCATTCTCCCGCGCCCGTTCCAGGCGGGCATTGACCCGGGACAATTCGGACAGCGCGGCGCGGTTGGCCTCATGCAGGAACAGGAATTCGATGGCCAGATCCGAGGGCGGGAAATCGGAATCCGTCAGCCCGAACTCGCGGACGGCCAGGGACAGCGCGATGCCGAATCCCAGGTTCAGGACGATCAGGTCGCACGACAGCGCGACCCCCTGGCCGCGCAGCGAAATGCCCTGATGGCGCTTCATCTGCAGAAACACCCGCTCTCCCGAGCCCAGCCGGGCGAATGCCCGATCAAAGCCGATGCTCTGGCCGATCTGGTCGGTGCAGGCGAAGACCTCGTCCAGCCTCGCGGCATTGCCCACCACCTTCTCCAGGGTCTTGCCCCGGGACAGGATGCGGCCGCGCCGGTCTATGGCCAGATGCATCGGCATGAGGGCCGCCACCTGCCGAAGAATATCGAGCCGGACCTCGATCAAGGCGCCACCTGCGGATGGGAAAGCGCGAAGCGGCGTTTCCCGGAATAGTCGGACAGGGCGACGTCGATGTCTATGCAGTCGCGCATCACGGAAATGATCGCCAGCGCGCCATAGTCATCCGCCATGCCGCGCAGCATGCCTGCGACCACGCGCAGCAGGCCAGGCTGATGCGCGCTTGCCGCGATGTGATAGCGCCCGGCCGTCGGCGAGGTGACCGCCAGGGCCGGGATCTGGAAATCCGGGATCACCAGCCTGATGCGACCGGGCAGTTCCCGCAGGGATTCGACGAATTCCTCGAAGGTCGAACCGCTGAAGCGGAGCAACCTGCGGATATCCTCCTGCCGGGTCAGCCAGGCCCCGATATCCTCGAGAAATTCGCCCACGGATTTTTCCAGCAATCGGGCCGAGGCGATCACGATCGAATAGGTGACCTTG
Source organism: Paracoccus sp. J55 (assembly GCF_000513975.1). Taxonomy (NCBI): domain Bacteria; kingdom Pseudomonadati; phylum Pseudomonadota; class Alphaproteobacteria; order Rhodobacterales; family Paracoccaceae; genus Paracoccus; species Paracoccus sp. J55. The sequence continues at coordinate 3,586 of NZ_AZVA01000001.1, forward strand.
TCGGGGCCGGTGCTCCAGGTCAGGAAGCCCTCCGGATCGACGCCGACCTCGCACGTGACCTTTTCCCAAAGGCCCGGACCGTAAGTGCCCCGCATGAACAATTCGATGCAACGATTGACGAGACCATGCATTTCTTCAGATCCGGTTGAAAATCCGCCATTGCGGCATGTCAGTGCCAAAGCCGTCCGCGCCCCGTTCCATCGGCCGAGACAAGCGCAAGCCCATCGGCGCCGAGAAATATCGCCGAGGCGCCGTGCCGCCGCAGATAGGCGGTGTCGAGAACCAGGCATGGCGGGGAACCGGCGCCTGTCGCGAGATTGCCGTCCGCCACCAGAATGCCGCCCGGAGGGCAATGGGTTTCGGCATCGCCCCGCGCAGCCTTGCCGGTCAGATGCCGGATCGGCACCCGCCCGTCGGGTCGCCCGAGCTCTGCCCAGCGGTCCGAGGCCGTGCCTTGCCAGAGCGGCCGCGCCGCCGCGGCGGCCTGGTCTGCGGCATCGCCATCGGCTTCGAGCCAGTTGGCAACCGCGAAGCTGCCCCCTCGCGGTTTCGAGGGCGCCCTGCCCGCCGGCGTCATCACCGCCACTGCGTCGCCCTCGGCCGAGATCAGGATGTCGGGCCGCTTCGCGCCCAGCCAGAGCAAAGCCGAGGCGACCAGCAGCACGCCGCCCGTTGCGCGCCGCAGCAGCAGGAACGCGCGCCGCCCGCCGCCGCCGACCGGCCCCAGCAGGATCATCGCTGCCCCGGCCGCCATCAGCGGCAGGACGAGCCGCGGCGCGGCCGGGACCAATGTGACCGAGCCCTCCAGCTCCGATATCCATTGCGCGACCGCCAGCATCCAGCGGGTGCCCAGCCCCATCAGCCACAGCGCCGGCTGTGCCAGGCCCAGCGGCGCCAGCAACGCGGCGAAGACGCCGCCGGGCATCACCAGCACCCCGACCACCGGCACGACCATCATGTTGGCCAGCAGGCCGTACTGCGTCATGCGGCCGAAATGCGCGGCCGCGATGGGCGCGGTCGCCATGCCGGCCACGAAGGAGGAGACGAAGAGCATCAGCGCCGGCCGTGTCCACCAGGGCAGCCGCGTGGAAAGCCGCATCCAGGGCTCCTGCATCAGGATCAGCGCCACCGTGGCGGCAAAGCTCATCTGGAAGCCGGGCTCGGTCAGCGCCTCGGGGGTCAGCACCAGCACGATGCCTGCGGCGACGGCGACGGTGCGCAGCGACACCGCGCGGCGGTCGGCGATGATCGCCAGCAGCATCACCGCCACCATGATGAAGGACCGCTCGGTCGCCACCCCGCCGCCCGAAAGCCAGAGATAGAGCGCCGAGGCGCCAAGCGCCCCCGCCGCTGCGAGCTTGTGCGCCGGCAGGGCGCGGGGGCCGCCGACCCCCTGCATCGCCACGCCCGAGAGCCGCAGCGCGGCATAGACGAATCCGGCCAGCATGCTCATGTGCAGGCCCGAGATCGACACGATGTGATAAAGATTCGAATCGCGCATGATCTGGTTGGTCCGCTCGGCGATGCCCGAGCGGTCGCCGGTCATCAGCGCCGCCGCGACCGCGCCGGCCTGGCCGCCGATCCGCTCGCGCATGGCCTCGGAAAGCGACATGCGGATGCGATGCAGCGCCAGGGTGCCACCCTCGGCGGGCCGCTCGACGGTCAGGACCGGCGTGCGGGCATAGCCCACCGCCCCCAGCCGCGCGAACCAGGCCAGGCGACGGAAATCGAACCCGCCCGGCTCGGATGGGCCGGAGGGCGGCCCGAGATGCGCGGTCAGCATCACGCGCTGGCCGGGAACCGGCAGGTCCCCCGGCTCAAGCAGCGAGATCCGCACCCGCGCCGGCGTCCGCCCGGGCGGCACCCGCTGCAGCTGCACCTGATCGAGCAGCAGGCGCATCCGGTCGCGCGCCGAGCGGTCGATGCCGATCACCCGCCCCTCGACCGGGCCGTAATAGCGGAATTCCAGCACCGGGGCGGCGACCATATGCGCCCGCAGCCCGGCAAGCCCGGCCCCGACGGCGACCACCAGCAGCGCCAGGGCCGCAAGCCGCAGCCGGTCGGTCCAGATCCAGCCGAGCCGTCCGGCATCGGCCAGCCGCATCGCCAAGGCCGGCAGCAGCAGGCACAGCCCGCCGACCAGCACCAGCGCCGAATAGAATCCGGCGCCGGGCTCGTCCGGCAGCAGGAACCAGCCGCCGATGCCCAGCGAAAGCCAGACGGGCATCCAGGGCAGAAGCCCGGCCCGGATGGTGACCGAAGGCCGGCGCGCCGCCGCCGCCCGCCGCCCGCCGCGAGCAGGCGATGCCGGCCGCCGTATCAGCGAGGCGTTCATCGATTCCGTCACCGAAACTTGTCCTTGTCGTGCCACTTGCGTATCTCTGGCGCCAAGATTGGCATGCCGTCCCTTTCGAAACGGTTAACGGCACAGCCAATGCCCCTGTTTTCTGGACTGACCGGACCCCCGATGACTGATTCCCGCCCCGTCGTGACCCGTTTCGCCCCCTCGCCCACCGGCTACCTGCATATCGGCGGGGCGCGGACGGCGCTGTTCAACTGGCTTTATGCCCGCGGCCGGGACGGAAAGTTCCTGCTGCGCATCGAGGATACCGACCGCGCCCGCTCGACCCCCGAGGCGACCGAGGCGATTCTGCAGGGCCTGCGCTGGCTCGGCCTCGACTGGGACGGCGAGCCGGTCAGCCAGTTCGCCGGGCGCGAGCGCCACGCCGAGGTCGCCCGGGCCATGCTGGAGAACGGCACGGCCTACAAATGCTTCTCGACCGCCGAGGAGATCGAGGCGTTTCGCGAACGGGCCAAGGCCGAGGGCCGCTCGACCCTGTTCCTGTCGCCCTGGCGCGACGCCGATCCGGCAAGCCTTCCCGATGCGCCCTATGCGATCCGGCTGAAGGCGCCGCGCGATGGCGAGACGGTGGTGCATGACGCGGTGCAGGGCGACGTGACCTTCGGCAATGCGCAGCTCGACGACATGGTGCTGCTGCGCTCGGACGGGACGCCGACCTACATGCTGGCGGTGGTGGTGGACGATCACGACATGGGCGTGACCCATGTGATCCGCGGCGACGACCACCTGACCAATGCCGCGCGGCAGACCCAGATCTATCAGGCGATGGGCTGGGAGATCCCGGTCTTTGCCCATATCCCGCTGATCCACGGCACCGACGGCAAGAAGCTGTCCAAGCGCCACGGCGCCGTGGGCCTGCACGAATATGCGGCGATGGGCTATCCGGCGGCGGCCATGCGCAACTATCTCGCGCGGCTGGGCTGGAGCCATGGCGACGACGAGCTCTTCGACGACGCACAGGCCCGGGCCTGGTTCGACCTCGACGGCATCGGGAAGGCCCCCGCCCGGCTGGACTTCAAGAAGCTGGAACATGTCAGCGGCTGGCATATCGCGCGGATGAGCGATGCCGAGCTGCTGGACGAAATCGCCGCCTTCCGCGTCGCAACCGGCGCCGAACCGCTGAACGACCGGCAGATCTCCTGGCTGCGCCCGGCGCTTGGGGCGCTGAAGGCCAAGGCGAAAACCCTGCCCGCGCTGCTGGATCAGGCGCATTTCGCGCTGATCGGCCGCCCGGTCCAGGTCGAGGAGAAGGCGGCAGCCGCGCTGGATATTGTATCCCGTCGTATACTGAACGAATTGACTGCCGCGGTGCAGAATGCTAGCTGGGAGCGCGACGAACTCGAGGCGGCGGCCAAGCGGATTGGCGAGTCGCACGGGCTGGGGCTGGGCAAGGTGGCGGCGCCGCTTCGTGCGGCCCTCGCGGGGCGCAGTTCGACCCCCAGCGTGTTCGATATGATGTTGGCGCTTGGCCGCGATGAAACGCTGGCCCGGCTGCAGGATCAGGCGGGCTGAGACCCGCGCCCATCACCCGGCCCGAGGGCCGGAGACAGGTGAAAGGAACTGGGAATGGCAGAACAGAAAGCCGCAAGACTGCATCTCGCGGGCAAGGACTACGAACTCGCGGTCCTGTCCCCGACTGCGGGACCGGATGTCCTCGACATCCGCAAGCTCTACAGCGAGGCGGACGTCTTCACCTACGACCCCGGCTTCACCTCGACCGCATCCTGCGATTCGACGATCACTTATATCGACGGCGACAAGGGCGAGCTGTGGTATCGCGGCTACCCGATCGAGCAGCTGGCCGACCAGTCCCATTACCTGGAAGTCTGCTATCTGCTGCTCTACGGCGAACTGCCCACCCAGGACCAGCTGGTGGATTTCGAGACCCGCGTCACGCGCCACACCATGGTGCATGAGCAGATGCACAACTTCTTCCGCGGCTTCCGCCGCGACAGCCACCCGATGGCGACCATGGTCGGCGTCGTCGGCGCCATGTCGGCCTTCTATCACGACTCGATCGACATCAACGACCCGGTGCAGCGCGAGATCGCCTCGATCCGGCTGATCGCCAAGGTGCCGACCATCGCCGCCATGGCCTACAAGTATTCGCTGGGCCAGCCCTTCGTCTATCCGCGGAACGAGCTGGATTATGCCAGCAACTTCCTGCACATGTGCTTCTCGGTCCCGGCCGAGCCCTATCATGTCGATCCGGCGCTGTCTCGCGCCATGGACCGCATCTTCACGCTGCACGCCGATCACGAGCAGAACGCCTCGACCTCGACCGTGCGGCTGGCCGGTTCCTCGGGCGCGAACCCGTTCGCCTGCATCGCCGCCGGCATCGCCTGCCTCTGGGGGCCGGCGCATGGCGGCGCCAACCAGGCCTGCCTGGAGATGCTGCGCGAGATCGGCTCGGTCGAGCGCATCCCGGAATTCATCGCCCGCGCCAAGGACAAGAACGATCCGTTCCGGCTGATGGGCTTCGGCCATCGGGTCTATAAGAACTTCGACCCGCGCGCCAAGGTGATGAAGGAATCGGCCGACGAGGTGCTGGACCTGCTGGGCGTCCAGAACAACCCGACGCTGCAGGTCGCCAAGGAGCTGGAGCGGATCGCGCTGGAAGACGAGTATTTCGTCTCGAAGAAGCTCTATCCGAACGTGGATTTCTACTCGGGCATCATCCTGGAAGCCATGGGCTTCCCGACCTCGATGTTCACGCCGATCTTTGCGCTGTCGCGCACCGTCGGCTGGATCTCGCAGTGGAAGGAGATGATCGCCGATCCGCAGAACAAGATCGGCCGGCCGCGCCAGCTCTACGTCGGCTCGCCGCGGCGGGACTACAAGCCGCTGGACGCCCGCTGAGCGAGCGGGAACAGGATCAGGACCGGCCCCGGAACAGTTCCGGGGCCGTTCTGCTGCGCCCGCATCACGTGCTTTGCGCGATCGGCTGGCGGGGCAGCGGCTATTCGCCGGAATTCACCGAGAACATGAACGCCATCGTGCTGGGGCGGCTGCGGGCTGATCCGCAGACGCCGGTGGTCTTCACCGTCATGGCCGATGCGATCTGCCGTCCCTGCCCGTCGCGGCGCGGCATGGGCTGCGCCGCGGACGACCGGATCGGCCGGCTCGACAGGCGCCATGCCGCCGCGCTCGGCATCCGTTCGGGCCAGCGCATGACCTGGGCCGAGGCGCAGGCCCGCGCCACCGCGCGGTTGCGGCCCGGGGATCTCGGCCGGATCTGCTCGGGCTGCCAATGGCTCGATCTGGGCATGTGCCAGTCGGCGCTGGCGGATCTGCAGCGGGCCGAGGCCGGCCGGGGAATTTTCCCGCCGGATCAGCCTGCTGCCCGGGACGGGCACGATGACGCACCCGCCGCGAAGGCCGCGCTTCGGGGCTTGCGCGACCGCTGCGCGGATGCGAAATCGGCGCCATGACCGAGCATGACAAAATCGCGCTGATCACCGGCGCCTCGCGCGGCCTTGGCGCCGCTTTGGCCGAAACCCTTGCCGGCCGGGGCTGGCACATCCTGGCCGTCGCCCGCACCACCGGCGCGCTGGAGGAACTGGACGACCGCATCCGCAAGGCCGGCGGCGCGGCGACGCTGGCGCCGATGGATGTCGGCCAGCCCGAGGCCATGGTGCAGATGGTGCAGGCCGTCATGGGCCGCTGGGGCGGGCTGGACCTTTGGGCGCATTGCGCGATCCATGCCGCCCCGCTGTCGCCGGCCGGGCATATCGACGGCAAGGATTTCCAGAAATCGGTCGATCTGAACCTCGTCGCCACGCGCGGGCTGATCGGGCTGATCGAGCCGCTGCTGCGCGCCCGCATGGGCACGGCGCTGTTCTTCGACGACAGGCGGGCGGGGCAGAAGTTCTTCGGCAGCTACGGCGCCACCAAGGCCGGGCAGATCGCGCTGGCCCGCAGCTGGCAGGCCGAGAACGAGACGCTCGGTCCCCGCGTGGTCATCGCCGAGCCTGCGCCGATGCCGACCGCGCTGCGCGCCCGCTTCTTCCCCGGCGAGGACCGCGCCCGCCTGACCCCCTGTCAGGTCGAGGCCGAGCGCATCCTGGCCGAGATCCTCTAGCGCGCCAGCGCGAAAAGCGCATCGATGTCCAGATGCGCTTCCAGATGCACGGCCAGCCGGTCCAGAACATCCTCGACGCCGGCGCCGTAATCCAGCGCCGAGGCGGCGCCGAACCCGGCCAGCCAGGCGGCGCGGAAGGCATCGCCGGAAAACAGCCCGTGCAGATAGGTGCCGGCGACGCGGCCGTCGGGGCTGGTGGCGCCGTCCGGCGCGGGGATATGGGCGAAGGGGCGGGCGCAATCAGGCCCCTCGGTGCGGCCCATATGGATCTCGTAGCCCTCGACCGGCTGGCCGAAGGCCGTGCCTGCGATCCGCGTCAGCCGCTTCTCGGACGCCATGCGGGTCTCGACCTCCAGCAGGCCCAGGCCGGGGGTGCTGCCGGGGTCGCCGTCATGGCCGCCGGGGTCGTGGACCCAGCGCCCCAGCATCTGATAGCCGCCGCAGATGCCCAAAACCCGGCCGCCGCGCCGCAGATGCGCGAAAAGATCGATGTCCCAGCCCTGCGCGCGCAGGAAGGCCAGGTCGCCGCGCGTCGATTTCGTGCCCGGCAGGATCACCAGATCGGCATCCCCCGGCAGGGCCCGACCGGGCGGCACCATGGTCAGCCGCACGCCCGGCTCGGCCGCGAGCGGGTCGAGATCGTCGAAATTGGCGATGCGCGACAGCATCGGGCAGGCGATATGCAGCCCGCCCATGCCCGAGATGCGGCGCAGGTCGACCGCATCCTCGGCCGGCAGAAGCGCGGCATCGGGGAACCAGGGCACAAGGCCGAGGTCCGGCCAGCCGGTGCGCTCGGCGATGAAGGCGCGGCCGGCATCGAAGAGGGACGGATCGCCGCGGAAGCGGTTGATCAGGAAGCCGCGGATCATCGCGGCATCCTCCGGGTCGATCACGGCCTGCGTGCCAACGACCTGCGCGATCACGCCGCCGCGATCGATGTCGCCGGCCAGCACCACCGGCACGCCGGCGGCACGGGCAAAACCCATGTTGGCGATGTCGCGGGCACGCAGGTTGACCTCGGCCGGGCTGCCCGCGCCCTCGACCAGCACCAGATCATGCGCGGCGCGCAGCCGGGCGAAACTGTCCAGCACCGCGCCCATCAGCTGCGCCTTCAGCGCGCCGTAATCCGCCGCCGCCGCCCGCGTCACGGCACGGCCCTGCACCACCACCTGCGCGGCCCGGTCGGTCTCGGGCTTCAGCAGCACCGGGTTCATGTGGACCGAGGGCGCCAGCCCCGCCGCCCGCGCCTGAAGGGCCTGCGCCCGGCCGATCTCGCCCCCGTCCGGGGTCACGGCGGCATTGTTCGACATGTTCTGCGGCTTGAAGGGCGCCACGGCGATTCCGCGCCGCCTTGCCGCCCGGCACAATCCCGCCACCAGCAGGGATTTTCCTACATTCGACCCGGTGCCCTGGATCATCAGCGCGCCCATGCCCGCCCCCGCTTGCCAATCCGTGCCTTGGTGACTAGATAGGCGCGTCGCTGAATGAAAGGCCCCGTGGTGGAAAACGTCGTTCTTACCGTGCATCTGATCCTCGCCGTGCTTCTGATCGGGGTGGTGCTGCTGCAGCGGTCCGAAGGTGGCGGCCTTGGCATGGGCAGCGGCGGAGGCAGCGGCGTGATGACCGGCCGCCAGGCAGCGAACGCGCTGTCGCGCCTGACCTGGATCTTTGCCATCGGCTTCATCATCACCTCGATGACGCTGACCCTGATCGCCGCGCAGAACGCCTCCAGCGGCTCGATCGTGGACCAGCTGAACCTCGGCGGCTCGCAGCCCGCGCCGGCGACCAGCCTGCCCGGCATCGGCGACTATGCCCCGCCGCCCGGCGCGGGCCAGCCCGTGGTTCCGGGCGCCGGCCAGCCGGTGACGCCGCCCACGCCCGCGACCGAGACCCCGGCCCAGACGCCCGCCGCGCCCGCCGAGGGCGAGGGCAGCGCGCCCGCGACCGCCCCGGTGACGCCGCCGGCGGCAGAGGCTCCGGCCGAGACGCCGACCCCGGACGCGCCAGCGGATGCGCCGGCCCCGGCCAATAACTGACACCACAACTTGGGGGCGCGACAGGCGCCCCTTACAACAACTTGCGGTCCGTTGCGGCCACGGGACAAATCGGATATGACTCGAGTCCCGTGATGCCGCCCAGATTCGGGCCGCGATCTTCTATTGGATTTCTCACGGGGGCCTCGATGGCGCGTTACATCTTCATCACCGGCGGTGTGGTTTCTTCGCTCGGCAAGGGGCTGGCATCGGCGGCGCTGGGGGCGCTGTTGCAGGCGCGCGGCTTCACCGTCCGGCTGCGTAAGCTCGACCCCTATCTGAACGTCGATCCCGGCACGATGAGCCCCTTCGAGCATGGCGAGGTCTTCGTCACCGACGACGGCGCCGAGACAGACCTGGACCTGGGCCATTACGAACGCTTCACCGGGGTCTCGGCGCGCAAGACCGACTCGGTCTCCTCCGGCCGCATCTATTCCAACGTGCTGGAGAAGGAGCGCCGCGGCGCCTATCTGGGCAAGACCATCCAGGTCATCCCGCACGTCACCAACGAGATCAAGGACTTCCTCGCCATCGGCGAGGACGAGGTCGATTTCATGCTCTGCGAGATCGGCGGCACGGTCGGCGACATCGAGGGCCTGCCCTTCTTCGAGGCGATCCGGCAATTCGCGCAGGACCGCCCGCGCGGGCGCTGCATCTTCATGCACCTGACGCTGCTGCCCTGGCTGGCCGCCAGCGGCGAGCTGAAGACCAAGCCGACCCAGCATTCGGTCAAGGAGCTGCGCTCGATCGGCATCGCCCCGGACGTGCTGGTCTGCCGCAGCGAGCAGCCGATCCCGGAAAAGGAACGCGCCAAGATCGCGCTGTTCTGCAACGTCCGCCCCGATGCGGTGATCCCGGCCTATGACCTGAAGTCGATCTACGAGGCGCCGCTGGCCTATCACCGCGCCGGCCTCGACCAGGCGGTGCTGGACGCCTTCCAGATCAGTCCCGCCCCGCGCCCCGACCTGAGCCGCTGGGAAGACGTGATGGACCGGCTGGAGAATGCCGAGGGCCAGGTCCGCATCGCTGTGGTCGGCAAATATACCCAGCTGGAAGATGCCTACAAATCCATCGCCGAGGCGCTGACCCATGGCGGCATGGCCAATCGCGTCCGGGTCAAGGCCGATTGGGTGGACAGCGAGAAGCTGGAGGGCGAGGGCGCGCATCTGTTGGACGGCTATCACGGCATCATCGTGCCCGGCGGCTTCGGCGAGCGCGGCACCGAAGGAATGATCGCCGCGGCCCGCTACGCGCGCGAGAAGAAGGTGCCCTATCTCGGCATCTGCCTGGGCATGCAGATGGCGGTGATCGAGGCGGCGCGGAACCTCGCCGACATGCCCGACGCGGGCTCCGAGGAATTCGACCACGAGGCCGGAAAGACCCGCTTCACGCCGGTCGTCTATCACCTCAAGGAATGGGTGCAGGGCAATTACACCGTGCAGCGCAAGCTGACCGACGACAAGGGCGGCACCATGCGGCTGGGCGCCTATACCGCCGTGCTGCAACCGGGCTCGAAGATCTCGGAGGTCTATGACGGCGCGCTGGAGATCGAGGACCGCCACCGCCACCGCTACGAGGTGGATGCGAAATACCGCGAGCAGCTCGAGGCGGCGGGCCTCAGCTTCTCGGGCATGTCGCCGGACGGGCGGCTGCCCGAGGTGGTGGAATACCGCGACCATCCCTGGTTCATCGGCGTGCAGTCGCATCCCGAGCTGAAGTCGAAGCCCTTCGAGCCCGCGCCGCTGTTCGCCGGCTTCGTCCGCGCGGCGATGGAGAACGAGCGGCTGGTCTGAGCCGCCGCGCCGCGCCATAATGCCGTGACCCAGACGAACGGTCCCGACATGCGCCTTGCCCTGCCGATCCTGATGCTTTGCGGCGCCCCCGCGCTTGCGGATGCGCCGCTGTTCCTGCTCGACCAGACGCGCCTGCCCTTCGACCTTGGCCCCGGCGCGCCGCAGAACCAGCCCGCGCGGCAATCGAACTCGCCGCATGCGGCGGCGAATTCTGCGGCCAGCTCGGCCAACAGCGGATCGAGCTATGCCAATTCGCCGCGCAACCCGGCCAATGAGAAGCGGGTGATCTTCACCTCGGACGGCACGGTGGTGGGCTATTACGCGCCGAACGGCGCGGGCACGCTGAACCTGTTCACCGTGACCGGCAAGCGCGTCGCCTACCGGCCCAGGGGCAGCAAGAGCCTGTTTTCCAGCGACGGGCGCTGGTGCGGCACGGTGGCGGATGCCAGCGGCGGCGGCTTCGCCTTCGGCATCATCCGCGACTGCGCCGGGCTGTTCTAGCCGGGCCGCGCGGCCATGACACCGGATTGTCACATTGCAAGGCTAGATCGCGGGCAAGCGCAGCAGGAGATCCCCATGCAGGACCAGACACCCAAGGATTGGCTCGAAGCCGAGCTTCAGGACACGCTCGACGAGGATTTCGAGATCGAGATGGAGGACGCCGTCCTGTCGCAGGAGATCGCGCGCATCTATCGCCAGACCCATCCCGACCAGATGCCGCGCGCCGATTATTTCCGCGAGCTGCTGCGGCTTCAGGCCGAGATGATCAAGCTTCAGGACTGGGTGGTGCATCACAAGGAAAAGGTCGTGGTCATCTTCGAGGGCCGCGACAGCGCCGGCAAGGGCGGCGCGATCAAGCGCATCACCCAGCGGCTGAACCCGCGCGTCGCCCGCGTGGTGGCGCTGCCCGCGCCCTCGGACCGCGAAAAGACACAATGGTATTTCCAGCGCTACGTGCCGCACCTGCCGGCGGGGGGCGAGATCGTGCTGTTCGACCGCAGCTGGTACAACCGCGCCGGGGTCGAGCGGGTGATGGGCTTCGCGACCGAGGACCAGGTGCAGCAATTCTTCGACGACGTGCCGGAATTCGAGCGCATGCTGGTGCGTTCCGGCATCCGGCTGGTGAAATACTGGTTCTCGATCACCGACGAGGAACAGCAGATGCGCTTCCTGATGCGCATCCACGACCCGCTGAAGCAGTGGAAGCTGTCGCCGATGGACCTGCAATCCCGCGTCCGCTGGGAGGATTACACCAAGGCCAAGGAAGAGATGTTCGAGCGCACCAACATCCCCGAGGCCCCTTGGTATATCGTGCCCGGCAACGACAAGAAGCGGGCGCGGCTGAACTGCATGGCGCATCTGCTGACCATGGTCCCCTATGAGCCGGTGCCGCATGAGGAGATCACCCTGCCCGACCGGGTCTTCAACCCGGATTACGAGCGCGAGGTGCTGCCGCCCGAGCTATACGTGCCGCAACGTTACTAGGGCGGGATCGGGCTTGCGGCTGCGCCCTTGCGCGGCATGATCGGCGCGCAACAGCCCCAAGGAGCCAGCCATGCCCAAAGCCTATTGGATCGGCCATGTCACGGTCGACGACCCCGCCGCATACGAGGCCTATCGCCAGGCCAATGCGGCGGCCTTCCAGAAATACGGCGCGCGCTTCCTGGTGCGCGGCGGCGCGCTGGAGGTGGTCGAGGGCCAGATGCGGCCCCGCACCGTGGTGGTCGAATTCGCCGACCTGGAGACCGCCCGCGCCTGCTATCACAGTCCGGAATACCAGGCGGCGCTGGCGCTGCGGCAGCCCTGCTCGGTCGCCGACCTCGCCATCGTCGAGGGCTGGGAACCTGCCTGACAAATTTCGCCCGCCATATTGTTGCGGCGCGAAAATGCCTTAATATCCGGCCATGTTCCGCAATCTTCTAAGCCGCCTTTTCATCGACGCCCCCGAATCCTCGCACCTGCACGGGCAGGATGCCGAGGTCGCCGTCGCATCCCTGCTGGTCCGCCTGGCCCGCGCCGACGATCACTACGGCAAGGCCGAGCAGCAGCGCATCGACCAGGTGCTGGCCCGGCGCCGGGGCCTTGGCGCCGCCGAGGCGGCCGAACGGCGCGCGGCGGCCGAGATGATCGAGGCCGAGGCCCCCGATACCGTGCGTTTCACCCGCATCATCAAGGAACGGGTGGACCTGCTGGACCGGCAGGAGATCATCGCCGCCATGTGGGAGGTCGCCTATGCCGACGGAAACCGCAACGCCGACGAGGAATCGCTCGTGCGGCTGGTCGCGGGGCTTCTGGGCGTGAACGACCGCGATTCGGCGCTGGCCCGGCAAAGGGCGCTGGTGGGGCTGGGCCTGTCCGAGGAATGAGCCCGCATCCCCGCCATCCGCCCGTCGCCGGCCCTCCCCGGGTCCCCCCGGCCCCGACAGGAAAGCCGGCGAGGAAAGCGTTGCAATCGCCCGGCAAATATCGCCTCATATCCGCATGAGCCAGACAGAACCGACCATGGCCGCCACCGATCCCGCCGCCCATCCGGCCCCCGCTTCGGCCCCCGCTTCGGCCCGCGTGCCGGTGATAGAAATCCGGGACCTGCACAAGGCCTATGGCCCGCTGCAGGTCATCAAGGGCGTCAGCCTGACCGCCCCGCGCGGCCATGTCATCAGCCTGATCGGCTCTTCCGGCTCGGGCAAGTCGACGCTCTTGCGCTGCTGCAACCTGCTCGAGGACAGCCAGCAGGGCGAGATCCTGTTCGAGGGCGAGGCTGTGCGCTGGCGCGGCACCGGGCTGGCGCGGGTGCCCGCCGACCGCGCCCAGGTCACGCGGCTGCGCACCAACCTGTCCATGGTGTTCCAGCAGTTCAACCTGTGGTCGCACATGACCATCCTGCAGAACGTGATGGAGGCGCCGGTCCATGTGCTGAAGCGCAGCCCGGCCGAGGTCGAGGTGCGGGCGCGCGAATTGCTGGCCAAGGTCGGCATCGGCGACAAGGCCGACGCCTGGCCCGCGCAGCTATCGGGCGGCCAGCAACAGCGCGCCGCCATCGCCCGCGCGCTCTGCATGGAGCCCAAGGCGCTGCTTCTGGACGAGCCGACCAGCGCGCTGGACCCGGAATTGCAGCAGGAGGTGGTGCGCGTCATCAAGGCGCTGGCTGCCGAGCATCGCACCATGCTGCTGGTCACCCATGACATGCGGCTGGCGGCCGATGTCAGCGACCACGTCGTCTTCCTGCATCAGGGCCGGATCGAGGAAGAGGGGCCGCCGGCGCAGCTTTTCGGCGCGCCGCGCTCCGAACGGCTGCGCCAGTTCCTGAGCGCGTCCATGGCCGAATGAAAAACCAACAGGAGAGTTGAAATGAAGAAGATCATGCTTGCAGCCGCGGCGCTGGCCCTGACCACGAGCATGGGCATGGCGCAGACGGTGCGCATCGCCACCGAGGGCGCCTATCCTCCCTACAACTTCATCAACGATCAGGGTCAGGTGGCCGGGTTCGAGGTCGAGCTGGGCAATGAGCTGTGCCAGCGCGCCGAACTGCAATGCACCTGGGTCAAGAACGACTGGGATTCGATCATCCCGAACCTCGTCTCGTCGAATTACGACGCGATCATGGCGGCGATGAGCATCAACGAAGAGCGCAAGCAGGCCATCGCCTTCACCGAGAACTATCTGCCCCCCGCGCCCTCGTCCTATGTCGCGCTTGAAGAGGGGGCCAATCTGGAAACCGGCATCGTCGCGGTCCAGATCGGGACGGTCCAGGCCTCTCATATCGCCGATACGCAGGCCACGATGCTGGAATATCCGAATATCGACCAGGTCTTCGCCGCCGTCCGCAATGGCGAGGCCGACGCGGCCTTCGGCGACCACGAGGTCATGCGCCCCTTCGTCGAGGACAGCGAGGACCTGATCTTCGTCGGCGAGCAGGTCCGGCTGGACGAGGGCATCGGCATCGGCGTGCGCCAGTCCGACAACGAGCTGCGCGAAAAGCTGAACGCGGCGATCGGTGCAATGAAGCAGGACGGCAGCCTGAACGAGCTGATCAAGAAGCATTTCGGCGAGGACGCGCAGACCTACGAATGACCTGACGCCGCCGCGGCAATCCCGCGGCGGCCCAACCGGCGGCACGATGTTTTCCTACTGCACCGACCCTTCCGCCCTGCAAGGGCTTGCCTGGTTGTCATGCTATCTGACGACCGGCAATCACATGCTGTTCTACCTGTCCTTCGGCACGGTGCTGCTGCTCCTGGCCGTCACCGCGCCGGCGGCGCTGCTTTTCGGGTTCGGCGGCGCGCTGGCCGCGCGCTCGCGCATGACGCCGCTGCGCTGGTTCGGGCGCATCTATACCTCGATGGTGCGCGGCGTGCCCGACATCATCTTCTTCCTTTTCGTGCCCATCGCGCTGGACCAGGGCCTGGAATGGCTGCGCTCGCGCGTCTATTGCGACCCTTCGGTGCCGGTGCGGCAGGGCAACGAGTTCATCGTCTGCGCGGCGGCCAAGCTGCCACTCTCGACCTCGCCGGAATGGGTGCATCAGCTCTATGGCATCTTCCTGGCGGTGATCGCCTTTTCGGTGGTCTTCGGGGCCTTCGCCGCCAATGTGCTGCATGGTGCGATGAACGCCGTGCCCCGCGCCCAGCTGGAAACCGCCGAGGCCTATGGCATGAGCCCGCGGCAGGTGAACCGGCGCATCCTGATCCCGCAGATGTGGACCTATGCCCTGCCCGGCCTCGCCAATCTGTGGATGATCCTGATCAAGGCCACGCCGCTGCTGTTCGTGCTGGGGGTCGAGGACATCGTCTACTGGGCGCGCGAGCTGGGCGGCGCCAAGACCCGCGCCTATGCCTATCCGCATCCCGACTGGCGGCTTTACTATTTCCTCGCCATCCTGGTGTTCTACCTGCTGATGACCTGGGGCTCGGAACGGATCTTCGACCGTATCCGGGCGCGGCTCTCGGCCGGCCAGGCCACCGCCGCCGGCGAGGCGATGCGAAAGGCCGCGACATGAGCCAGTGCCTGCAGACCATCCAGGATTACGGGCTGCGCGCCATCGGCATCGGCGAAAGGCTCTTGCCGCGCAGCGGGTTCACGCTTTGCGAGCAGGTCACGCTGATCGGCTCGGGGCTGATCTGGAACATCTATTTCGCGGCGCTGGCGCTGTTTTTCGGCTTCTTCCTCGCCAATCTGCTGGCCGTGGCCAAGGCCAGCGGCAATCGCTGGGTCCGCAAGCCGGCCGAGTGGTTCATCTTCCTGTTCCGCGGCAGCCCGCTCTTCATCCAGTTCTTCCTGGCCTATGAGCTGCTGGTGCAGCTGCCGCGCGCCGGCATCGACGTCTTCGGCATCACCGTGCAGACCAGCTGGATGACGCGCGCCTGGGCCGGGGCGCTGCTTGTGCTGGTGCTGAACACCGCCGCCTATTCGGCCGAGATCTTCTACGGAGCGCTGCGCAACCTGCCCAAGGGCGAGCTGGAGGCCGCCGACGCCTATGGCATGACCGGCTGGACCCGCTATCGCCGCGTGGTCTGGCCGACCGCGATGCGTCTGGCCTGGCCCGCCTATACCAACGAGGCGATCTTCCTGTTCCATGCCACGACGCTGGTGTTCTTTTCGGGTTTTCCGGCCTTTCAGCAGCGGGGCGACGCGCTTTATTACGCCAGCTATTTCGCTGACAAGACCTTCAATCCCTTCATCGCCTATCCGATCGTCGCGGCCTATTTCGTCCTGCTGACGATCGGCCTGATCGCGCTGTTCGGTCTCGCCAACCGCAGGCTGAACCGCCATCTTCCCGGCGCGGCGAAGAAGATCCGTTACAGGCCCAATCTCATCAGGTGATCCATGGACTGGCTGCGCGAGCATCCCGACGTCAAGACCATCCGCATCGCGGCCGCCGACCTCAACGGTGTGGCGCGCGGCAAGCGGGTTCCGGCACGTTTCGCCGACAAGGTTCTGACCGAGGGCACGAAATTTCCGTTCTCGGTGCTGAACATGGACATCTGGGGCGAGGATATCGAGGACAGCCCGCTGGTCTTCCAGGCCGGCGACCCCGACGGCTTGCTGCTGCCGACCGAGCGCGGCTTCATGCCCATGCCCTGGCTGGAGGCGCCGACCGGCCTTCTGCCGATCTGGATGTTCCACCTGGACGGCCGCCCCTATGAGGGCGACCCGCGTCAGGCGCTGGCCCGCGTCGTGGATCGCTACAAGGCCGCCGGCCTGACCCCGGTGGTGGCGACCGAGCTGGAATTCTTCCTGATCGACGATTCCGGCGGCCAGCTGCGCGTGCCGCCCAGCCCGCGCTCGGGCAAGCGCCGCACCGGGGCCGAGACGCTGAGCCTGCGGGCCCTCGACGCCTTCGACCGCTTCTTCACCGCGCTCTATGACGCCTGCGAGGCGATGGACATTCCCGCCGACACCGCGATCTCGGAAGCCGCTCCGGGCCAGTTCGAGATCAACCTGATGCACCAGCCCGACCCGCTGAAAGCCGCCGACGACGCCTGGCTGTTCAAGCTGCTGGTCAAGGGGCTGGCGCGGCAATACGGCTTTGCCGGCTCCTTCATGGCCAAGCCCTACGAGGAATGGAACGGTTCGGGCATGCACATGCATTTCTCGGTGCTGGACCGGCAGGGCCGCAACATCTTCGACAATGGCGGCGACGAGGGCTCGGAGGTGCTGCGCCATGCCGTCGCCGGCTGCCTGGCGGCCATGCCCGGCTCGACCCTGCTGTTCGCCCCGCACGAGAACAGCTATGACCGGCTGGTGCCCAACGCCCATGCGCCGACCGGCATCGGCTGGGCCTATGAGAACCGCACCTCGGCCATCCGCATCCCCTCCTCGGGCCCCAAGGCGCGGCGGATCGAGCATCGCGTGGCCGGCGGCGACGTGAATCCCTATCTGACCGTCGCGGCGGTGCTGGGCGCGGCGCTGAACGGCATCGAGGACAAGGCCGAGCCGCCGCCGCCGATCAAGGGCAATGCCTATGAGCTGGGACTGGAACAGCTTCCCGGCAGCTGGGGCGAGGCCATCGACGCCTTCGCCGCCTCGCCCGAGATCAAGCGCGTCTTTCCGGCGCATCTGATCGAGAATTTCGTCATGACCAAGCGGCAGGAACTGCGCTACATGGCCGAGCTTTCGGACGAGGAGACGGTCGAGCTTTATCTCGACACCGTCTGAAGACGGCTGCGGATCAAGCCGCAGCCAAGCCGGCCGTGGCCGCGTCAGGGATTCGAGCCTTCAGGGAACGAGGAAGCCGGGGCGCGACGCCCCGGCCTTCTCTGTTTTGCAAATACCCGAATCCCGAGGCGCGCTCAATGCGTCCAGGGCGCGCGGCGGTCGCTGGCGAAATTCTCGCCATAGCCGCGGGGCCGGATGTTCGGGGCGCGGGTATGCGGCTCGATCACCTCGTAGTCCAGGCCATGCTCGCGGGCATAGTCCTCGGCCTGCTTGCGGGTTTCGAAGCGCAGGCGAACCTGGCTCTGGGTGTCGTCGCTGCTGGTCCAGCCCATCAGCGGATCGATGGCGCGCGGATCGGCTGGCGGAAAGTCCAGAACCCAGTTCTTGCTGCGGGCCGTGCCGGATTGCATGGCGTTGCGGGCGGGCTTGTAGATGCGGACACGCATGGCGGGAACCCTCTGTTCTTGCTTGTCGCCTTATCCCCGATGCGGCGCGGGCGATCAAGATGCTCGTCACGCGATTCCAACCATGCCGGCCGGCCTGGCGCGGCGAAACTGCGCAATATTCGCGTCCCGGGGTTGCATCGCGGCGCGAATGCGCCAGATTCACCCGGGCAGGAACAAAGGTGAAACCATGGGTCACAACAACACCAACGCCCCCATCGCGCGCTTTCCCGAGGTGACCCGGCCCAAGCTCGAGGGCGGCAGGCGCTTCGTCATGCGTTCCGAATTCCAGCCCGCCGGCGACCAGCCCACCGCCATCGCCGAGCTGGCGCAGGGCGTGATGGCGGGCGAGCGCGATCAGGTGCTGCTGGGCGCCACCGGCACCGGCAAGACCTTCACCATGGCCAAGGTGATCGAAGAAACCCAGCGCCCCGCCATCATCCTGGCCCCGAACAAAACCCTGGCCGCGCAATTATACGGCGAATTCAAGGGCTTCTTTCCCGACAACGCCGTGGAATATTTCGTCAGCTACTATGACTATTACCAGCCCGAAGCCTATGTGCCGCGCTCCGACACCTATATCGAGAAGGAATCGCAGATCAACGAGGCCATCGACCGGATGCGCCATTCGGCCACCCGGGCGCTGCTGGAACGTGACGACGTGATCATCGTCGCCTCGGTCAGCTGCATCTACGGCATCGGCTCGGTCGAGACCTATTCGGCGATGACCCAGGACATGGTGGTCGGCCAGCTCTACGATCAGCGCGAATTCCTGGCCGAACTGGTGGCGCAGCAATACCGCCGCCTCGACGCCGCCTTCCAGCGCGGCGGCTTCCGGGTGCGCGGCGATGTGATCGAGGTCTGGCCGGCCCACCTGGAAGACCGGGCCTGGCGCTTCGACTTTTTCGGAAACGAGCTTGAATCGATTACCGAATTCGATCCGCTGACCGGCGCCAAGACCGACAGCTTCCAGCAGATCCGCATCTATGCCAACAGCCACTATGTCACCCCGCGCCCGACATTGCAGCAGGCAATCAAAGGGATACGCGCCGAACTTCAGGCACGGCTGAAACAGCTGACTGACGAGGGCAAGCTGCTGGAAGCCCAGCGGCTGGAGCAGCGCACGAATTTCGACCTGGAAATGCTTGAAGCGACAGGCGTTTGCAACGGGATCGAAAACTATTCCCGCTATCTGACCGGCCGCGCGCCGGGCGAGCCGCCGCCGACGCTGTTCGAGTTCATCCCCGACAACGCCATCGTCTTCGCGGACGAATCGCATGTCTCGGTGCCGCAGATCGGCGGCATGTATCGCGGCGACTTCCGGCGCAAGTTTACCCTGGCCGAGCATGGCTTCCGCCTGCCCAGCTGCATGGACAACCGGCCGCTGAAATTCGAGGAATGGGACGCGATGCGGCCGCAATCCGTCTTTGTCAGCGCCACGCCCGCGCAATGGGAGCTGGACCAGACCGGCGGCGTCTTCACCGAGCAGGTCATCCGCCCCACCGGCCTTCTGGATCCGCAGGTCGAGATCCGCCCGGTCGAGATGCAGGTGGACGATCTGCTGGACGAGGTGCGCAAGGTCGCGGCGCAAGGCTATCGCACGCTGGTCACCACGCTGACCAAGCGCATGGCCGAAGACCTGACCGAATACCTGCACGAACAGGGCATTCGCGTGCGCTACATGCACAGCGACATCGACACGATCGAGCGCATCGAGATCCTGCGCGACCTGCGGCTGGGGGCCTTCGACGTGCTGGTCGGCATCAACTTGTTGCGCGAGGGGCTGGATATTCCCGAATGCGGGCTGGTGGCGATCCTCGATGCCGACAAGGAGGGGTTCCTGCGCTCGGAAACCTCGCTGATCCAGACCATCGGCCGGGCGGCGCGCAACGCCGACGGCCGCGTCATCATGTATGCCGACCGCATCACCGGCAGCATGGAACGCGCCATGGCCGAGACCGAGCGCCGGCGCCAGAAGCAGATCGCCTATAACGAGGCGCATGGGATCACGCCGCAGACCGTGCGCAAGAATGTCGAGGACGTGCTGGCCGGGCTGTGGCAGGGCGATACCGATCAGGCGCGCATCACGACGCGGGTCGATAAGCCGCTGGTCGGCGCCAATCTGGCGGCGCATCTGGACGCGCTGCGGGCGCAGATGCGCAAGGCGGCCGAGAACCTGGAATTCGAGGAGGCCGCGCGGCTGCGCGACGAGGTCAAGCGGCTGGAGGCGGTGGAGCTGGCCGTGGCCGACGACCCGCTGGCCCGGCAATCCGCCATCGAGGAGGCGGCCGCGGCGGCGGTCAAATCCTCGGGACGCTCGACCGCCGGGCGGGCCGGCCAGCGCGGCGGCAACAAGCGGTCGCGCCGCCGCAGCTGATCCGCGGCCGCGTCGGGGCGGGCCTTTCCCGAACCCCGCTTCCGCCGGTCAAGGCACCGGAAGCTGGTCCGGCGGCGCAGGGCCGGTCAGCTGCAGCTGACCGAAAGCAGCTTGCCGCGGTTGTCCACGATGAAGGTCAGGCGATCCTGGATCATCTCCATGGTCATCGGCTGATCCTCGCGGGCGATGCGATACATCTGCCCTTCGGGCACGGTGATGGTGGGCGAGGTCTGGCCGATCAGGTGGCTGTAGCGCGCCGCGCCGCAGGGGTCGGCCGAGGCCAGCGGCGGCTCGGGCGGCGGGGCTTCCGGGGTGCAGGCGGCCAAAGCGAGCGGAGCTGCCAGAACGGCAAGGGAAAGCGGGAGTTTCATCTTGACCTCATGAGAGTCTGGACTTGCTGCCCCGCCAACGCCCAAGCGCAGCCTATGGTTTCCCGCCCCCGCCCCGGCCGGCGGATTTCCGCGGATGGCGGCCCAGGCTCAGCCCAGGCTCGCCAGCACCTCTTCGGCCAGCGCATCGATCTCGGCCCGGGCGGTGGCGTTGCGCGCCCGCTCGCCCGCACCCAGCCCCTGCCCCAGCGCCTCGGCATAGGCGACGCGGTTGGCGAGCTGCGCCGCCGCCACATCGGCCCCCAGAGCGGCGGCCCCCTCGGCCACCTCGCCGGTCAGCCGGGCATGCGAGCGGGTCCGGTTCAGCACGATCAGCGTGTCGCATTTCTCGCGCCGGGCCAGGTCCAGCACGCCCTCGGTCGCCCACAGGTCGACATGGCTGGTCGCCACCGGCACCAGCACCAGATCGGCCACGCGCAGCGCCGGGCGCAGGTCGCTGTCGATCTTGGGCGGCGTATCGATGATGACGAAATCGAAGCGTTTCTTCAGCTTGTCGGATTCGTAGCTGGCGCCCCAAGCCGAGGAGGTGGTGAATTCCAACGCCTCGTCTTCGCCAAGCCGCTCCAGCCGCTCCAGGAACCAGCGCCCCATGCTGCCCTGCGGATCGGTGTCCAGCAGGGCGACGGAATGGCCGCGCCCGCGCAGCGCCACCGCCAGGTTGACCGCGATGGTGGTCTTGCCCGAGCCGCCCTTCTGCTGGGCAATGGTAATGATGCGTCCCGCCATGAGCCCCTCCGTTCCGGCTTCCGCCCGACTGATTTCCGCCAGACTAGGGGGTAAGCCGGCGCAATGCACGGCTTTTTCGCAGCCGCAGCATCAGCCGTGGCCATGTACCTGCCAGGTATCGACCACCTCGTACATCACCGGCTCGAAATGGCGGCACATGCCGTGAATGGCGCGGTTGCGGCTGCGCATCTCGGGGTGGCGCAGCATGGCCTGATAGTCGCGCCGGTCGCGCCACTGCGAATAGGTGCAGATGCGGGTCTGGGCGTCGTTCAGATGCACCGCGCCCGAGACGTAGCCGGGCTGATGGCGGATCACCTGGTCATAGGCATCGTTCAGCGCGTCCAGCACGTCATGCGCGGTTCCGGGCGTCACCTCGAAGGTGCAGATCACGGTCTGGCCGGAGAATTCCTTGTCGATGCGGGTCATGGCTTTGGGCTCCTGCTTGCCTGGCTGTGGCCCCAGCTTACGGCGAAGCGCGGCAGGTTGCAGCGGTTTTCCGTTCGCGCCATGGTGGCGGCGCCCCAGCAAGAAGGAGATGCCATGATTCCGGTCTTCGACGGTCACAACGATTTCCTGCAGCGCATGGTGGCTGCGGGGCCCGGCCGCGACCGGCTCTGGCTTCAGGGTGACGGAGCCGGCCACCTGGACCTGCCACGAACGAAGGCGGGCGGCTTCGCCGGCGGCTTCTTCGCCATCTGGACGCCCTCGCCCGCCGGGCCCGACGACGCGGTGGCGGCAATGCTGAAGAAGAACCCGCCCTTCGCCCTGGACCTGCCGCCCGAGGTGCCGGCCGCCGAGGCCCTGCCCCATGCCATCGCCCAGGCCGGGCAGCTGATGGCGATGGCGCGGAGCGGCACGCTGGACATCTGCCGCACGGCCGCAGAACTGCGCGCCAGCATCGAGGCCGGCCGCATCGCCGCGATCCTGCATATCGAGGGGGCCGAGCCGATCCCCGACCTGGACGCGCTGCATGTCTGGCACGCGATGGGCCTGCGTTCGCTGGGGCCGGTCTGGTCGCGGCCGACGCGCTACGGCCATGGCGTGCCCTTCGCCTTCCCCGCCTCGCCCGATACCGGGCCGGGGCTGACCGAGGCGGGCAAGGATCTGGTGCGCGAATGCAACCGGCTGCGCATCATGCTGGACCTGTCGCATCTGAACGAAAAGGGCGTCGACGACGTGGCGCGGCTTTCGGATGCGCCGCTGGTCGCCAGCCACAGCTGCGCCCATGCCGTCGCGCCCAGCTCGCGCAACCTGACCGACCGCCAGCTGCGGATGATCGCCGAATCGGGCGGGCTGGTCGGGCTGAATTTCGCCGTCGGCTTCCTGCATCCCGAGGGGCGGCGCGAGCCGATGCAGGGGTTCGGGATCATGCTGCGCCATCTGGACCATCTCCTGTCCTTGCTGGGCGAGGACGGCGTCGCGCTCGGCTCGGATTTCGACGGCGCCGACATGCCCGAGGACCTGGCCGACGCCTCGGCGCTGCCGAAGCTTCTGCAGGCGATGCAGGCGCATGGCTACGGCCGCGACCTGGTCGAAAAGATCGCCTGGAGGAACTGGCTTTCGGTGCTGGAAAGGACCTGGGGCGCCTGAACGCCCCGCCCTCGTCACCGCCCTCGCCGGCCGGAAGTCGTCGGGGGCTGTCGATCCGAAACCAGACACTCGGCAACAACACCGGGATCGTCGCCCCCGTGAGCGCAGGAATGCCACGAGCGGCCGGTGCGGGGAAGTTGTCGGTTCGGACAGGATGGCGACCGCGAGAGGCCGGCCGGTCAGCCCTGCGTCACCACCGGCGCGACTCCCAGCGCCTCGGCCAGCGCGCGGAACCGCGCCTCGGCCACCTCGCCCAGCAGCGCCCGGCCGGTCCGGGTCAGCTTCAGCTCCAGCTGCTTCTTCCTGGGCTGCAGCTTCAGCGTCCCCGCCTCGGCCGGGTCCTTGACCGAGAACATGGCGCCGAAGCGCATCGCCTTGCCCAGAACCTCGGCCTCGCGGATCTCCTTCTCCGAGAGCAGCGCGAAAAGCGGCGCCATGGGCGAGTTGGCGCGGCTGTTCTTGTAGCGATGCAGCAGCGACAGGCCCAGGAACACCCGCTCGGGATGCGACAGCGCCGCCATGTTGGCCCGCGTCACATTGTCGAAACAGGCATCGGCGCGATAATCGGGATGCGTGCGCCAGGTGGTGTCGTGCAGCAGGCAGGCGGCCTTGACCAGCCGGTCGCGCTCGGCCGGCAGGTCGCCGAACAGCGGCTCGAGGAACTGATAGAGCCGCTTGCCGAAGCCCGGCATCCGCGCCATCTGCCGCTCGGCGAAGCGCGCCGCCTCGATCAGCGGATCGCGCGAGCGCAGCCCGGCCGGCATCTGCTCGTAGAGCAGCCCCTCGCGGATGCCATAGGACGAAACGGCCAGCGATTTCGGCTGCATGCTCTGCACCAGCTGGCGCAGCACCTGGCTGGCCAGCGGCACCAGCTCCATCCGGCTTTGCGAGATGCCGGTCATCGCCCGCATCTCGGATACGGATTTGCCGGCGATCCACTTCACCGTTTCGGCGACGGCATCGGGCGACATGCGATATTCGTGCAGCACCGTCATCGGATATTTCGCCCGCTCCATGTCCAGCCGGGCGATGGCGCGCCACGAGCCGCCAACCAGATAGATCTGGTCGTGCCCCCGGCCCAGCCGGGCGGCGGCCTTTTCGATGGTGTCGCGGATATGGTCGCGCAGGCCCGAGGCGCCGCCCTTGACCTGCTGCAGCCGGAACGGGCCCAGCGGCGTCGAGATGCGGCGGCCGACCTTGCCGTTCGCCACCTCGGCCAGCTCCATCGAGTTGCCGCCGATGTCGCAGACCAGGCCCCTGGCATCCGGCCAGCCCAGCAGCACGCCCTGGGCCGACAGCCGCGCCTCTTCCTCGCCGTCGATGACCAGCAGCTTCAGCCCCGTCTCCTTCTCGACCGCCTTGCGGAAGGCGGGGCCGTCCTCGGCCTCGCGGACGGCGGCGGTGGCGACGCAGGTCAGCGGCTTGATGCCCATGCTGTCGGCCAGCACGGCAAAGCGGCGCAGGGCCGCCATGCCGCGGCGCACGCCCTCGGGATTCAGCCGGCCGGTGCTGGCCAGCCCCTGCCCCAGCCCGGCCATGACCTTTTCGTTGTAGAAATAGGCAGGCGAGCGCGCCGCGCCGTCGAACACCACCATGCGGATCGAGTTCGAGCCGACATCGACCACGCCCACCCGGCTCAGCGCCCGTTCCGAGGCCCGCTCGAACAGCGAGCGCCCGAAGGGTTCGATGGTTTCTCCGCTTGCGGTCAAGATGCCGTTCATCGGGTTCCTCTCGATTCCGTTACCGCGCCGGGCGCGCGCCTTGGATGGGGCAATTGCCCCCTTCGCGTCAATCCGTCGAGTGCATCAAAGCCGGAACGTCACGGGCACCCGCGCTGCCGCGTCCCGACAATGAGGGGTTTTCCATGAAGAACCTGTGACAGCAGAACAGGTCGTCCCGCCCGGCCGGCAGATAGCGCAGATAGCGTCCGTCGGGTTGCAGAAGCCAGCTTTGCGCCTCGTCCGCCATGTTCGCGGCCATGACCTGGCTGGTGATCTGCGCCTTCACCGTCTCGTTGAAGCATTCGATCAGCGTCTCGACCCGGCGGTTCAGGTTGCGGCCCATCCAGTCGGCCGAGCTGATGAAGACCCGGGCGCGCTTGGAGGGCAGGCCGAAGCCGTTGCCGAAGCAGACGATCCGCGAATGTTCCAGAAAGCGTCCGACGATGGATTTCACCCGGATGTTTTCCGACAGGCCGGCGATGCCGGGCCGCAGCCCGCAGATGCCGCGGATCACCAGGTTGATCCGGACGCCCGCCTGGCTGGCGGCATAAAGCGCCTCGATCACGTCCTTTTCGATCAGGCTGTTCATCTTGGCCCAGATCTCGGCCTGCCGGCCGCGGCGGGCGAACTCGGCCTCGCGGGCGATCAGCTCCAGCAGGGTCTCCTTGAGATCGATGGGCGAGATCGCCATGTTCTCCAGCCCGTCCGGCTGCACATAGCCGGACAGGAAGTTGAACACCTTGGAGGCGTCGCGCCCCAGCGCCGGATCGCAGGTGAACAGCGACAGGTCGGTATAGATGCGCG
This sequence comes from Paracoccus sp. J55, assembly GCF_000513975.1. Taxonomy (NCBI): domain Bacteria; kingdom Pseudomonadati; phylum Pseudomonadota; class Alphaproteobacteria; order Rhodobacterales; family Paracoccaceae; genus Paracoccus; species Paracoccus sp. J55. The sequence goes on from NZ_AZVA01000001.1 coordinate 29,060, forward strand.
CGGTGATCGGATGATAGTTGCCGGTGCCGAAATGGGTATAGGTCACCAGCTGGTCGCCCTCGCGCCGCACCACGGCGCTGATCTTGGCATGGGTCTTGTATTGCATGAAGCCATAGACGACATGCGCGCCCGAGCGTTCCAGCCGCCGCGACTGGCGGATGTTGGCGGCCTCGTCGAAGCGCGCCTTCAGCTCGACCAGCGCCGTCACCGACTTGCCCGATTCGGCCGCCTCGCAAAGCGCGTCGACGATCGGACTGTCGCGCGAGGTGCGGTAGAGCGTCTGCTTGATCGCCAGCACGTCCGGATCGCGCGCGGCCTGCGCCAGGAAGCGCACCACCATGTCGAAGGTCTCGTAGGGGTGATGCAGCAGCATGTCCTTTTGCCGGATGGCCGCGAACATGTCGCCGTCATGGTCCTGCACCCGTTCCGGCACCCGCGGGGTGAAGCTGGGCCATTGCAGGTCGCGGCGGCTGTCCAGCACCAGTTCGCGCAGGTCGGCCATGCCCAACAGGCCCTCGACCTCGACCACCTCCTCGGGATCGACGTCCAGTTCCTCCATGATCAGCCGGCGCAGCCGGTCGGGGGCGCCGGCGGTGATCTTCAGCCGGATGACGCTGCCGCGGCGGCGGCGCTTCAGCGCGGTCTCGAATTCGCGCACCAGGTCCTCGGCCTCTTCCTCGACCTCAAGATCGCTGTCGCGCAGCACGCGGAAGGCGCAATGGCCGATGTCGCGATAGCCGGGGAACAGGCTGGGCAGATGCATGAGCAGCAGGTCTTCCAGCCGCAGGAACCGCTTGCCGCCCGGCAGCGGGATGAAACGGGCGATCTGCTGCGGGATCGGCAGCAGCGCCTGCATCTGCTGGCCGTCGCTTTCCCGCGCCAGCTCCAGCGCCAGCGAAAAGCCCGCGTTCGGGATGAAGGGAAAGGGGTGCGCCGGGTCGATGGCCAGCGGCGACAGCACCGGGAACACCTGATCCATGAAATGCCGGCGCAGGAATTCCTCCTCGGCGCGGGTCACGCGGCCGCGCGACAGGATGGCGATGTCGGCTTGCTCCATCTCGCGGCGCAACCCGTTCCAGACCGCCTGCTGCGCGCCCATCAGCCGGCGCGCATCGGCATTGACCAGCGCCAGTTGCTCGGCCGCGGTCAGCCCGTCATCGGAAAGGGTGGTGTTGCCCTCGCGCACCAGTTCGCGCAGGCCGGCGACGCGGACGGTGTAGAACTCGTCCAGATTGGTGGCCGAGATCGACAGGAAGCGCAGCCGCTCCAGCAGCGGCACGCGCGGGTTGCGCGCCTCGTCCAGCACCCGCCAGTTGAAGGCGAGCCAGCTGATCTCGCGGTTGAAGAAGCGCGCCGACCCCTCGGGCGTGCCGTCGGGCAGCGCGCGCGGGGCGGGAAATGGGGATTTCAGGAAATCGGCTTGGGTCATGTCACTGCGGGCTAGGGAAATGCCGGCGGATCATGCGTCGGCAGGGGTGAGCTTGTCCAGAAGCTCGGCGGCCAGGCGCCGGGTGATGGCGCGGCGGTCGGCCAGCGATTCGCGGTCGATGGCGGCAACCAGGCGGCGGGCCAGGCCCAGGTCGCGCTCCATGCGCAGCGCCAGCCAGTCCACCACTTCGGGCGCGACCTGGATCTGGCGGTCCGCGAACAGCTTGACCAGCACCGCCGGCAGCAGCGCGTCGTCGGGCGGGCCGAGCACCGCCTGCGCCGCGGTTTCCAGCCGCGAGCGCAGGTCGGGCAGCGCCACGCCCCAGTCGCGCGGCGCCGTGCGCGCGGTGATCAGCAGCAGCGCCTGCCGCGCGCCGGCGAGGTTCCACAGATGGAACAGCCCCTGCTCGGCCGTGGCGTTGCCGCCGATCTCATGCGCGTCCTCGACGACCAGAGCGCCGCCCGGCCGGACCAGCTCGTCCACGGTGTCGGGCGACAGCGTCCAGCCGTGGCTGACGGGGGCACCATGTTCGGCCGCCCAGAAGCCGACCAGATGCGACTTGCCCGATCCGGGGCCCCCGATCAGCAGCAGACGCCCCTGCGGCCAGCGCTCGGGCGCGTCCAGCATGGCCAGCGCGTCGCGATTGGCGGCGGTGATCAGGAAATCGTCGCGCGACGAGGCCGGCGGCATCGTCAGGTCCAGGGTCAGCTGCCTTGCCACCGTTCAGCCGCCCTTGCCTTCCCGGCTCTCGCGGGCCTCGGCCCAGAGTTCCGAGGGCGAGGGCGGACCTTCGGCATCGGGGACCGCGCCGGCCTCCTGGCGATGCTGGTGCTCCTCCAGCAGATGCGCCAGATGCTCCTCGCGCTGGATCTCGGCCACCGCCACGTCGCGCGACATCTGCGCCAACTGGCGCGCGCGCTCGGAGGTGCCGCGCGGCACCAGTTCGACCAGCGTCGGCGGCGGGGGCGGCGAGGGGACCTCGCGCCCGGTGTAAAGCGCGCTTTCCTTGTAGCGACCGACGCCGAAGCGCACCAGCACGCCAAGCGCCGCCGCCGCCGGCACCGCGACCAGAAGGCCGACGAAGCCGAAAAGCGTGCCGAAGACGGTCAGGGCCAGCATCAGCCAGACCGGATGCAGCCCGACATGGCCGCCGACGATCTTGGGCTGCAGGTAGTTGCCCTCGACGATCTGGCCCAGGACGAAGACCGCGATCACTGCGCCGATCCAGACCGGCTCGCCCCAGAAGGAAAACAGCGCCACGCCGATGGCGGTCACGCCGCCGATCACCACGCCGACATAGGGGATGAACGAGAGCGAGGCGGCGATCACCCCGATCGCCACCCCGAAGGGCAGACCGATCAGGCCCAGGCAGACCGAATAGAAGGTGCCCAGGATCAGGATCACCATGCCCTGCCCGCGCACGAAACCCGACAGCGCCGCATCGATCTCATGCCCCAGGCGGCGGATGGTGCCGGCATGCTCGCGCGGCAGCAGCTCGTCCAGCCGGTCCACCATGTTGTCCCAGTCGAGCAGCAGGTAGAAGGCCACGACCGGCACGATCACCACCAGCATGACCATGCTGACCACGCCCATGACCGAGCCCAGCACGGTGCTGACCAGCTGACCGCCGCGCTCGCTGATCTGCTGGCCCATGTTGGTCAGCGCGGTGTTGACCGGGCTGCCCTCGGTGAAGATCTCGGGAAAGCGGGTCATCAGGAACCGCTGCAGCTGCTGGAACATCTGCGGCGCCGTCTCGATCAGCGCCGTGGTCTGGCGCACCAGCACCGGCACCAGCAGCAAAAACAGCGCCACCACCAGCAGCAGGCCGCAAAGCGTGATGATGACGACCGCGGCGGTGCGCGACAGGCCCAGCCGCTCCAGCCGGTCGGCCAGCGGGTCGAAGAGATAGGCCACCGCCGCGCCCATGATGAAGGGCATGATGGCATTGCCCAGCCCCCAGAGCGCCAGCAGCAGGACGGCCAGCGCCCCGCCCCAATACAGGATCTGTTTCTGCACCGGCAATTGCATGGGTCTTGTCGCTCCCGTCCTCGCGTCCGCGTTCCTATGTGGACGGTCCCGCCGCCGCTTGCAAGGAAGGGCGTTGCCCCGCCGGACGCTCTGCGCTAACCCGTGCCGGCCATATCGAGGATTTCGCCATGCGTCTCACGCGCTATTTCATGCCCGTCCTGAAGGAAGACCCCAAAGAGGCCCAGATCGTCAGCCACCGGCTGATGCTGCGCGCCGGCATGATCAAGCAGCAGGCGGCGGGCATCTATTCCTGGCTGCCGCTGGGCTTCAAGGTGCTCAGGCGCATCGAGCAGATCGTGCATGAGGAACAGGCCCGCGCCGGCCATATCGCCATGCTGATGCCGACCCTGCAGGCGGCCGACCTGTGGCGCGAGAGCGGCCGCTATGACGATTACGGCGAGGAGATGCTGCGCATCAAGGACCGCCACAAGCGCGACCTGCTCTATGGCCCCACGAACGAGGAGATGATCACCGACATCTTCCGGTCGCATGTGAACAGCTACAAGGACCTGCCGCTGACGCTGTATCACATCCAGTGGAAGTTCCGCGACGAGATCCGCCCGCGCTTCGGCGTCATGCGCGGCCGCGAATTCCTGATGAAGGACGGCTACAATTTCGACCTGACGAAAGAGGACGCGCTGCACGCCTATAACCGCCACCTGGTCAGCTATCTGCGCACCTATGAGCGCATGGGGCTGCAGGCCATCCCGATGCGCGCGGACGGCGGCCCGATCGGCGGCGACTATACCCATGAATTCCTGGTGCTGGCCGAGACCGGCGAATCCGAGGTCTTCTACGACAGCGAGATCACCGACCTGAAATTCGGCGACCGCACCATCGACTACGACGATGTCGCGCAATGCCAGGCGGTGCTTGAGGAATTCACCAGCCGCTACGCCCGCACCGACGAGACCCACGACCCGGCGCTGTTCGAGCAGGTTCCCGAGGCCCGCCGCCGCCAGGCGCGCGGCATCGAGGTCGGGCAGATCTTCTATTTCGGCACCAAGTATTCCGAGCCGATGGGCGCCACGGTGGTCGGCCCGGACGGCCAGCGCGTGCCGGTGCATATGGGTTCGCACGGCATCGGCGTCAGCCGCCTGCTGGGCGCGATCATCGAGGCCAGCCATGACGACAAGGGCATCGTCTGGCCCGAGGGCGTGACACCCTTCCATGTCGGCATCGTCAACCTCAAGCAGGGCGACGCCTCGACCGACGGGGCCTGCGAGGCGCTTTACGCCGAGCTGAAGGCGCAGGGGCTGGACCCGCTTTATGACGACCGCGACGAGCGCGCAGGGGCGAAATTCGCCACCATGGACCTGATCGGCCTGCCCTGGCGGATCACCGTCGGGCCGCGCGGCCTGGCTGCGAACAAGGTCGAGCTGACCGCGCGCCGCACCGGCGAGTCGATCGAGATGTCGCCGCAGGAGGCGGTGGCGCGGCTGAAGGAGATCTACCGGCCGGTCTTCGACGCGGCGCTATGAAGATCGGGCGGCCGTGCCGGTGGTGCGGCCGCGGGAGTATTTGAAAAACGGTGAAAGCGGGCGCCGGGCAGAAGGATCTTGGGGCCGCGCCTGTGTCTTCTTTGCTCTGAAAATACCCGGAGGACAGCGAAGCTTGCGCGGTCGCATGGGTATTTGAAGAGCAAAGAAGCCCGGCCAGGAGGATGGATGGTGAAGAAGGCGCTCATCACCGGGGTGACCGGGCAGGACGGCTCCTATCTGGCCGAGTTCCTGCTGGAAAAGGGCTATGAGGTGCATGGCATCAAGCGCCGCGCCTCGTCCTTCAACACCCAGCGCATCGATCACATCTTCCAGGACCCGCATGAGGCCGCGCCGCGCTTCTTCCTGCATTACGGGGATCTGACCGACAGCTCCAGCCTGACCCGGATCATGGCCGAGGTGCGGCCCGACGAGGTCTATAACCTGGGCGCGCAGTCCCATGTCGCGGTCAGTTTCGAGGCGCCGGAATATACCGCCGACGTGGATGGGCTGGGGGCGCTGCGGCTTCTGGAGGCGATCCGCTTCCTGGGGCTGGAGGGGGTGACGCGCTATTACCAGGCCTCGAGCTCGGAGCTTTACGGGCTGGTGCGCGAGACGCCGCAGACCGAGCGCACGCCCTTCCATCCCCGCAGCCCCTATGCCGTGGCCAAGCTTTATGCCTATTGGATCACGGTGAACTATCGCGAGGCCTACGGGCTTTTCGCCTGCAACGGCATCCTGTTCAACCACGAAAGCCCGCGCCGCGGCGAGACCTTCGTCACCCGCAAGATCACCCGCGGGCTGGCGAATATCGCGCAAGGGGTGGAAAGCTGCCTCTACATGGGCAACCTGGACGCGCTGCGCGACTGGGGCCATGCCCGCGACTATGTGCGGATGCAATGGCTGATGCTGCAATGCGACGCGCCCGACGATTACGTCATCGCCACCGGCGAGCAGCATTCCGTGCGCCAGTTCCTGATCTGGGCCGCGGAAGAGCTGGGCATCGCGCTGGAGTTCCGCGGAGCGGGCGTGGACGAGGTTGCCGTGGTCGCCTCGGTTTCCGGCGACCTCGCGCCGGCGGTCGGGCCGGGCGACGTGGTGATGCGGGTCGATCCGAAATATTTCCGCCCCGCCGAGGTGGCGAGCCTGCTGGGCGACGCGGCCAAGGCGCATCAGCGGCTGGGCTGGCGGCCCGAGACCGGCCTGCGCGAGATGATCGCCGAGATGGTCGCCGCCGATCTGCAGGTGGCGCGCCGCCATGCGCTGCTGAAGCGTCACGGGCTGGGCCTGCCGGTCTCGGCCGGGGGGCGCTAGATGGCACGGCTGTTCGTCACCGGCGGAAACGGCATGGTCGGGCGCAACCTGCGCGCCCATCCGGGCATCGCCGCCTGGGAGCTGCTGGCGCCCTCGCGGGCCGAGTTGGACCTGTGCGACGACCGCGCCCTGCGCGACTGGCTGGCGCGGCATCGCCCCGACGCGGTGGTCCATGCCGCGGGCGTGGTCGGCGGCATCCAGGCCAACATGGCCGAGCCGGTGCGGTTCCTGGCCGAGAACGCCCGGATCGGCCTGAACCTCATCACCGCCTGCCGCGAAGCAGGGGTGCCGGTGCTGATCAACCTGAGTTCGAGCTGCGTCTATCCGCGCGAACTGGGCCGCGACCTGTCCGAGGAACAGATCCTGACCGGCGCGCTGGAGCCCACCAACGAGGGCTATGCGCTGGCCAAGATCCTGACGATGCGGCTGGTGGACTATGCCTGCCGCGAGGATCGCGGCCTGCAATGGCGCACGCTGATCCCCTGCAACCTCTATGGCCCGCATGACAAGTTCGACCCCCGGCAGTCGCATCTGCTGCCGGCGATCATCCACAAGATCCACCGTGCCCGGGTCGAGGGCCATGAGACGGTCGAGATCTGGGGCGATGGCACGGCGCGGCGCGAATTCATGTATGCCGGCGACCTGGCCGAGGCGATCCTGCGGGCGCTGGCCGATCCCTCGGCGCTGCCGCCGGTGATAAATGTCGGGCCGGGGGACGATCACGCCATCGCCGATTATTACCGCATCGTGGCCGAGGTGATCGGCTGGCAGGGCCGCTTCACCCACGACCTGGGCAAGCCGGTGGGCATGCGGCGCAAGCTCCTGTCCGTGGCACGGCAGGCGGAATGGGGCTGGGCGCCGCGGACCGGGCTGCGCGAGGGCATCGCCGCCACCTATGCCTGGTATCTGGAGCAGCAGCCATGAGCCGTTTTCCCCTTGCCACCTCCAGCTGGGACGAGGCGGAACGGGCGGCGCTGCAGCGGGTGATCGATTCGGACCGCTTTTCCATGGGGGGCGAGGTGGCGGCCTTCGAGGCAGAATTCGCCCGCTTTACCGGCAGCCGTTACGCGGTGATGGTGAATTCGGGTTCCTCGGCCAATCTCGCCATGGTGGCGGCGCTGCGCCATACCCAGAACCCCGCCCTGCGGCTGGCGCCGGGGGACGAGGTGATCGTGCCGGCGGTCTCCTGGTCCACGACCTTCTTTCCGCTGCACCAATACGGGCTGCATCTGAAATTCGTCGATATCGACCGCGAGACGCTGAATTATGACCTGGCCGCGCTGGCCGGGGCGATCACCGAGCGCACCCGCGCCGTCATGGCGGTGAACCTGCTGGGCAATCCCAACGACTTCGACACGATCCGCGCCCTTATCCGCGGGCGCAGCATCGTGCTGATCGAGGACAATTGCGAATCGATGGGCGCCACCTTCGGTGGCCGGCAATGCGGCACATTCGGGGTGATGGGGACGTTTTCCACCTTCTTCTCGCACCATATCTCCACCATGGAGGGCGGGCTGGTCGTCACCGACGACGAGGAGCTTTACCATATCCTGCTGGCGCTGCGGGCGCATGGCTGGACGCGCAACCTGCCGAAATTCAACCGCGTCACCGGCGAGAAGAGCGACGATCCCTTCGAGGAAAGCTTCCGCTTCGTCCTGCCCGGCTACAACCTGCGCCCGCTGGAGATGTCGGGGGCGCTGGGGCGGGCGCAGCTGGCCAAGCTGCCGCGGCTGATCGAGGGGCGGCGCGCGAACGGCGCGCTGTGGCAGCAGGCGATGGCGGATCATCCGCTGTTCCGCATCCAGCGCGAGACCGGCGAAAGCAGCTGGTTCGGATTTTCGCTGGTGCTGCGGCCGGAAACGGGCCTTGCGCGGCGCGAGGTTCTGGGCCGACTCGAGGCGCTGGGATTCGAGACCCGGCCCATCGTCAGCGGCAATTTTACGAAAAATCCCGTGCTGCGGATGATGGATCACAGCCTGCACGGGCCGATGACCCATGCCGAGGAGATCGACCTTAACGGTTTCTTCATCGGCAATCATCATTATGACATCCGGGACGCGGTCGGGATTCTGGCCGGGTTCCGCGCCTGACCGGGCGCTGGACTTGCCGGCAGGGCCTGGTCAGGATCGTGAATGCGGGCGGCGGATGGGTGGTCATGAGTGCGGGACGGATGAAACGGATCGGCGCCGGGGTTTTCGGCCTGGGGCTCGCCGCGCTGGTCGCGTTTGTCCCCTGGCCAGAACCGCCGCGCCCGGCGACGCCGGTGCCGCAGCTCCTCCTCGCCGAAGGCCTGGGCTTCCAGGCGCGGCTGGTCGCGCCACAGCCCCGGTTGACCGCCCTGCCTGCCCAGGTGACGGGCCGCGTGGCGGCCGATTCCTCGGGCGAAGGCTATCGCCACGAATGGCCGGGGTTCCACGCCTCGGCCCGGTTCGCGGGGACGGGAATCACCCTGCGCTTCGACGATGCGGTCAATCGCTGGCGGGTGATCCTGGACGGCGAGGCGGTCGAGCTTTCGCGCCCGGGCCGGCAGGACTTGCGCATCGAGGGGCTGGCCCCCGGCCCGCATGTGATCCGCGCCGAAAAGATCAGCGAATCCTGGGAACCGGCGCTGTTCGGCGGCTTCTTCCTGGAGGGCTCGGCCGCGGCGCTGCCTCCGCCCGAGCCCGCCCCGAGGCTGATCGAGTTCATTGGCGATTCCGACACGCTGGGCTTCGCCAATACCGCCGAGCGCCGCGATTGCAGCGAGGAGGAGGTCTATGCCGCCACCGATACCAGCCGCAGTTTCGGCCCGCAGGTGGCGGCGGCGCTGGATGCGGATTACCGGATGGTCGCCCGCTCGGGCATCGGGCTCTTGCGCAACTATGGCGGCGCCGACCCCGAGCGCACCATGGAGCGGCTCTATCCGCTGGCGCTGCCGGGGGATGCCGAAGCGACCGCCCTGCCCCAGCGCCAGGCCGATATCGTCGTCATCGCGCTCGGCTCGAATGTCTTCGGCTCGTCGCTCGCTCCGGGCGAACGCTGGAGCGACCCGAGCCAGCTGCGCCGTGATTTCGCCCCGGCGCTGGCCGATTTCGCCGCCGCCCGCATGCAGGAAAATCCCGGTGCGCAGATCGTCCTGCTTGCCTTCGGCGAATACGGGCCCGAACTGGTCGAGGCGCATCGCAGCGCCTCGGACCTGCTGACCGCCGGGGGCATCGCCAACCGGCTGGTCGTTCTGGGCGACCCGAAACGCAATGCCTGCCTGTGGCATCCTTCCGCCGCAGACCATGCCATGATCGCCAGGACGCTGATCCAGGCGTTGACGGCGCCGGATTCTGGCGGAAGCGGCTGATCCCGCTTGCACGCGCCGCCTTGCGACCTCAAACTCGTCCCGAACCTGCCCAGCCGAGCCGCCATGCATTCCCTCAGACCGATCCATAACCGCCTGCGTCGTCTTTTCGGTCTGGGCCAGGCGGATTTCTTCGACACCGCCGTCGAACGCTGGGAGATCTGCCCCGCCGAGGTGGTCGAGATCACGCCGGGCATCTGGCTGCCCGACCAGATCGACCATATCGCGCGCACCGAATTCGGCGCCCTGCCCGACATTCTGGCGCAGATGCAGGGCGACCCCGCCGAGCGCACGCCGCCGACCATGGGCTACCGCTTTCGCGACGTCGATTTCGTCGACGGCGTGCTGCATGCCCTGGGGGGCGAGCGTCACCTGCGCCAGCGCAGGCATTCCGGCCTGACCTATGCCCGCCCGCGCGAAAGCCTGTCGGGCGCGCTTTACGAAAGCTGGATCGGCAACCGCTGGTTCGGCAACTGGCTCTTGAACGACTGCCTCGCCTATCGCCTGGCCGAGGCGGCCGGCGCGCCCGCGACCTCTGCCCCTGCCCGCGGCGGCCATATCGCGCGTTACGAGGAATTGCTGGACATGACGCCCCGGCGCATCGGCGATGCGCATTTCGACGAATTGATCCTGTTCGACGACCTGCACAACAACAGCCACCGCCGCGCCCGCGCGCAAGAGAATCGCGCCCGCATCCTCAAGGACCGCGCGCTGAAGCCCCTGCCCGGCGTCTTCATCTTCCGCGGCGCCAGCGGCGATGCCCGCATCCTGGAGAACGAGGCCGAGATCGCCGAGCGGCTGGAGGCCGAATACGGTTTCCGCACGCTCTATATCGACCGCCACGACGCCGACCAGATGGCCGAGGCGGCGGGCGCCGCCCGGCTGGTGGTGGGCGTCGAGGGCAGCCAGCTCGCCCATGGCGTGATCGCCATGGCCCCGGGCGGCACGGTGCTGACGCTGCAGCCGGCAGACCGGGTGACGACCTCGCTGAAGCTGCTGACGGATTGCTGGCAGCAACGCTACGCCATGGTGGTCGGCGAGGGAACGGCGGGCGGCTACCGGGTCGAATGGGACCAGATTCGGCGCACCCTCGACCTGATCGCCGTCGAAAACCCCTGAAACCCGTCCTAACAGTCAGGTTGAGTTTGCGGCGAGACATCGGAATATGGGGCCGGGCGAGCTTATTTCCCGCCGAAGTCATTAAACAAGTGTATGGTGATGTTTGAAACTCTCCGGGACGACTACAGACGACACGGCCGTTCGCTGACCGAACCCGCCTTCGTCTCGCTTGCCGTCTATCGCTACGGCCGTTGGGCCATCGGGCTGAAGAATCCGCTGCTGCGCTGGCTGGCCAGCAAGCCCTACGCGCTGATGAAGGTACTGATCCTGAACGTGACCAAGGTCTGGATCCCGCCGCAGGTGCGGCTGGGCAAGGATTTCCACATCATCCATGCCGAGGGCTCGCTGTCCATCCATCCCGACGTGGTCATCGGCGACCGCTGCGGGGTGATGCACAACGTCACCATCGGCACCAACATGGGCCCGGGCGCGCCGGTGATCGGCGATGACGTGTTCATCGGCGTGAATTCCTGCGTGCTGGGCCCGATCACCATCGGGGACCGGGTGCGGATCGGCGCCAATACCGCGGTGACGACCAATGTGCCGCCGGATTCGGTGGTGATCGGCTCTCCCGCCAAGATCTATCCCAGCCTGCCGATCTTTGCCGCCAGGAAGAAGGCCCCCGCCCATGAGTGACGATTTCGACCGCAGCATGTGGCGCCTGCTGGCCGACAACCTGCCCGCCCGCCCGGGCAAGACCGCCGCCGTGGATCAGGGCCGCGCGGTCACCTATGCCGAATTGGCGGCCGAGGCCGGGCGCGTCGCCGACTGGCTGGTCCGGCGCGGCATCCTGCCCGGCGACCGGGTGATCGTGCATCTGCGCAAGGGCATCGACGAGGTCGCGGCCATGTTCGGCGCCTGGAAGATGGGCGCCGTGGTCGTCAACGTGAACATCCGCTGGACACCCGCGCAGCTGGCCTATGTCGCCCGCGACAGCCGGGCGCGCGCGGTGATCCTGCCCCGCAACGCGCTGGAGGCGCTCGTGGGCGAACATGCCTTGCCAAAGGGCACGGCCTATCTTGTTCAGGGCAAGGCCGAGGGCCTTGTCCAGGGCGCGGACCCCTGGGGGGCGCTTGCCGCCGACCAGGCTTCCGCGCCCGACGAACCCGACCCGCGCGGATTGGCGATGATCATCTACACCTCGGGCTCGACCGGCGCGCCCAAGGGGGTGATGCTCAGCCACCGCAACATCCGCGTGGGCGCCATCTCGGTCGCGGACTATCTGGGGCTGGACGAAAGCGACCGGCTGCTTTCGGTGCTGCCCTACAGTTTCGACGCCGGGCTGAACCAGCTGACCACCATGCTGCTGACGGGCGGGACGGTGGTGCACCAGCCGCTGACCATGCCGGCCGAGATCATCCGCATGGCCCAGGCCGAATCGGTGACGGGAATCGCCGGCGTGCCGCCCCTGTGGAACCAGATCGTGCGGCTGCTGGTGGACCGCCCGACCGACCTGCCGGCGCTGCGGCGCATCACCAATACCGGCGGCAAGATCCCCCCGAACATCCTGGAGCTGCTGCCGCAGGTATTCCCGGGCGTCGACATCTACCTGATGTATGGGCTGACCGAAGCCTTCCGCTCGACCTATCTGCCGCCCGAGAAATTCGCGGCCAAGATGGGCTCGATCGGCCGCCAGATCCCGAACGCGCAGGTCTTCGCCGTCAAGCATGGCGAGGGCGTGGCCGGTCCCGGCGAACAGGGCGAGCTGGTCCATGCCGGCCCGCTGGTCAGCATGGGCTATTGGGAAAAGCCCGAGGTGACGGCACAGAAGATCCGCCCCTGCCCCGAACTGGCGCATCTGCTGGGCGACGAACCGGTGGTCTGGTCGGGCGATCTGGTGCGCGTCGACGAGGATGGCGACCTGTGGTTCGTCAGCCGCATGGACGAGATGATCAAGACGCTCGGCTTTCGCCTGTCGCCGACCGAGGTCGAGGATGCGATCTCGCAAAGCGGGCTGGTGACCGACGTGGTGGCCTTCGGGGTCGAGGATGCCGATCTGGGCCAGGCGGTTCACGCGGTCGTGACCTATCTGCCGCAGGCCGACGAAACCGCGCTGGCCGCGCATTGCGCCCGGGCGATGCCGCATTACATGCGTCCGCAGCGATACCATCCCTGGCAGGGCGCCATGCCGCGCACCGCCAGCGGCAAGCTGGACCGCCCCGCCATCATTTCCGCCGCCAAGGCCGCATTGCAGAACTGACCAGAAAGGCATTGAATCCATGAGCCTGAGCAAGGACGAGCTGATCCGCTACATCCGCAGCGAGCTGAACATCGACACGCCGCTGGAGGGCGATACCGAACTCTTCTCGACCGGGATGCTGGATTCGGTGGCGATGGTCGGGCTGATTTCCTTCGTCGAGCAGCATGCCGGCGTGCGGGTGCAGCCCGGCGACGTGACGCTGGACAATTTCGACACGGTCGACGCCATCCTCGCCTATGTGCAATCCCTTGACTGATGCGGCGACTGATCCGGCGACCGATCCGGCCGCGCTGGACCGGCAGCTGGCCGAGGCCGCCGCGCGTTTCGGCACCCCCGCCTATGTCTATGCCACCGACGAGATCGAGGCCCGGCTCGCGCATCTGCGCGCGCATCTGGGGCGCTGGTTCGCCGTCAGCTTCGCGGTCAAGAGCAACCCGAACCCGGCCCTGCTGGACTGGATGCGGGGCCGGCTGGACTATCTCGACATCTCCTCGGGCGGCGAATTCGCGCTGAGCCAGGAGGCGGGCTGGGATGCGGCGAAGGTCAGCTTCACCGGCCCGGCCAAGCGCGATGCCGAGCTGCGCCCCGCCATCGGGGCGGGCCTGGGCGAGCTGGTGCTGGAAAGCCTGCGCGAGGCGCGGCTGGCCGATGCCATCGCCGCCGAGCTGGGCCGCGTCCAGCCGGTGCTGATCCGCCTCGCGCCGGCGCGGGTGCCCAAGGGCTTCGGCGACCAGATGGCCGGCCGGCCCAGCCCCTTCGGCATCGATGTCGAGGACGCGGCCGAGATCCTGCCGCAGATCGCCGCCCTGCCGAACCTGCGCATCATCGGGCTGCACATCTATTCCGGCACGCAATGCCTCAAGCCCGAGGCGATCTGCGAGAACTGGCGCATCTTCATGCAGGTGTTTTCTGACACCTGCGCGGCGCTGGACCTGAACCCCGAGAAGCTGATCTTCGGCGCCGGGCTGGGCATCCCCTACCACCCCGGCGACAGCGCGCTGGACCTCGCCGCCATCGCGGCCGAGATCGGCCCCGAACTCGACGCCTTCGCCGCGCATTTTCCCGCGACCCGGCTGGTGCTGGAACTGGGCCGCTACCTGGTCGGGCCGGCGGGCCGGTTCCTGACCCGCGTGGTCTCGGTCAAGCAATCGCGCGGCACGCGAATCGCCATCTGCGACGGCGGGCTGAACGGCAACCTGGCGGCTTCGGGCAATTTCGGCATGGTGCTGCGGCGCAATTACGTCATGCACCGGGTGGGCGGCGACGAGAACGGCGCGCGGCCCGAGGAGAAGCAGGATATTTCCGGCCCGCTCTGCACCTCGATCGACAAGCTGGGCGGCAGCGTCACGCTGCCGCGGCTGGAGGAAGGCGACCTGATCGCCATCCATGCCTGCGGCGCCTATGGGCCGACCGCCAGCCCGCTGCATTTCATCAGCCATCCCACACCCGTCGAGGTGCTGGTCACCGGCGGGCAGATGCGCGACGTGACGCGAATCCGGGACCGCTAGGCCCCGGCGCGGCGCCTCGCGCGGCAGCGCGATAAAATATTCCTGATCTTGGATTTTTGCGTCGTTTTTCTCGACCCGGTCGGTTGTGTTTTCCGGGCCTGCGCGTCTATTATCTGCGCGCACCCCGAACCGGAAAAGGAACACGATGGTCGAACAGAACCTGTTGCTCTTGCTTGTTCTGACGCCATTCGTGTCGGCCGCCCTGGCGGCCACGCTTCCCATAGGGGCACGCAACGCCGAAGCCTGGCTGGCCGGGCTGACGATGATCGTCGTCCTAGTGATCCTGGGCGTGCTCTATCCCGCCGTGACCGAGGGGCAGCACATCACCGGCACCTTCCACTGGGTCAGCTCGATCGGGCTGGACCTGACCTTCCGGATCGACGGCTTTTCCTGGCTGTTCATGGTGCTGGTGGCGGGGATCGGCTTTCTCGTCATCCTCTACGCGCGCTATTACATGTCTCCCGACGACCCGGTGCCGCGGCTTTATTCCTGCCTGCTGGCCTTTTCCGGCGCCATGTCGGGGCTTCTGCTGTCGGGCAACATCATCATGCTGGTGGTGTTCTGGGAACTGACCAGCATCGTGTCCTTCCTGCTGATCGGCTACTGGTTCCAGCGGCAGGACGCCCGCGACGGGGCGCGGATGTCGCTGATCGTGACCGCCTCGGGCGGGCTGTGCCTGATGGTGGCGATGATCATCCTGGGCCAGATCGCCGGCAGCTACGACCTGGACGCGGTGCTGGCCGCGGGGCCGCAGATCACCAGCCACCGGCTTTATCCCGCGGTGCTGATCCTGTTCGTGCTGGGCGCCTTCACCAAATCGGCGCAGTTCCCGTTCCATTTCTGGCTGCCCAACGCCATGGCGGCGCCGACTCCGGTCTCGGCCTATCTGCATTCGGCGACCATGGTGAAGGCCGGGGTCTTCGTGCTGCTGCGCTTCCATCCGGCGCTGGGGGGCACGGATGCCTGGTTCCAGATCGTCACCGGCATCGGCATGACCACGCTGCTGCTGGGCGCGGTGGTGGCGCTGTTCCGCCACGATCTCAAGGGACTGCTGGCCTATTCGACCATCAGTCACCTGGGCCTGATCACCGCGCTGGCCGGGATCGGCAGCCCCTTCGCGCTGATCGCGGCGGTGTTCCACATCGTCAACCATGCGGTCTTCAAGGCCTCGCTGTTCATGGCCGCAGGCATCATCGACCACGAGACCGGCACCCGCGACATGCGCCGCCTGTCGGGCCTGGCCCGGGTGATGCCGGTCACGGCGACGCTGGCGATCATCGCCTCGGGCGCCATGGCCGGGGTGCCGCTGCTCAACGGCTTCCTGTCGAAGGAGATGTTCTTCGAGGCGACCTATGTCTGGAACAACGGCGGCTCGCTCGACAATTTCGCGCCCTATGTCGCGGTGCTGGCCGGGGCGTTCAGCGCCGCCTATTCGCTGCGCTTCATCGTCACCGTGTTCTTCGGCCCCACCGCCACCGACCTGCCGCGGGAACCGCACGAGCCGCCGCTGCTGATGCGCCTGCCGGTGGCGATCCTGGTGGCGATCTGCCTTGCGGTCGGCATGTTCCCGCAGCAGGTGCTGGGCATCTGGCTGCAGACCGCCAGCATGGCCGTGGTCGGCCCGGAACTGCCGCATTTCAGCCTGAAGGTCTGGCACGGCGTCACCCCGCCCCTGATCATGAGCCTGATCGCCATGTCGCTGGGCGCGCTGCTCTATCTGCTGCCGCGCCGGCTGATCGATTCGGGCGAGGACGGCACGCGGCTGATGCGGCGGCTGGACTTCGCGCGCGGCTTCGACTGGCTGCTGCAGGTCTTCACCATCCGCCTGCCGCGATTCGCGTTGCGGGTGCTGTCCACCAACACGCTGCAGACGCAGCTGCGGGTCATGGTGCTGCTGTCGCTGGCCGGGTCCTGGTTCGTGCTGCGCCTGCTGGACTGGAACGTGCCGATGCCCGAGATCGGCGCCAGCGAGCTGGTCTTTGCCCTGTTGTGGCTGGTCGGCGGCACCTGCGCCGTCGGCGCCGCCTGGCAGGCCAAGTATCACCGTTTCGCGGCCCTGGTGCTGATGGGCGGCGCCGGGCTGGTGACCTGCGCCACCTTCGTCTGGCTTTCGGCCCCCGACCTGGCCGTGACCCAGCTGCTGGTCGAGATCGCCACCACCACGCTCTTGCTGCTGGGCCTGCGCTGGCTGCCCAAGCGCGACGAGGAGATCCCCGGCGACAACACGCTGGTCGCCCGGGCACGCCGCAGCCGCGACCTGCTGATCGCGCTGGCCTGCGGCACCGGCATGACGGCGCTGGCGCTGGCGGTGCTGCTGACCCCGCCCGGCGCCTCGGTCGGCGACTGGTTCCTGCGCAACGCCTATGTCGAGGGGGGCGGCACCAATGTCGTCAACGTCATCCTGGTCGATTTCCGCGCCTTCGACACCTTCGGCGAGATCACCGTGCTCGCCATCGTCGGGCTGACGGTCTATGCGCTCTTGCGCCGCTTCCGCCCGGCGCCGGAAAGCGTCGAGCGCCCGCGCCCGCAGCTTGACGCCGAGGAACAGGCGCTGGAGGCCTATCTCTTCGTGCCCTCGGTGCTGATGCAATGGATGTTCGCGCCGATTATCGCGCTGTCGGCCTATCTGTTCTTCCGCGGCCATGACCTGCCGGGCGGAGGCTTCGCCGCCGGCGTCACCCTGGCGGTGGGCCTGCTGCTGCAATATGTGGCCGCCAATGTGCGCTGGGTCGAGGCGCGGATCACCGTGCTGCCGGTGCGCTGGATGGCCTCGGGCCTGACCATCTCGGCGGCGGTGGGGGCCGGGTCCTGGATCTTCGGCTATCCCTTCCTCAGCGCGCATGCGCAGTATCTGGACATCCCGGTGATCGGCAAGGTGCCGTTCTCGACCGCGATGCTGTTCGATTTCGGGGTGTTCTCGCTGGTGCTGGGCGCCATCGTGCTGATGCTGATCGCCATCGCCCACCAGTCGCTGCGCGTCGCCCCCCGCGCCCGCACGGCCGAAGCCAGCGAGGAGACGAGCGAATGGAACTGATCCTGGCCCTTGCCATCGGCGTGCTGGTCGGCTCCGGCGTCTGGCTGCTGCTGCGCCCGCGCTCCTATCAGGTCATCGTCGGGCTGTGCCTGCTGGCCTATGGCGTGAACCTGTTCATCTTCGCCATGGGCCGGCTCTATGTCGGCGCCGCGCCGATCATGCCCAAGGGCGGCTTTGTCGATCCGACCGCCTATGCCGACCCGTTGCCGCAGGCGCTGGTGCTGACCGCCATCGTCATCAGCTTCGCCACCACCGCGCTGTTTCTCGTCCTGATGATCGCCTCGCGCGGGGTAAGCGGCACCGACCATGTCGACGGCAGGGAGCGCGAATGATGAACAACGGCACCACGCCCGACCATCTGATGATCGCGCCGATCCTGATCCCGCTGGTGGCGGGGGCGATCATGCTGTTCTACAGCGACCGCAACCGGCAGACCAAGCTGATCATGGGGCTCGTGGCGGTCGGGCTGACCTTCCTCGCCTCGGTCGAGCTGATGGCCGACGTGAAATCCGCCACCGAACAGGGCGGCACCGTGGTCGGGCTCTACCGGCTGGGCGACTGGCCGGTGCCCATCGGCATCGTGCTGGTGCTGGACCGGCTGTCGGCGATGATGGTGATGCTGACGGCGCTGCTGGCTGCGCCCTCGCTGATCTATGCCGCCGCCGGCTGGCACGGCAAGGGCCAGCATTACCACAGCATGTTCCAGTTCCTGCTGGCCGGGGTCAACGGTTCGTTCCTGACCGGGGACCTGTTCAACCTCTTCGTCTTCTTCGAGGTGATGCTGGCCGCCTCCTACGGTCTGATGCTGCACGGCTCGGGCCCCGAGCGGATCAAGGCCGGGCTGCATTACCTGGCGGTGAACCTCGCGGCCTCGCTGTTCTTCCTGATCGGGGTGGCGCTGGTCTACGGCACCACCGGCACGCTGAACATGGCCGATATCGGCCGGGCCCTCTACTGGCTCAACGATGCCGAGCGGCTGCTGTTCCATGCCGCCGCCACCTTTCTGGGGCTGGCCTTCCTGATCAAGGCGGCCGCCTGGCCGCTGTGCTTCTGGCTGCCCTCGACCTATGGCTCGGCTTCGCCGCCCGCGGCGGCGATCATGGCGATCATGACCAAGGTCGGGATCTATGTCATCCTGCGGCTGTCGCTGCTGGTGCTGGGGCCGGATGCGGGACCCTCGGCGGGGTTCGGCGCGCCGGTGCTGATGATCGGCGGCGTGCTGACCATGGGCTTCGGCATGATCGGCATCCTCGGCACCCCGGACCTGTCGCGCAAGGGCGGCTATCTGGCGATCATCTCCTCGGGCACGGTGCTGGCCTCGATCGGCTTCGCCCAGGCCGGCGGCGGCAGCTCGATGCTGGGGGGCGCGCTTTACTACATGGTCGGCTCGACCGCGGCGATCTCGGCCTTCTTCCTGATCGCCGAGCCGGTCAGCCGCAACGACGAGGGCGACGACGACGCCCCAACCGAGGGGGACGGCTTCGACCCGCTCAGCGAACGCTGGGCGCCGATGGGCCTGGACACGGTCGAGGACGCCCCGGCCCCGGCCAGCCATCGCACGGTTAGCTGGCTGACCATGGCCATCTGCTTCAGCCTGGTGGCGGCGATGATCGCCGGCCTGCCGCCGATGCCCGGCTTCATCGGCAAGTTCGCCATCCTGCGCGGTGCGGTGCAGGACAACCTGCCCGCCGCCGGCCATCTGCCGCTGATCCTGTGGACCTATGCCGCCATGCTGATCCTGTCCGGCCTCGGGGCGCTGATCTCGCTGATGCGCTTCGGCATCCGGCGCTTCTGGGCCGAAGAGGGTCCGACGCCGCGCATCCTGGCGCTCGAGGTCGTGCCGGTGGTCATGCTCTTGGGCATGATCGCGGTGCAGACCGTGCGGTCCGAGGCGCTGCTGGGCTATACCAGCGCCACCGCCAGCGCGCTGCTCGAGCCCGGCGTCTATCGCAAGGCGGTTCTGGCCGAGGCGCAGGACATTCGCTCGGCCCCCGCGCAGAACCTTGCCCCCGATCCGCAGCCCGGCAACGACGGGGAGGAGACGGAATGAGCCGGCTCGTTCCCCATCCCCTGCTCTCGGCCGCGCTGGTGGTGATGTGGCTGTTCCTGACCGCCTTCACCCTGGGCCATCTGCTGCTCGGCACGCTGATCGCGCTGGGGGCGGGCTGGTCGGTCGAGCATCTGCACCCGCCGAAGCCGGCATTCCGGCGCTGGCTGGCGATCCCGAAGCTGATGGCGATCGTGGCGGTGGACATCCTGCGCTCGAACATCACCGTGGCGCGGGTGCTGCTCCTGGGGCCCGACCATCCGAAATACAACTCGGGCTTCGTCGAGCTGACCCTGGCCCTGCGCGACCCCAATGCCATCGCGGTGCTGGCGATCATCCTGACCGGCACGCCCGGCACCGCCTGGATCGAGTTCGACCAGGAGGAAGGCCGGCTGCTGCTGCATGTCCTCGACCTGCGCAGCGACGCCGACTGGCAGAGCCTGATCCACGACCGCTACGAGACGCTGCTGATGGAGATATTCGAATGACCGCCGAGATCCTGCGTTTCGCCCTGGGCTATGCCCAGATCGCCCTGATCCTGGCGCTGGCGCTGGCCTGCTGGCGCATGCTTTGCGGCCCGCGCGCCCAGGATCGCGTGCTGGGGCTGGATACCATGTATATCAACGCCATGCTGCTGTTTCTGGTCATCGGCATGGTCAACGGCAATGTCTTCTTCTTCGAGGGCGCGCTGGTCATCGCCGTGCTGGGCTTCGTCACCACGGTCTGCGCGGCCAAGTTCCTGATGCGCGGCGAGGTGATCGAATGACGCATCTGCACCAGCTGCCGCCCTGGGCCGCGCTTGTCGTGGCGCTGTTCGTGGTGATCGGGGCCACGCTGACCCTGCTGGGCGGGGTCGGGCTGGTGCGGCTGAAAAGCTTCTACCAGCGGCTACACGCACCGACGCTGGGCTACAGCTACGGCACGCTGCTGATCATCCTCGCCTCGATGCTGATGTTCTCGCTGGCCGAGGGGCGGGCGGTGGTGCACGAGCTGATGATCGGTATCTTCATCATGGCCACCACCCCGATCACCCTGCTGATGCTGGGCCGCGCCGCGCTGCGCCGGGACCGCGACCGCAAACTGGGCCATAACGAGGCGGTGCCGCCCCGCCGCCGCACCGAACCGCCGCCCCTCGACGATATCGAGGCCGAAGCCGAGGCGGGAACCGATGCGGAGGCCGAGGCCGAGACCGGAGAGCCGCGCCCCTAGCGCGAGTCCGCCAGGACCTGCCGCAGCAGCGCCGGCTGGACCGCATCGGTGACGAAGGCCTGGCCGATGCCGCGCGCCAGGACGAAGCGCAGCTTTCCGTCCTGCACCTTCTTGTCCTGCGCCATCAGCGCGATCAGCGCCTCGTCATCCGGCAACTCGCCCGGAATGTCGCGGATGCGCGCCGGCAGGCCCATGGCGGCGAAATGCGCGGCGACGCGCGACGGCGCCTCCTGGCTGCACAGGCCCATCCGCGCGGACAGCTCGAAGGCCAGGGTGCAGCCGATGGCCACGCCTTCGCCATGCAGCAGCCGGTCGGAATAGCCGGTCGCCGATTCCAGCGCATGGCCGAAGGTATGGCCCAGATTCAGCAGCGCGCGCTCGCCCTGCTCGGTCTCGTCGCGCTGGACGATGCCGGCCTTCATCGCCACCGAATGGCGCACGGCGCACTGGCGCAACGCCGGATCGCGGGCCAGCGCCGTGGCATTGGCCTCGAGCCAGCCGAAGAAATCCTCGTCGCCCAGAAGCCCGTATTTCGCCACCTCGCCATAGCCGGCGCGGAAATCGCGCGGCGCCAGCGTGCCCAGCACGTCGATATCGGCCAGGACCAGCGCCGGCTGGTGGAAGGCGCCGATCAGGTTCTTGCCCTGCGGGCTGTTGATGCCGGTCTTGCCGCCCACCGAGCTGTCAACCTGCGCCAGCAGCGTGGTCGGAATTTGCACGAAGCGCACGCCGCGGCGCAGGATCGCGGCGGCGAATCCGGCCAGATCGCCGATCACCCCGCCGCCAAGCGCGATGACCAGATCCTTGCGCTCGACCTTCTGCGCCAGCAGCCATTCCACGGCGCGGCCCAGCTCGGCCCAGGATTTCGTGGCCTCGCCCGCGGGCAAGGCCAGCGCCGGCGCGGCGATGCCGTGCCGGGCCAGCGCCTCGCGCAGCGCCGGCAGGTGCAGGCCGGCGACCGTCTCGTCGGTCAGGATGGCGACGCGGCGCTTGCCGGCCAGCGCGACGATCTCGTCGCCGGCGCGCGCCAGCAGGCCCTGGCCGATGCGCACGTCATAGGAACGCGCACCCAGATCCACGTGAACGGTGTCGATGCTCATTTATCCTCCAGGATCGCCGGATCATGCGCGCCGATGGCGGCCAGCACGCGATTTGCCGTCTGCTCGATGCTGTCGCCGCGTTGCGCGGGGACGCGGATATCGGCCAGCGCATAGACCGGGCTGCGCTCGGCCAGCAGCCGCTCGAGCGTGCCGCGCGGGTCGGGAGTCTGCAGCAGGGGCCGGGTCGGCCGGTGCCGGACCCGGTGCCAGAGCGTCTCGAGATCGCAGTCCAGCCAGACCGAGACGCCTTCGCCGCCGATGCGGGCACGGTTCTCGGGGCGCAGCCAGGCGCCGCCGCCGGTCGAGACGATGCCGGGGCCCGAGGCCAGCACCCGGCCCAGCACCTCCGATTCGCGGGCGCGGAAGAACTCCTCGCCGTCGCGGGCAAAGATTTCCGGGATGGTCATTGCGGCGGCGCGCTCGATCTCGGCGTCGGTGTCGTGGAACGGCCGGCGCAGGCGGCGCGCAAGCTCGCCCCCGATCGCGGTCTTTCCCGCCCCCATCATCCCGATCAGCACGATGTTACGCCGCATCACCACCCGCATCCCGCCTTTTGCAACCGGAGTGACTGATGGCGTGATCTTTCGGGAAATGCCATATATATTTCGCGCGAGCCGGCAGCAGACCGGCATTCCTGATCGAGGCGGAAGGGGCATTTCATGCGGCTTTTGAAGGTGGTGGTGGTTCTGGTCATCCTGATTCTGGCGGGCCTGGCCGGCTATGCCTATTTCGGCGACATGAGCTCGGACCCGCGCGAGATGCGGATGCCGGTCGAGCTGGACCTGGGCGCCGAGACCCCGGCCCCGGCCGCCGAGCCCGCCGCCGGCAATCCTGCCGGAGCCGCAACCGCCGCGGCGACCGGCGATGCCGGCCCGTCCGGGGCCGATGCGGGGGCTGGGCAAGATGACCTCGACTGACAGCTCCGGCCTGGCCCGCGCCCTGATCTGCGCCGTGGCGGCGGGGCTGGCGCTGGCCCAGCCGGCCGGGGCCAAACCGCCGCTTTCGGCCAGCGACTGGCTGTCGGGCAGCGTG
Organism: Paracoccus sp. J55; assembly: GCF_000513975.1. NCBI lineage: Bacteria > Pseudomonadati > Pseudomonadota > Alphaproteobacteria > Rhodobacterales > Paracoccaceae > Paracoccus > Paracoccus sp. J55. The sequence goes on from NZ_AZVA01000001.1 coordinate 51,886, forward strand.
CAGGAGCCGGGCAGCATCTCCTCATGGCGGCCCGGCGATCCGCGGCCGCCCGAGCTCAAGCGCCGGTCCAAGCGCGACATTGCCCCGACCGGCGCGGTCGAGCCGGTCGGGGTGACCCGGCTGGGCGAGGGCAATCCCGACGGCAAGGGCACCGTCTCGCCCCGGGCGGCGGGACTGCCGGCGGATCTCTGGGGCGACAGCGACGCGGCGGTGCTGGTGCGGCTGATCCGCAGCTCGAACCCGCGCCTGCCGGCGCTGCGGCGGCTGGAGCGGCGGCTGCTGGCCGCACAGCTGCGCCCGCCCCGGACCGAGGCCGGGCAGGAAGGCGCGCTGTTCCTGGCGCGGGTGGACAAGCTTCTGGACATGGGCGCGACCGGCGCCGCCAAGGAGCTGCTGAAGGCGGCCGGTCCCGGCGATCCGGAACGCTTCCGGCGCCTTTTCGACATCGCGCTGCTGTCCGGCGACGAGGCGCATGCCTGCGAGATCATGGACCGCACCCCCGGGGTCGCCCCCAGCTTCCCGGCACGGATCTTCTGCCTGGCGCTCGGCGGCGACTGGACCGCCGCCGCGCTGGTCTTTCACGGCGCCGAAACCATGGGCCGGATCGACCCGCAGATGGCGGCGCTGCTGGCGCAATATCTCGACGACGGCTATTCCGACAGCAGCGAGGAACTGGTGCCGCCGCAGGTGGTGACGCCGCTGGAGCTGCGCCTGCACGAGGCGATCGGCCAGCCCCTGCCCTCGTCCAGCCTGCCGCTGGCCTTCGCCCTGGCCGACCTGGACCAGAACGAAGGCTGGAAGGCCCGGCTGGACGCGGCCGAGCGGCTGGCGCGGGCCGGCGCCATCCCGGCCTCGCAGCTGCGCATGATCTATCTGGAGCAGAAGCCCGCCGCCTCGGGCGGGGTCTGGGACCGCGCCGCGGCCGTGCAGGCGCTGGCCGATGCGCTGCTGCTGCGCGACGCGGATGCGGTGGCGCGGACCCTGCCCGCCGCCTTCGACGCCATGGTCCAGGCCGGCCTCGGCCCGGCGCTGGCCGATATGGTCGGGGCCGAGGTCGGGGCGCTGGGGCTGGACGGCAGGCCCGGGCAGATCGCGCTCTGGCTGGCGCTGCAGGCCGCGCAGCCGCAGGTGGCGCAGAACCCGCCCGCCGATGCCGAGCCCTTCGACCTGTGGCTCTTGCGCTTTGCCGAGGGCGAGCCCGAATCCGCGCCGCCCCCGGGCGAGGGCGAGCCGCGCGCGGCGCAGCTTTTCCCCGCCTTTCTGGGCCCTTCGGAACAGGACCTGCCGCAGGGCGCGGCGCAGCTGATCCTGGCAAACCGCCGGGGCGAGGCGCTGCTGGCCGCCCTTGCCGACGTGGATGCCGGGCTTGACGGCGACCTGCCGCGCGCGGCGCAGGGCCTGCGCGTGCTGCGGGTGCTGGGCCAGCAGGAGATCGCGCGTCAGGCCGCGGTCGAGCTGGTCCTGGCCCCGGTGATGACGCCCGGACCGGGCGGCGGCGCACCGTGAGCGGCGGCCGGCTTGGCGATCAGGGCCGGATCTCGGCCTTTCTCGACGCGCAGGCGGCCGAGGCGGGGGCGGCGCGCAACACGCTGCTGGCCTATGGCCGCGACCTGAAGGATTTCGCCGGCTGGCTTGCGGCGCGCGGCGGCAGCCTGCTGACCGTCACCCGCGACGGGATCGAGGACTACCTGCTTCATTGCGACGCCCAGGGCCTGTCGCGGGCGACGCGGGCGCGGCGGCTGTCGGCGATCCGGCAGCTGTTCCGCTTCGCGCTCGAAGAAGATTGGCGCGAGGACGATCCGGCCTGCCGCATCAGCGGGCCGGGCCGGATGCAGCGCCTGCCCAAGGTGCTGGACCGCGCCGAGGTGCAGGCCATGCTGGACGCCCTGCCCCGCATCGGCCGCAACGAGACCGAGCGCGCGCGCAACCTGGCGCTGGTCGAGCTGATCTATGCCACCGGCATGCGGGTGAGCGAGCTGGTGTCGCTGCCGGTCGGCGCCTGCCGGGGCGATCCGGCGCTGCTGCTCATCCGGGGCAAGGGCGGCAAGGAGCGCATGGTGCCGCTGAGCGATCCGGCCCGCCGGGCGCTCGCCGCCTGGCTGAAGCGCCGCGACGAGGCCCCCGCCGAAAGCCCGCTGGGCCGGCTGGTCGCCGGCAAGGGCGCGCGCTGGCTGTTCCCCGCCGCCAGCCGCGAAGGGCACATGACCCGGCAGGCGATGAACAACCTGCTGGGCCAGCTGGCGCTGGCGGCCGGGATCGACCCGGCCCGCGTCTCGCCGCATGTGATCCGCCACGCCTTCGCCACGCATCTTCTGGAAGGCGGCGCCGACCTGCGCGCCATCCAGACGCTGCTGGGCCATGCCGATCTGGGCACGACCGAGATCTATACCCATGTCATGGACGGGCGGATGCGCGATCTGGTGCTGAACCACCATCCGCTGGCGCGGCGCGGCCGCAACGGGAAAGCGCCATGATCGCCCTGGCCACGGCAGCGGCCGCCGCCGTCCCTGCGCCTGCCGCCGGGTCGGCGTATTACGACCTGGCCTTCTGGCTGACCGGCGCGGCGATCCTGGTGCTGCTGGCCCTCTCGGCCTTCTTCTCGGGCTCCGAGACCGCTTTGACCGCCTCGAGCCGCAGCAAGCTGCGGGCGCGCGCCGACAAGGGCGATGCGGGCGCGCAAAAGGCGCTGGACGTGACCGAGGACAGCGAAAGCCTGATCGGCTCGATCCTGCTGGGCAACAATGTCGTCAACATCCTGGCCGCCAGCCTGGCGACGGCGCTGTTCACCCGGCTGCTGGGCTCGGGCGGCGTGGCGGCGGCGACGCTGGTGATGACCGCGCTGGTGCTGGTCTTTTCCGAGGTGCTGCCCAAGACCTATGCCATCCTGGCGCCCGAGGACCTGGCCAGCCGGGTCGCCCGCCCGATCGGCATCAGCACCCGCATCCTCGCCCCCGTGGTCATGGTGGTGCGGCTGGTGGTGCGCGGCATCCTGGCGCTGTTCGGGGTGCGCGCCGACGATTCCGGCCCCGTCTTTTCCGTCCAGGAAGAGATCGCCGGTGCGCTGGCCATCGCCCAGTCCAGCGGCGCCGTGCAGAAGGAGGAACGCGACCGGCTGATGGGCGCGCTGGACCTTGGCGACCGCTCGGTCGAGGAGATCATGCTGCACCGGTCGCGGATCGAGATGATCGACGCCGACCTTTCCGCCGATGAGGTGCTGGACCGGGTGCTGAAAAGCCCGCATACCCGCCTGCCCGTCTATCGCGGCGAGCGCGAGAACGTCGTCGGCGTGATCCATGCCAAGGACCTGTTGCGCGGGGTGCGCAAGGCGCTGCAGGACAGCGGCCCCGAGGCGCTGCGCAACTTCGACGTGCTCAGCACCGCCATGCCGCCCTATTTCGTGCCCGACACCACCTCGCTGGACGAGCAGATGCGCGAATTCCTGAAACGGCGCACGCATTTCGCGCTGGTGGTGGACGAATACGGCAGCCTGCGCGGGCTGATCACGCTGGAAGACATCCTCGAGGAGATCGTGGGCGAGATCACCGACGAGCATGACATGGAGGCCGCGCAGTCGCTGGTGCCGAACGCCCAGGGCGACTATCTGGTCGACGGCGCCATGACCATCCGCGACCTGAACCGGGCGCTGGACTGGTCGCTGCCCGACGACGAGGCCAATACCGTCGCCGGCCTGGTGATCCACATGGCCCAGTCGATCCCGACGCCGGGCCAGGTGTTCTCGTTCCAGGGCTACCGTTTCGAAGTCGTTGCGCGGCGCGAGAACCGCGTCACCCGGCTGCGCATCCGGCCGCTGGCCGAGACGGCCCCGACCGGCGAGCCCGCCGCCGATCAGTGATCGGCCATGCTGGCGGCGCGCTTGGCGTCCTCGACATCGCCGCCGGTGCCGTTGAAGAAGGCATTCAGCGCCACCGCCGCGATGGTGGCCAGCAGGATGCCCGATTCGACCAGCGGGTGGATGGCATGCGGCATCCATTGCTTGAAATCGGGCGCGATCAGCGGGATCATCCCGAAGCCAAGCGCCACCGCCACCACGAACAGGTTGTTGCGGTTGCCGGCGAAATCCACCGTCGAGAGGATGCGGATCCCCGTCGCCGCCACCATGCCGAACATGACGAGCCCCGCCCCGCCCAGCACCGGGGTCGGCAGCGATTCCACCGCCGCGCCCATCTTGGGCACCAGCCCGAACAGGATCAGGATCAGCCCGCCGGCGACGCAGATATAGCGGCTCTTGATGCCGGTGACGCCGACAAGGCCGACGTTCTGGCTGAAGGAGGTATAGGGGAAGGTGTTGAAGATGCCGCCGATCAGCGTGCCGAGGCCGTCGGTGCGCAGCCCGGCGCTCAGCCGCTGCGGGGTGATCTCGCGGCCGGTCATGTCGCCGAGCGCCAGGAACATGCCCGTCGATTCGATCATCACCACGATCATCACCAGAACCATGGTCACGATCAGCACCGGATCGAAGATCGGCGTGCCGAAATGGAAGGGGGTGACGATGCCGAACCAATGCGCCTCGGCGACCTTCTCGAAGGTCATCTGGCCCAGGGCGATGGTCAGCGCCGCGCCGATCAGCATGCCCAGCAGCACCGCGATATTGGCGACGAAACCGCGGCCGAAGCGCGCGATCAGCAGGATCGCCACCAGCACCACCCCGGAGATGACGATGTTGACGGGCTGGGCGTAAAGCGGGTTCTGCACGCTGGGCGCCGGGGCAAAGCCGTCCGGCAGGGCCGGGACGGCGCCGGTCCCGGCCAGCTCCTTCAGCTGGTTCAGCCAGCCCATGGCGACCGGGTCCACGACCTTGGGTGCGGTCGGCCCGACCGGGTTGCCAAAGATCCAGTTGATCCCCACCCGCATCAGCGTCACGCCGATCACCAGGATGATCGTGCCGGTGACCAGCGGCGGAAAGAATTTCAGCATCCGGCCGACGAAGGGCGCCAGGATCATGGCGACGATCCCCGCGCCGATGATGGCGCCGAAGATCATCCGCGCGCCCTCCGGTCCCGGATAGGCATTCGCCATCGCCACCATCGGCCCGACCGAGGCGAAGGTCACCCCCATCATCACCGGCAGCTGGATGCCGAACCAGCGCGTCATGCCCAGCGACTGGATGATGGTGGCGATGCCGCAGCAGAACAGGTCGGCCGAGATCAGGAAGGCCACGTCCTCGGGCGAGAGCTTCAGCGCCCGGCCGACGATCAGCGGCACGGCCACCGCGCCGGCATACATCACCAAGACGTGCTGCAGGCCCAATGTCGCCATGCGGACCGGCGGCAGGATCTCGTCGACCGGGTCGACCGCGGATGTCGCAACTCGTGCCATCATTTCCCCCTGTTGCCGAAAGGCATTGCTTTTTCTGCCAGATTGCTTGGCCAGCGGGGTTTTGGCAAATCCTTTGTGACGCAGACGCGGTCAGCCCGGCGTCGCGCCGGGTTCTGCGGCGCAGGCGGGCGCGCCGGCAGGCATCTGCCTGCGCAGCGCGCGGCCCAGGGTCTCGGTCAGGCCCAGCCCGGGCCAGGCCGCCCGGGCCGCCTGCAGATGCGCCTCGGCGCGCGCGCCGTCCTGCGCCTTGGCGGCGCGCAGGGCGGCGGACAGGCGCAGCAGCGGCTGGTCGGGCGCCAGCGCCAGCGCCGAGCCCAGCCAGCGGTCGCCGGCCTTGCGATTGCCGGCGGCGAAGCAGGCATCGGCCAACCGCTTGTGGGTCAGCATCTGCGCGGGCCGCGCCGCATCCAGCCAGTGCAGCAGCGCGAAGGCCCGGTTCAGCCGGCCATGCAGCCGCAGGACCGAGGCGCAAAAGCCCAGCCAGGCCGCATCCCTTTCGTCAAGCCCAGGGTTTTCGCCCCGGGCCAGCGCCGCCTCGATCTGCTGCAGCTTTTCCGCCCCCGGCGCGATCTTGCGCCACAGGTCGGGCCAAAGCAGCAATTCGCGCTGCGGGCCGGGGTCGCGGACGAATTCCGACCAGTCGATGCGCAGCGTCCAGAGCGGCAGCAGCCTTCCCTTGCCGTCCTCCGGATCCGGCTGGGCATGGATGGGCAGCAGGTCGGGCGCATAGCACAGCGCCCGGGCGGCGGGGCCGCCGCCGCGGATCAGCCGATGCGCCAGCGCCGGCATGATCGGGCCCTCGGCCGCGCGGCCGGTGAAAAGCATGCCAAGAAAGTCGGCCTCGAGCTCCGGCCCCTGCTCGCCGGTCACCAGCAGCACCTGCCGGCATTGCGGCTTGTCGCGGTTGCGCATCAAGGGCGCGTCAAGGCCCTGCTGCGCCAACCGCCGCGCCTTCTGCCTGCGCCGCGCCGACCAGGCGGCCAGGGCCAGCTCCCTGTAAAGAAACGGGAACCGCTCCAGCAGGTCGCGGCGCCCGGCCAGCGCGTCGACCAGTTCGCCGCCGCGCCCGCAGCTTGCGGCATGGCGCGCGGCATAGCTGACGCTCTGCGCCAGATCGCCGGGCGCGAAGAAAGTGTCGGGCCGCGCGATCACCCGGTCCAGAAGCGCATCATAGGCCGCAAGCCGCGGCCCGGCCTGCAGCGCGGCCGGCAGGGCCACGATGCGGCAATGCCCGATCATCGCCGCCGCACGCGAGAATGCGCTGTGGCTGGGCGCCCCGACCTCGGCGCAGCCGGCCATCAGCAAGAGCTCAAGCAGGTCGCGCTCGGCCGCGGACAGGGCGCCGGCCTTCAGCAGCTCGTGCACGGGCACCAGGCGCGGATCGCCCTGGCGCAGATGCTCGACCGCCGCAGGCGTGTCGGAAAACGCGATGACCGGCCCTTCGGCGCGGGCGACGAAGGCGCGGAAGAACTCGTCGGGCACATATTTCGACGCCCAGGAGGAATAGGACCAGGGATCGCCGTCCAGGATGTCGCCGCGCCGCACATGGATGGCGGCGGGCTGGCCGCCGCCGGCCTGCGCCAGGATGCGCCGGGCCCGCGCCAAGGCACGCGTCAGCCGCGGCGACAGGGCAAGCTCCGCCGCGGCCGCGCGCAGGCCCTCTGCGGCTTCCGCCTCGGTTTCGTCCATGAAGCGGATGATCTCGGACATGGCGTCGCATTCATAGCGCCGTCCCTCGGCCAGGCTGCGGGCGAAGCCGGCGCTGTTCATGCCCGGCGCCACGGCGGGAAGGTTGCGCAGGCCCGTCCGGCCGGGCGGGCGCGCGACGATGTCGATATGCGCGGCCACGAAATCGGGGGCCAGGAAATCGCGGGGATCGGCCAGTTCGGGATAGGGACCCTCGGGCTGCGAGAGCCAGAGATAGCGGCCGGGGACGCCGAACTTGCGCGACAGGCGCATGACATTGAGCAGGCAGATCAGCCGCGCGCCGATCCGATCCTGCCGGAAACCGATGATGGCATGGTCCTTCGTCATGCGAAACCGCCCCTTCGCCGCCCTTGCGGCTTGCAACCGCCCGCCCTCCTGCCTATCAGGGCGTGCCGCCACACAACAGCACGGAATCCCGATATGGACATCGCCGCCCGCCGCAAGGCCGATCCCGCTCACTGGCGCCTCGCAAACGCCATCCGCGCCCTCTCGATGGACGCCGTCGAGGCCGCGAATTCGGGCCATCCCGGCATGCCGATGGGCATGGCCGACGTCGCCACGGTCCTGTTCCGCAACCACCTGAAGTTCGACGCCGCCGCGCCGAACTGGTTCGACCGCGACCGCTTCGTGCTGTCGGCCGGCCACGGTTCGATGCTGATCTATTCGCTGCTCCATCTGACCGGATACGAGCAGATGTCGATCGACCAGATCCGCAATTTCCGGCAATGGGGCTCGATCACCGCCGGCCATCCGGAATTCGGCCATGCCGAGGGCGTCGAGACGACGACCGGCCCGCTGGGCCAGGGCATCGCCACCGCCGTCGGCTTCGCCATCGCCGAAGAGGCGATGCGCGCCCAGTTCGGCGAGGCGCTGTGCAGCCACAAGACATGGGTCATCGCCGGCGACGGCTGCCTGATGGAGGGCATCAGCCAGGAAGCCGTCGGCCTGGCCGGCCACCAGAAGCTGAAGAACCTGATCGTGCTCTGGGACAATAACGACATCACCATCGACGGCCGGGTGTCGCTGTCGGATTCGACGGACCAACTGAAACGCTTCGAAGCCTCGGGCTGGCGCACGCTTTCCTGCGACGGCCACGACCCCGCCGATATCGAGCGCGCGCTGGCCGATGCCGCCAGCGGCAAGGACGACCGCCCGGTCCTCGTCGCCTGCAAGACCATCATCGGCTACGGCGCGCCGAACAAGCAGGACAGCTCGGGCGTGCACGGCTCGGCCCTCGGCGCGTCCGAGATCTCCGCCGCGCGCGAGGTGCTGGGCTGGGATTCGCCCGCCTTCACCGTGCCCGAGGACATCCTGGCCGACTGGCGCGCCATCGGCGCCCGCGGCCGGGCCGAGCGCGAGGCCTGGGCGGCCCGCGTCGATGCGGCCGAGAACCGCGACGAATTCGCCCGCCGCATCTCGGGCGGCGTCAGCGACCGGCTGGCGCCCACCATCGCGGCGCTCAAGGAACAGGCGCTGGCCAGCAAGCCCAAGGTCGCGACCCGCAAGGCCAGCGAGATGGTGCTCGAGGTGGTGAACCCCGAACTGCCCGAGACGCTGGGCGGCTCGGCCGACCTGACCGGCTCGAACAACACCAAGACCAAGGATCTGGGCATCTTCACCCCGGAAAACCGCAAGGGCCGCTATGTCCATTACGGCATCCGCGAACACGGCATGGCCGCGGCGATGAACGGCATCTGGCTGCATGGCGGGCTGCGCCCCTATGGCGGCACCTTCATGTGCTTCACCGACTATGCGCGCGGCGCCATGCGGCTTTCGGCGCTGATGGGCCTGCCGGTGACCTATGTCATGACCCATGACAGCATCGGCCTGGGCGAGGACGGCCCGACCCACCAGCCGGTCGAGCATCTGGCGATCTGCCGCGCCACGCCCAACACGCTGACCCTGCGCCCCTGCGACCTGATCGAGACCGCCGAGGCCTGGGAAATCGCGCTGTCGAGCGAATCGACCCCGACGGTCATGGCGCTGTCGCGCCAGAACCTGCCGCTGCTGCGCGAGGATGCGGGCGAGAACCTGACCGCCAGGGGCGCCTATGTGCTGCGCGAGGCCAGCGCCGCGCCCCGGGTGATCCTGATGGCCTCGGGCTCCGAGGTGGAAATCGCCGTGGCCGCGCGCGAGACGCTCGAGGCCGAGGGCGTGCCGACCCGCGTGGTCTCGGTGCCGTCGATGGAGCTCTTCCGCGACCAGGAGGCTGAATATCGCCAGCAGGTGCTGCCCGCCGGCACCGTGCGCATCGCCATCGAGGCCGCGGTGCGCCAGCCCTGGGACTGGCTGCTTCTGGGCGAGCGCGGGCGCGAGGAGACCTCGGGCTTCATCGGCATGACCGGTTTCGGCGCCTCGGCCCCGGCGCCCACGCTCTACAAGGAGTTCGGCATCACCGCCGAGGCCGCCGTCGCCGAGGCTCGCCGCCTGCTCGGCTAAGCACTTACAGGCCGCGCCCGCCCCGGCGCGGCCCCCTCCCATCCCGCCGGCCCCGTCCCATCCCGCCGGCTTCTTCGTTCCCCCGAATACCCATGCCCCCGGCGCTCCGGGAAAGCCGCCGCGGCTGCCTTTCACCGTTTCCCAAATACTCATGGGACGGCGCGGCCCGGCCCTCGCGCCGCCCCCCATGGACCCTGCCGCCGCCCGCGGGCATAACCCCGGGGACAAGAGGGACCCGCCATGACACCGCCCCAACCCAGCCCCGGCGCCTTGCCGCCGATCCTCGCGCCCGCGGGCGATCCCGCGCGGTCCACGCAGCTGCGCGGCATCCTGCTCCTGCTGCTGGCGATCTTCCTGTTCACGCTGATGGATGCGACCGGCAAGCATCTCTCGACGCTCTACCATCCGGTGCAGGTGGTCTGGGTGCGCTTCGTCACCAACCTGGCCATCGTCGCGGTCATCTTCGCGCCGCGGCTGCGCAGCGCCCTGGCCACCCGGCGCACGGTGGTGCAGTTCTTCCGCGGCGTGACGCAGCTCGGCTCGATCCTGCTGTTCTTCAGCGCCTTGCAATTCATCGGCCTGGCCGAGGCCACCGCGATCATGGACATCAACCCGGTGCTGATCACGCTGGGCGCCGCGATCTTCCTGGGCGAATCCATCGGCATCCGGCGCATCCTCGGCATCCTTGCCGCGCTTTGCGGCGCGCTGATCATCATCCGCCCCGGCGCCGGGGTCTTCCATCCCGCGGCGCTGCTGGCGCTGGTCGCGGCCTTCACCTATGCCGCCGGCGCGATCCTGACCCGCATCGCGCGCAGCGATTCCACCGCGACCTCGGTCCTCTGGTCGGCGCTGGTCGGCTCGATCCTCACTACCCTGGCGGTGCCGTTCTTCTGGCAGCCCATCGCGGCGGGCGACATCTGGGCCTTCCTGCTGCTCGGCGGGCTCGGCACCGCGGCGCAGACGCTGCTGATCCGGGCCTTCTCGCTGGCCGAGGCCGCCGCCATCGCCCCCTTCGGCTATACCGGGCTGATCTGGGCCGGGCTCTGGGGCTGGCTGGTCTGGGGCACCCTGCCCGACCTTTGGACCCTTGTCGGCGCGTTGATCATCGTGGCCGCTGGCATATATGTCTGGATGCGCGAGGCCCGCGCCATGCACCGGCCCGCGTGAATCGAAGCCCAGAAGGCAGGACCGCGATGAGCGAGACCGAAACCCCCGAGCCCATCAGCCTGCGCGACCGCATCGCCAACGGCGCCTTTCTGGCGCTGATGGGCCTGGCCCGCATCCTGCCCTACGAACGGCGCATCCCGGTCATGGGCTGGTTCTTCGCCCATGTCCTGGGCCCGCTTGCCGGCTGGCGCAGGCGCATCCGCGCCAATCTCGCCATGGCCTGCCCCGACCTGCCCCCGGCCGAGATCCGCCGCCTGACCCGCGCCGTGCCGGACAATGCCGGCCGCTCGCTGGCCGAGACCTATTCGGGCGAGGAGTTCACCGACCGCATCCGCGCCTCGGATCCGCTGACCGGGCCCGGGCTTCCGGCGCTGGAGCAGGCGGCCGCGGCGGGCCGGCCCGTCATCCTGGCCGCCGCGCATTTCGGCAATTACGACGCCATGCGCGCGGCGCTGGCCGGGCGCGGCTGGCCGGTCGGCGCGCTCTACCGGCCGATGAACAACGAGGCCTTCAACCGCCATTACATCCCGGCGCTGAACGCCATCTCGCAGCCGATGTTCCCGCGCGGCCGCGCCGGGCTGGCCGCGATGCTGCGTTTTCTGAAGGGCGGCGGCTGGCTGGCCCTGGGCTTCGACCAGTTCGACGATCACGGCGCCGAGCTGCGCTTCTTCGGCCTGCCGTCCAGGACCGTGCTGACCCCGGCCGAGCTGGCGCTGCGCTATGACGCGCTGATCCTGCCCATCGCCGGGGTGCGCCAGCCCGACGGGCTGAGCTTCCGGGTCGAGGTCGGCGCGCCGGTGCCGCATGGCGAAGCCGCGGCCATGATGCAGGCGCTGAACGACGATCTGGAGCGGCTGGTCCGCGCCCATATGGAGCAATGGTTCTGGGTGCACCGGCGCTGGAAACGCAGGGGCTAGGCGGCGAATCCCTTTCCCTTGGGTTGTCCACCGGTCTATAAGAACGCCCAAATCCGCCGCGCAAGCAGAACGCGGGCCCCGACAACGACATCCAGAGGACGGCATGAGCGACGAATCCAAGAACGCTGGTCACGAGAAGCGCCATCACGAGGGCGATGTCGCCTTCATCCAGGCCCTGGCCGAACTGCTCAATCGCAACGAGCTGACCGAGCTGACCGTCAAGCGCGAATATGACGAGAACGACCGGCTGACCGTCAGCCTCTCCAAGCAGAACAAGCAGATCATCCAGGCCATGGCCGCGCCCGCCGCCGCCCCGGCGCCCGCCGCTCCGGCCGCCCCCGCAGCCGCCGCCGCCCCGGCCCCGACCGGCAACGAGGACCCGGCCAGCCTGCCCGGCGTCGTCACCTCGCCCATGGTCGGCACCGCCTATCTGGCGCCCGAGCCCGGCGCGACGCCCTTCGTCAGCATCGGCCAGCAGGTCAAGGAGGGCGAGACGCTGATGATCGTCGAGGCGATGAAGACCATGAATCACATCCCCTCGCCCCGCTCGGGCACGGTCAAGCGCATCCTGGTCGACGACGGCAGCCCGGTCGAATTCGGCGCCCCCCTGATGGTCGTCGAGTGAGGCCGGGATGTTCGACAAGATCCTGATCGCCAACCGCGGCGAGATCGCGCTTCGCGTGATCCGCGCCTGCCGCGAGATGGGCATCGCCTCGGTCGCGGTGCATTCCACCGCCGATGCCGATGCCATGCATGTGCGCATGGCCGACGAATCGGTCTGCATCGGTCCGCCGCCCTCCACCGACAGCTACCTGTCGCAGCCGGCCATCATCTCGGCCTGCGAGATCACCGGTGCCCAGGCCATCCATCCCGGCTATGGCTTCCTCTCCGAGAATGCCGGCTTCGTGCAGATGGTCGAGGATCACGGCATCACCTTCATCGGCCCTTCGGCGGAACATATCCGCATCATGGGCGACAAGATCACCGCCAAGGAAACCGCGAAATCGCTGGGCATTCCGGTGGTGCCCGGCTCGGACGGCGGGGTGGCGGACGTGGCCGCGGCCCGGCAGATCGCCGCCCGGATCGGCTATCCGGTCATCATCAAGGCCACCGCCGGCGGCGGCGGGCGCGGCATGAAGGTCGCCCATGACGAGGCCGCGCTGGAAAACGCCTTCCGCACCGCCCGCGCCGAGGCCAAGGCGGCCTTCGGCAATGACGAGGTCTATATCGAGAAATACCTGCAGCGCCCGCGCCATATCGAGATCCAGGTCTTCGGCGACGGTCGCGGCCGCGCGGTGCATCTGGGCGAGCGCGACTGTTCGCTGCAGCGCCGCCACCAGAAGGTGCTGGAGGAAGCCCCCGGCCCGGTCATCACCGCCGAGCAGCGCGCCCGGATCGGCGGCATCTGCGCCAATGCCATGGCCAAGATCGGCTATCGCGGCGCCGGCACCATCGAGTTCCTGTTCGAGGACGGCGAATTCTATTTCATCGAGATGAACACCCGCCTGCAGGTCGAGCATCCGGTGACCGAGGCGATCTTCGGCGTCGATCTGGTGCGCCAGCAGATCCTGGTCGCCGCCGGCGAAGAGATGGAGTTCCGCCAGGAGGATCTGAAGATCTCCGGCCATGCCATCGAGGTGCGGATCAATGCCGAGAAACTGCCGAACTTCACCCCCTCGCCCGGCACCATCTCGCAATATCACGCGCCCGGGGGGCTGGGCGTGCGGATGGATTCGGCGATCTATGACGGCTATCGCATCCCGCCCTTCTACGACAGCCTGATCGGCAAGCTGATCGTGCACGGCCGCGACCGGGAGGAGGCGCTGGCGCGGCTGAACCGGGCGCTCGGCGAGCTGATCGTGGACGGGATCGACACCACCGTGCCGCTGTTCCGGGCGCTGATCGAGAATCCCGACATCCAGCGCGGCGATTATTCGATCCACTGGCTGGAACGCTGGCTGGCCGAGATGGCCGCCGCCTGACCGATGCGGCTGCCGGCGCGACAGAGGCCCTGCGCATGAGCGGGGGCCTGACCGCCGAACGGATGCTGGCCGCCTATGCCCAGGGCGTGTTCCCGATGGCGCAATCCGCCACGGATTCGCAACTCTACTGGTTCGAGCCGGCGCTGCGCGGCATCCTGCCGGTGGGCGGGGTGCATGTCTCGCGCTCGATGCGGCGCTTTCTGCGGCGCTGCGACTGGCGGGCGACCATCGACCAGGACTTCGCGGGCGTCGTCGAGGGCTGCGCCGACCGGGCCGAGACCTGGATCAACGCGCCGCTCTTCGCGCTCTACCAAGACCTGTTCCGCATGGGACACGCGCATTCGCTGGAGATCCGCGCCGGCGACGCGCTGATCGGCGGCATGTTCGGGCTGACGCTGGGCGGGGCCTTCTTTGCCGAAAGCATGTTCTCGCGCCGGACCAATGCATCGAAGGCGGCGCTGATCTGGATGTCCTCGCATCTGGCGCGCTGCGGCTTCACGCTGTGGGACACGCAATATCCCAGCCCGCACCTGGCCTCGATGGGCGGGCAGACCATCATGCGGATGGATTATCGCCGGCGGCTGGCGGCGGCGCTGCAGGTCCGGGCGGATTTCACCGCGCATGCGCTGCCCGGGCTTCAGGCCCTGGTGCAGGAAATCACCCAGACATCGTAACGCGAATCGTCCAGCGCCGAGAGCGCCGGGGACGAGGCGATCATCCAGCCGGCGAACAGCCGCGCATTGGCCCGGCTGTCGGTGATCGTCAGCTCGGCATAGGCGTCCGAGGTCGGGTCGGCGGCCGGATAGCGGCATTCGGCCAGGCTGACCTCGAGCCGGCCGAAGGCGACCGATTCCCCCACGGTCAGGGTGAAATCCTCGGTCCTGCCGGTGATCTTGTCGAGCCCGCGCAGTTGCGCGCCGCTGCCGCGCGCGGTTTCCGGGCCGCGGGCCTGCTCGGCCGCCCGCTGGCGCTCGGCTGCCGAGGGTTCGGCCGGGACCACCGCCTCGGGGTCGTCGCTGAAGGCCGGATCGACCATCAGCTGCTGATCCTCGGCCAGGTCCTCCTCCTCCGGAGACTGGGCCAGGGCGGGGCCGGCGGCCAGCAGCAGGCACAGGCAGGCGCGGGTCAGGATATGCGTCATTGGCCGTCCTCCGAACTTTGCGAATCCACGAATTTCATCATCAGCGAGATCAGGCTGACCGCGCCCTGCACATCCTCGATCTCGGCGCCGGGCTCGAGGTCCTCGGGCGCCCCGCCGGGCTGCAGCTCGATATAGGCGCCGCCCAACAGCCCGTCCGACTGGATCAGCGCGGCGCTGTCGGCGGGCAGCCGGATGGATTCGGGCAGGCGCAGCCGCGCCTCGGCCAGATAGGTCTGCGGGTTCAGGTCGACGGCGACGACCCGCCCGACCCGGACGCCCGCCACCCGCACATCGGTGCCGACCTCGATGCCGTCGACATTGGGAAAGGCCGCGCGCAGCTCATAGCCGCCGCCCAGCTGCGCGGCGAGCCGGCTGCCGCCCGAGGTGGACCAGACCAGAAAGCCGGCCGCCACGGCCAGAACGGCCGCGCCAACCCAAAGCTCGGCTCGTTCCGCGGCGCTGTTCATGGGCTTACTCGGGCTGCCAGGCGTCGTAGTCGCGGCGCTCGACCGGCTGGGCACGATAGAGCGAGCCGGCCGGATGATAGGCCGCCGGCGTGCCGGTCTGGTTCGGCTCATGCGGCTTTTCCCAGGGCTTGTGGGCCAGCGGCTCGCTGGTCGGTGGCTCCTGGAAGGTGTGGTGCAGCCAGCCGTGCCATTCCGGCGACACCCGGCTCGCCTCGGCTTCGCCGTTATAGATTACCCAGCGCCGCTTGCCGTCGCGGGACTGGTAATAGATGTTGCCCTGATCGTCCTCTCCGACCTTTGCGCCGTAAAGCTTGGTCCAGACCTGGGTGTTCAGGGTCTGGCTGTTCCACCAGGTCAGAAAGCGAAGCAGAAACGACATGGGTGCGAACCTCTTCATAGGGTGTCGGCCGAGATATGGCGCAAGTTGCGGCCAAGGTCCAGAGAGGCTTGGACCGCCAGCCGCCGGCGGACGGATCGCCGCAGGGCCTCGCCGGCCGCGAGCCCCGACAAGCGGTGCCCGCCCTGCCCGTTACGGCGCCGAGGCGTTTCGCCTGTCCCAATCCCGAAACGCGGCCGCGCCGCCACAGTAAACCCCGAAGCGGCAGCCGACCGCGCGGCGCCGCGAGCGGCAAAGCGATCCTGACCCAAGACCGGTCGCATCCTTCATCGGCGGCGCGGCGGCTGCGGTTTCTCGGCAAGCTCAGCACCCCGCCCACAGCCTGCGGCCGCGACATGCGGCGCCTGCCGTGCTGACCATCCACGCGATCGACACGCTTGCGCGAACAGCCGGCAATGCGGGCGGCACGGCCGATGATGGCGCGGGCCCTCCCGGCGCCCTGGCAAAGACCGTTGCCGCACCTCGGCCGCGCCCTGCCGGCCAGCCCGTCTGGCCCGTTGCTGCGCCTTGCGCGTCAGCCCGCGGTCGCGGTTTCCTTTTTCGCATCCGTGTGGATCAGCAGCGGCTTGGCCGTGGGATTGTCCACCGCCTCCTCGTTGACCACCACCTCCTCGACGCTGTCCATGCCGGGCAGGTCGAACATGGTGTCGAGCAGGATGTCCTCCATGATCGAGCGCAGCCCGCGGGCGCCGGTCTTGCGCTTGATGGCGCGGCGGGCGATGGCGGTCAACGCGTCCTCGGTAAAGGTCAGCTTCACGCCCTCCAGATCGAAGAGCCGCTGATACTGCTTGACCAGCGCGTTCTTGGGCTGGGTCAGGATGGTGATCAGCGCCGATTCGTCCAGGTCGCCCAGGGTGGCGATGACCGGCAGGCGGCCGACGAATTCCGGGATCAGGCCGAATTTCAGCAGATCCTCGGGTTCGAGCTGCTTGAAGAGCTCGCCCACGCCCTTGTCGTCGTCTTCCTTGACCGCGGCACCGAAGCCCATCGCCGTGCCCTTGTTGCGCTGCGCGATGATGCGGTCCAGCCCGGCGAAGGCGCCGCCGCAGATGAACAGGATGTTGGTCGTGTCCACCTGCAGGAATTCCTGCTGCGGATGCTTGCGCCCGCCCTGGGGCGGCACCGAGGCGACCGTGCCCTCCATGATCTTCAGCAGCGCCTGCTGCACGCCCTCGCCCGAAACGTCGCGGGTGATCGAGGGATTGTCGGACTTGCGGGTGATCTTGTCGACCTCGTCGATATAGACGATGCCGCGCTGCGCCCGCTCGACGTTGTATTCGCTGGCCTGCAGCAGCTTCAGGATGATGTTTTCCACATCCTCGCCGACATAGCCTGCCTCGGTCAGCGTGGTGGCGTCGGCCATGGTGAAGGGCACGTCCAGGATGCGCGCCAGCGTCTGGGCCAGCAGCGTCTTGCCGCAGCCGGTCGGGCCGATCAGCAGGATGTTCGACTTCGCCAGCTCGATATCGCTCTTGGAGCTGTGGTTCAGCCGCTTGTAGTGGTTGTGCACCGCGACCGAGAGCACGCGCTTGGCATGTTCCTGGCCGATGACGTAATCGTCCAGCACGTTGCAGATCTCGCGCGGGCTGGGCACGCCGTCGCCGGACTTCAACGCCGAAGTCTTGGTCTCTTCGCGGATGATGTCCATGCAAAGCTCGACGCATTCATCGCAGATGAACACGGTCGGACCGGCAATCAGCTTGCGCACCTCATGCTGGCTCTTGCCGCAGAAGCTGCAGTAGAGCGTGTTCTTGCTGTCGCCGCCGGTCGGATTGGCCATCAGTTCATCCTCGTATTGCCCCGGAGGCCCGGCAAAAGCGCCGGACGACCGCCTGTTTCGGACGTGGTCGGACCACGTCCCGCGTCGCCATCATGTTACGAGCCACCCCGGCCCGTCACAATCCCCAAAACGCCAGCCCCGGCAGCTTCCCGAAGCCGTGATCACTTGTCCGGCTCGGCCTTGCCGCGCGCCGTCAGGATCTCGTCGATCAGACCCCAGTCCTTGGCTTCCTGGGGCGACATGAAGCGGTCGCGCTCCAGCGCCTCCTCGACCTCCTCCAGGGTGCGGCCGGTATGGGCGACATAGATCTCGTTCAGGCGGCGCTTGAGCTTTTCGGTCTCGCGCGCGTGGATCAGGATGTCGGTGGCCTGGCCCTGGAAGCCGCCCGAGGGCTGGTGCACCATGATGCGGCTGTTCGGAAGCGAGAAGCGATGCCCCGGCTGGCCGGCGCACAGAAGCAGCGAGCCCATCGAGGCGGCCTGCCCGACCACCAGGGTCGAGACGCGCGGCTTGATGTATTGCATCGTGTCATAGATCGACAGGCCCGCGGTCACCACGCCGCCGGGGCTGTTGATATACATGCTGATGTCCTTGGTCGGGTTCTCCGCCTCGAGGAACAGGAGCTGCGCCGAGATCAGCGTCGCCATGCCGTCATGCACCGGGCCGGACAGGAAGATGATCCGTTCCTTCAGCAGGCGCGAGAAGATGTCATAGGCGCGTTCGCCGCGGCTGGTCTGTTCGACGACCATGGGGACGAGCGTGTTCATGTAGAATTCTGCCGGATCGTGCATGTCTGTCCTTGCTTTTGTCCCTGCCTGGCCTGCCCGTTTCGCGATTCGTCCCAAGGGCCTTGCCCCCTGGGACCGCTCTTAGACGCGAAAGGTTGACAGAGTCTTAGTAACGCCGGGCCGCGAGGACAAGAGAGCGATAAAATTTGCCCCTTTCCGGCCAGCCCGGTAATCTGGCGCCCGAGCGACGGAGAGACGCATGAAACTGATCGTCGGCCTGGGCAATCCGGGCGCGAAATACGCAGCCAACCGGCACAATGTGGGCTTCATGGCGGTGGAGCGCATCGCCTCGGACCACGGCTTCACCCCCTGGCGCAGCCGCTTCCAGGGCGAGGTTTGCGAGGGCCGGCTGGGCGAGGAGCGGGTCGCCCTGCTCAAGCCCGGCACCTTCATGAACCTGTCCGGCCAGTCGGTCGGCGAGGCGATGGGCTATCTGAAGCTCGCGCCCCAGGACGTGATCGTGCTGCATGACGAGCTGGACCTCGCGCCGGGCAAGGTGCGGCTGAAGACCGGCGGCGGACATGCCGGGCATAACGGGCTGCGCTCTCTGCACCAGCATATCGGCGAGGGCTATCGCCGGCTGCGCATCGGCATCGGCCATCCCGGCGACAAGGACCGCGTCGCCGGCTATGTGCTGTCGGATTTCGCCAAGGCCGAGCAGGCCGGGCTGGACGACCTGCTGCGCGGCATCTCGGACGGGGCGGCGGCGCTGGCCGCCGGCGAGGATGCGCGCTTCATGAACGCGGTCGCGGCGCGGGTGGCGCCGGCGCGCAACAGCGGCACGCGGCCTGACCTTCCCGGCAAGGCGTCGCCGGCCAAGCCCGCGGCGAAACCCGCCAACGATTCCGCCGCCGAGCCGCCCAGCCTTTCCGACCGCCTGAGGGCGCTGACCGAGCGGTTCCGGTGACCGCCTGGCGCGCGGCATTCGCCCTGCAGGCCGAAGCCTGCCGCGCGCTCGGCTCTCCCCTGACGGCGCGGGTCTGCGAGCAGCTGGCGCTGATCCTGGCCGGGGATGACGGGGCGCTGGCGCGCCGGGTGCGGACATGGCCCGGCGATGCCAGCCACCGCGCCGACTCGGTGCCGCTGCGGCTTTGCGGGGCGCTGCACGCGCTGGTCCTGACCGGACGCGACCCGGAACTCGCCCAGGCCTATGCCGAACCCGACGATGACCGGCTGCATGACAGGATTTCACAGGCAATTCATCACGATGAAGCGCATATGCTCGAATGGGTCGAGCATGCGCCGCAGACCAACGAGGTCGCCCGGGCCGCGGCGCTGATCGCGGCCTGCTGGTTTATCGGCGCCCTGCTGCCCGGGCGCCGCTTCGACCTGCTGGAGCTGGGCGCCAGCGCGGGACTCAACCTGAACTTTCCACGATACCGGCTTGGGGATGCAGAGGAATACGCCCCGTCCCTGCTGGCCGACGAGGGGGAGTCCGTCTGGCTGAACCCGCAATGGCGCGGCGCGGCCCCGCCCCCTGCGGCGCTGGCGATCGGCGCGGCCCGCGGCGTGGACCTGAACCCGCTGGACCCGGCGCGGGACGGGCTGCGGCTGCTGGCCTATGTCTGGGCGGATCAGCGGGCGCGGCTGGAGCGGATGCAGGCGGCGCTGGCGCTGGCCGGGCGGCATCCGCCGCGGGTGGATCGCGGCGATGCCGGCGCATGGCTCGCGGCCCGGCTTGCCGAGCCTTGCGCGCATGGCAGGCTTGTCTATCATACCGTGGCGGCGCAGTATTTTCCCGCCCCCACGCGGGCGCTCGTCGAATCCGCGCTGCGGGCCGCCGGGGACGGGGCAAGTCCCGACCGGCCGCTGGCGCATCTGTCGATGGAGGCCGATGGCGGCGAGGGCGCGGCGCTGGTCCTGCGACTCTGGAGCGGCGGCGGGATGCGCGAATGGAGCCTCGGCCGGGCGGATTTCCACGGCCGCTGGATCGGCTGGCAGCCGAAGGAGACCCTGTGATGGACCCCGCGCTCAACGTTCTTGGCGGCAGGCTCGAGACCTGCTCGACCGCGCCGCTGACCGGATTCTTCCGCGACGGCTGCTGCAATACCGGCCCCGAGGATCGCGGCCGGCACACGGTCTGCGTCATCGTCACCGCCGAGTTCCTGGCGCTGTCGAAATACCTGGGCAACGACCTGAGCACGCCGCGGCCCGAATTCCGCTTTCCGGGGCTGAAGCCGGGCGACCGCTGGTGTCTTTGCGCGGCCCGCTTCCTGCAGGCGGCGCAGGAATTCGCCGCGCCCGAGGTGGTGCTGGAGGCCACCCATGCCCGCACGCTGGAGATCGTGCCGCTGGAGCTGCTGCAGGCCCATGCGGTCGGACGCGAAGGCTAGCGCCCGCTTTGCGCCAGATAATGCCGCACCGCATCGACGACGTGGCGAAAGCGGTCGCCGCCCAGATGCTTGCCGCCATACCAGCGCGTCACGATCACCACATGGTCGGTCAGCCCGGCGCGTTCCAGCATCTGCAGGATGATCTGGCCGGCGCCGCTTTCGCCGTCGTCGTCGCGCAGCGCCTCGCCCGACAGGATCGCGGCCCAGCTGTTATGCGTGGCCTTGGCGAAACGCTTGTTGCGCTTCAGCTCGGCCAGCAGCGCCTCGGCCTCGGCCCGGGTCCGCGCCGGCCCGCCCGACACCGCATAGCGCGAGCCACGATCCGAGATGATCTTGTCGAAGACCGTCAGGCTCATCGGCGGCGCCGGACGTAAAGCTCCAGCCGGTGGCGGACGATCTCGTAGCCCATCTCGGCGGCGATCTCGGCCTGCAGCCGCTCGATGCGCTCGTTGACGAATTCCATCACCTCGCCGGTCTCGACGTCGATCATGTGGTCGTGATGGGTGCCGTCGGCGGGCTCGAACCGCGCCGGCTCGCCCTCGAATTCCAGCTTCTGGATCACGCCCTGCGCCTCAAGCGCGGAAAGCGTGCGATAGACCGTCGCCAGCGACACCCCTGCCCCGGCGGCCGTCGCCCGCTGATGCAGCTGCGTCGCGTCGGGATGATCCTCGGCCGCCGCCAGCACCCGCAGCAGCGCGGCGCGCTGACGGGTGATGCGCACGCCGGCACGGCGCAGCGCGTCCTCGAAGGCTTGGGCACGGGTCTCGATCTCCATGCGGTTTTCTGGCCCAGATGCGAAGAAATTGCAACTGGCTTGACAGTTGAGAATCATTCGCAGATAACAGCGGCAGAACGAGGCCCAGAGCAGAAGAATCGGATCATGAAACGCAGAACATTCCTGACCACGGCCCTTGCCGGGCTTGCCGCCCCCGCCATCCTTCCCGCCCCGGCGCTGGCGCAGGCAGGCCGGCTCAAGGTGGCGACCACCTTCACCATCATCGCCGACATGGCGCGCAACGTGGCGGGCGACCGGGCCGAGGTGGTCTCGATCACCAAGCCGGGGGCCGAGATCCACAATTACGAACCGACGCCCAGCGACCTGATCGGCGCCCGCGACGCCCGCCTGATCCTGCGCAACGGGCTGAACCTCGAGCTGTGGTTCGAGCAGTTCCTGCGCAACCTGGGCGACCTGCCCTCGGCCACGCTGACCGAGGGGATCGAGCCGATGCCGATCTCGGGCGGGCAATACGACGGCAAGCCCAACCCGCATGCCTGGATGGCGCTGGATACGGCGCTGGTCTATGTGGACAACATCGCCGCCGCCCTGTCCCAGGTCGATCCCGAGGGCGAGGGCAGCTATCGCGCCAACGCCGGCCGCTACAAGGGCGAGATCGCGCGCACCATCGGTCCGCTGCGCGACGCCGCCCGCGCCCTGCCCGAGGAGCGGCGCTGGCTGGTGACATCGGAGGGCGCCTTCTCTTACCTTGCGCGCGATTTCCACCTGAACGAGCTGTTCCTGTGGCCGATCAACGCCGATGCCCAGGGCACACCCCAGCAGGTGCGCCGCGTCGTCGATGCGATCAAGCAGCACCGGATCCCGGTGGTGTTCTCGGAAAGCACCGTCTCGGACCGCCCGGCCCGGCAGATCGCCGCCGAGACCGGGGCGCGCTATGGCGGCGTGCTTTACGTCGACAGCCTGTCCGATCCGGACGGGCCGGTGCCGACCTATCTGGACCTGCTGCGCGTGACGTCCGAGACCATCGTCAAGGGGCTGTCCGATGGATGACGCCCCCGGCATCGCGGTATCCAACCTGACGGTGGCCTATCGCAACGGCTTCACCGCCTTGCGCGATGCCAGCTTTTCGGTGCCGCAAGCCTCGGTCACGGCGCTGGTGGGGGTGAACGGCTCGGGGAAATCCACGCTGTTCAAGGCGCTGATGGGCTTCGTGCCGGCCGCCGCCGGCAAGGTGCGGGTGCTGGGCCTGACCGTGCCGCAGGCGCTGCGCCGGAACCTGATCGCCTATGTCCCGCAGGCCGAGGAGGTGGACTGGACCTTCCCGGTGCTGGTCGAGGATGTGGTGATGATGGGCCGCTACGGCCATATGGGCTTCCTGCGCCGCGCGCGGCCCGAGGACCGCCGCGCCGTGGACGAGGCGCTGGCGCGCGTGAACATGCAGGATTTCCGCCACCGCCAGATCGGCGAGCTTTCGGGCGGGCAGAAGAAGCGCGTCTTCCTGGCCCGGGCCTTGGCGCAGGGCGCCCGGGTCATCCTGCTGGACGAGCCCTTCACCGGCGTGGACGTCAAGACCGAATCCGCCATCATCGCGCTGTTGCAGCAGATGCGGGAGGAGGGACGGGTCATGCTGGTCTCGACCCACGACCTCGGCTCGGTGCCGGAATATTGCGACCGGGTGGTTCTGGTGAAGAACACCGTGCTGGCCTATGGGCCGACGGCCGAGGTCTTTACCCCCGACAACCTGCGCCTGGCCTTTGGCGGCGTGCTGCGGCATTTCGTGCTGGGCGGGCGGCGCCTGCATGACGACGACGATCCGCGCGCGCTGACCGTGCTGTCGGACGACGAGCGGCCGCTGGTCTTCTACGACGACAGGCAGCGCAGCGCGCGCGAGGAAGAGGCGGCCTCGAAATGATCCGCACGCTGCTGGTGCCCTTCGAATACGGCTACATGACCAATGCGATCTGGGTCTCGGCCCTGGTCGGCGGGGTCTGCGCCTTCCTCTCGGCCTATCTGATGCTCAAGGGCTGGTCGCTGATCGGCGACGCGCTGTCGCATTCCATCGTGCCGGGCGTCGCCGGGGCCTACATGCTGGGCCTGCCCTTCGCGCTGGGGGCGTTCCTGTCGGGTGGGCTTGCCGCGCTGACCATGCTGTTCCTGAACAAGCGCAGCGGATTGCGCGAGGACGCGATCATCGGGCTGATCTTCACCGGCTTCTTCGGGCTGGGGCTGTTCATGGTCTCGCTTAATCCGATGGCGGTCAGCGTGCAGACCATCACCATGGGCAACATCCTGGCGATCACCCCCGGCGATACGCTGCAGCTGGCGCTGATCGGCGGCCTTTCGCTGCTGATCCTGGCGGCGAAATGGCGCGACCTGATGGTGGTGTTCTTCGACGAGAGCCATGCCCGCACCGTCGGGCTGAATCCGCAGGCGCTGAAGGTGCTGTTCTTCACCCTGCTTTCGGCCTGCACGGTGGCGGCGATGCAGACCGTCGGCGCCTTCCTGGTCGTGGCGCTGGTGGTGACGCCGGGCGCGACCGCCTATCTGCTGACCGACCGCTTTCCGCGGCTGATCCTGATCTCGGTGGCCATCGGCTCGACCACCTCGGCGCTGGGGGCCTATGTCTCGTTCTTCCTCGACGGCGCGACCGGCGGGGTGATCGTCTGCCTGCAGACGCTGATCTTCCTGGCCGTCTTCCTGCTGGCGCCCAAGCACGGCCTGCTCGCCGCCCGCCGCCGGGCCCGCGCGGCGCTGGAGGAGGCCGCATGATGGACTGGCTGCTGCCGTTTTCCTTTCCCTTCATGCGCGACGCGGCGCTGATCGGGCTGATGATCGCCCTGCCCGCCGGGCTTCTGTCCTGCTTCCTGGTGCTCAAGGGCTGGTCGCTAATGGGCGATGCCGTCAGCCATGCGGTGCTGCCGGGCGTGGTGCTGGCCCATGTCGCCGGCCTGCCGCTGATCCTTGGCGCCTTCCTGGCCGGGCTGGGCTGCGCCATGCTGTCGGGCTGGCTGCAGGGCAACAGCCGGGTCAAGGCCGACACGGTGCTGGGCGTGGTCATGTCGGGCATGTTCGGGCTGGGGGTGGTGCTTTACACCGCCATCCGGACCGACCTGCACCTGGATCACATCCTGTTCGGCAACATGCTGGGCGTCGGCCCCGAAGACCTGCGGCTGGCCGGCGGCATCTCGGCCGTGGTCGGGCTGGTGCTGGTGCTGAAATGGCGGGACTTCGCGCTTCTGGCCTTCGACCCGGTGCAGGCGCGGGTCTCGGGGCTGGCGCTGGCCGTGCTGAATTACGGGCTGCTTGCCATGATCTCGGCCACCGTCGTCGCCATGCTCAGCGCGGTCGGCATCATCCTGGCGGTGGCGCTGCTGATCGCGCCGGGGGCGGTGGCCTTCCTGGTCACGCGGCGGCTGCCGGCCATGCTGGCCACCGCGGTCGGCGTCGCGGCCTTCGCGGCGGTCAGCGGGGTCTGGGCCAGCTTCTGGCTGAACAGCGCGCCTGCACCGACCATCGTGCTGGTGCTGACGGCGCTGTTCGTGCTGGCCTTCCTGTGGCGCAGCATCGCCACGCGGCGCGCGCAGGCAGCGGGCTAGACCGTCCGCCCGCCATCGACCTCGAGGATGACGCCGGTGATGAAATCGGCCTCGTCCGAGGCGAGGTAAAGCGCCGCGTTGGCGATGTCGCGCGGCGTCGACAGCCGGCCCAGCGGGATGGTGGCAAGGAAGCGGGCGCGGTTCTCGGGCGTGTCCTCGCAGCCCATGAACCGCTCCAGCATCCCGGTCTCGCCCATCACCGGGGCGATGGCGTTCACCCGGATGCCCTCGGGCGCCAGTTCCGCCGCCAGGCTGCGGGTCAGGGTGTTCACCGCGCCTTTCGAGGAGTTGTACCAGCTCAGCCCCGGACGCGGCCGGATGCCGGCGGTCGAGCTGACATTGATCATCACCCCCTGCCCGCGCGCCCGCCAATGCGGCAGCACGGCATGGGTCATGTGAAAGATCGACAGCACGTTGATGTCGTAGATCTTGCGGAACGCCGCCTCGTCCGTGTCGAGCAGCGGGCCGTTCGGCGTGGTCCAGCCGGCATTGTTCACCACGATGTCGAGGCTGCCGAAGCTTTCGCGCGCCTTCTCCACCGCCGCCCGGACCTGATCGCCTTGGCTCACGTCGCAGGAGATGGCGAGGCCCTCGATGCCCGAGGCCACCGCCCCGGCGGTGTCGGCGTTGATGTCCAGCACCGCCACCCGCGCCCCCTCGCGCGCGAAACGCTCGGCAATGCCGCGCCCGAAGCCCGAACCGCCGCCGGTCACCAATGCCGTCTTGCCCTGAAGCCGCATGATCTCTTCCCCTTTTTTATGCGAAACGATGAACGACGGTTTTCAGCCGCGAGAATTCGTAAAGCGCGACGAAGCCCTTTTCGCGCCCATGGCCGGATTTGCGCACCCCGCCGAAAGGCAGTTCGATCCCGCCCCCGGCGCCGTAGCCGTTGATGAAGACCTGCCCGCAGCGCATGGCGCGGGCCATGCGCGCCTGCCGGTCGCCGTCGCGCGTCCAGATGCCGGCGACCAGCCCGTATTCGGTGCCGTTGGCGATGGCCACCGCCTCGGCCTCGGTGTCGAAGGGGATGGCGGCCAGCACCGGGCCGAAGATCTCTTCCTGCGCCAGCGGGCTTTGGGGATCGACCGGCCCGAACAGCGCCGGCGCGACATAGAAGCCCGCCGCCGGCGCGTCCGCGGCCACGGCACCGCGCGCGATCAGCGGGGCTGCGGCCTCGGCGATGTAACGTTCGACCCGCGCCTTCTGCCGGGCCGAGATCAGCGGGCCCAGCAGCGCGCCCTCGGCCGGCCCGGCCACGACCGCGGCGAAGCGTTCGGCCAGCATCGCCATCAGCCGGTCCCAGATGCCGCGCTGGATCAGCACGCGCGAGCCGGCCGAGCAGGTCTGGCCGCCGTTCTGCACGATGGCATTGACGATGACCGGGGCCGCGGCCTCAAGATCGGCATCCTCGAAGACGATCTGCGGCGACTTGCCGCCCAGTTCCAGCGTGCAGGGAATGTGGTTGCGCGCCGCCGCGATCTGGATGGCCTGCCCGGCCTCGGGCGACCCGGTGAAGCTGATGAAATCGACGCCGGGATGCTCGGCCAGCGCCTGGCCCGCCACCGCGCCGCGCCCGGTGACGATGTTGATGGCGCCGGGCGGAAAGCCGGTTTCGGCCGCCAATTCGCCGATGCGCAGGATGGTCAGGCAGGCATCCTCGGCCGGCTTGGTCACCGTCGCGTTGCCCATGGCCAGCGCCGCCCCGACCGAGCGGCCGAAGATCTGCACCGGATAGTTCCAGGGGATGATATGACCGGTGACGCCATGCGGCTCGCGCAGCGCCGTCACGTCATAGCCGTTCAGGAACGGGATCACCTCACCATGCAGCTTGTCCGCCGCACCGCCGTAATATTCGAAATAGCGCGCCAGCGCCGCCATGTCGGCGCGGGACTGGGCGACGGGCTTGCCGTTGTCGTGGGTTTCCAGCCGGGCAAGCGCCTCGGCCTCGGCCTCGATGCGCAGGGCCAGGCGCAGCATCAGCCGGCCGCGCTCGGCGGCGGTCAGCCGGCCCCAATCGCCCTCGAAGGCGGCGCGGGCGGCGCGGATCGCGACGTCGACATCCTCCGGCCCGGAATCGGCGATGGTGGCGAAGGGCCGGCCGTCGATGGGCGAGATCATCGGCATCTCGCGTCCCGAGGCGGCCGGCAGCCAGGCGCCGCCGATCAGGTTCCGCGCGGGCGGCAGGGTCGGGCCGTGCTGCATTCTTGCCTCCTTTTCGGCGGGATTCGTCCGCCGCCAGCGTGACGGCGCCGGTCGCGGGACGCAAGGCTGGCAAATGCGGTCCGGGCCGTTAAGCTGGCCCGAAACAGCAATAGCCGAGGACCCCGATGACCCAGCCGAGCGCCCATCCCGACGATCCGCATTACGTCAGCCGCATGGGCTGGCTGCGCGCCTCGGTGCTGGGGGCGAATGACGGCATCGTCTCGGTGGGGGCGCTGATCGTCGGGGTGGCGGCGGCCGATCCGGGGCCCGAGGCGATCCTGATCGCCGGGCTGGCCGGGCTGGTCGCCGGGGCGATGTCCATGGCCATGGGCGAATATGTCTCGGTCAGCTCGCAATCGGATACCGAGCGCGCCGATATCGCCCGCGAGCATGCAGCCCTGCGCGAGATGCCCGAGGAAGAGCTGCACGAGTTGGCCGCGATCTACGAATCGCGGGGCATGACGCCCGGCACCGCCCTGCAGGCCGCGCGCGAGGTGACCGAGCATGACGGGCTGGCTGCGCATGTGCGCGACGAGCTGGGGCTCAGCGAGGCCTCGAACGCCAATCCGCTGCAGGCGGCGCTGGCCTCGGCCGCGACCTTCAGCATCGCGGCGGCGGTGCCGCTGCTGGCGGCGATCCTGGCGCCGGGCGGCGCGGTCATCGCCAGCGTGCTGGTCGCCGTGGTGGCGGCGCTGGGGGTGCTGGGCGCGCTGGGGGCCTGGGCCGGCGGCGCACCGCCCGGCCGGGCGGTGCTGCGGGTGATCCTGGGCGGCATCGTGGCGCTGGCGGTCACCGCCGGGATCGGCAAGCTGGTCGGGGTGGCGGTCTAGGCGTCGCGGCTGTAGCCGGTGCTGGCGGCGATCAGCGCCCGGGCGTAATCGCCCTGCGCCCGCTGGGCGCGCAGGGCGGCGGCATCCATCTCTTCGACGATCCGGCCTTCGCGCATCACCGCCAGCCGGTCGCACATATGCGCCACCACCGCCAGGTCGTGGCTGACCATCACATAGGTCAGCCCGCGTTCGGCCCGGATATCGCAGAGCAGGTTCAGGATCTCGGCCTGCACGCTGACATCCAGCGCCGAGGTCGGCTCGTCCAGCAGCAGAAGCTGCGGCTCCGCCGCCAGCGCCCGGGCGATCGCGACGCGCTGGCGCTGGCCGCCGGAAAGCTGATGCGGATAGCGGAAGCGAAAGCCCTGCCCCAGCCCGACCTGGTCCAGAAGCCGGGCGATGCGCCGGTCGATGCCGTCCATGCCCTGCAGGCGCAGGGTTTCCGACAGGACCCGGTCCACGGAATGGCGCGGATGCAGGCTGGCATAGGGATCCTGGAACACCATCTGCACCGTCTTGTGGAAGCCGCGCGAGCGGCGGCGGCCGGCGATGACCTCTCCCGCCACCTCGATGCGGCCGGACCAGCTGTCGATCAGCCCGGCGACGGCGCGCAGGATGGTCGACTTGCCCGAGCCGCTTTCGCCGACGAGGCCGAAGCTTTCGCCCCGCGCGACGGTAAAGCTGGCGGATCGGACCGCATCGACGCGCTCGGGCGCATGGCCGAACCAGACGTCCAGATTCTCGACCGTCAGCATGGGCGGCACCGGTGCGGATGAGTATTTGGAAAACGGTGAAGGGCCATCACGGGGCTCCCGCCGGCGGGGCGTCGCGCCAGTCCTGTTGCCTTTGCAGGACCGCGAGCCGGTCCACCGGCCGGTCAAGCCGCGGCAGGCTGTTCAGGAGGCCCTGGGTATAGGGGTGTTTCGCGGCATGCAGATCGCGGGCGGGCAGTTCCTCGACCACGCGGCCCGCATACATGATGAGGACGCGGTCGCAGAACTGCGCCACCAGGTTCAGGTCGTGGCTGATGAAGATCAGCCCCATGCCGCGGGCAGAGACCAGCCGGTCCAGGATGCGCAGCACCTCGTTCCTGACCGAGACGTCCAGCGCCGAGGTCGGCTCGTCCGCGATCAGGATCTCGGGGTCCGGGGCCAGCATCATCGCGATCATGATGCGCTGGCCCATGCCGCCCGAGACCTCGTGCGGATAGGCGTGAAAGACTCGCTCGGGATCGCGGATCTGCACGGCGCGCAGCATTTCCAGCGCCTTGTCGCGGGCCGCGGCGCGGCTTTCGCCGCTATGCAGCCGGTAGCCCTCCATGATCTGCCGGCCCACGGTCATCACCGGGTTCAGGCTGAACTTGGGGTCCTGCATCACCATGCTGATGCGCGCGCCGCGCAACCGGCGCATGCGCCGCTCGGGCAGGTTCAGGATCGATTGGCCGCCAAGCTCCATGCGCCCGGCCGCGACCGTGCCCGGCGGGCGCACCAAGCCGAGGATGGCGCGGCCGGTCATCGACTTGCCCGAGCCGCTTTCGCCGACCACGCCCAGCCTTTCGCGGCCAAGGTCGAAGCTGACGCCGCGCACCGCCTCGAAACGGCCCGAGCGGGTCGGGAAGCTGACGCGCAGGTCCCGGACGGAAAGCAGCGGGGTCATTCCCGGCCCCCCTTGGGGTCCAGCACGTCGCGCAAGCCGTCGCCGAGCAGGTTGAAGGCCAGGCTGACGACGAAGATCGCCATGCCGGGCATGGCCGCGACCCACCAGAAGTCCAGGATATAGGTGCGCCCGTCCGAGATCATCGCGCCCCATTCCGGCATCGGCGGCTGCGCGCCGAGGCCGAGGAAGCCTAGCCCGGCGGCGGAGAGGATGATCCCCGCCATGTCCAGCGCCACCCGTACGATCAGCGAGCTGACGCAGAGCGGCCAGACATGGCCGATCAGCAGCCGCAGCGGCCCTGCGCCCTGCAGCCGGGCGGCGGCGATATAGTCGGTATTGCGGATGGTCAGCGTCTCGGCCCGCGCCAGGCGCGCATAGGGCGGCCATGAGGTGATCGCCAAGGCCAGCACCGCGTTGCCGATGCCGGGGCCGAGCGCCGCGACGAAGGCCAGCGCCAGGATCAGCTTGGGAAAGGCCAGGAAGATGTCGGTGATGCGCATCAGCACCTGATCGACCCAGCCGCCGGCGAAACCCGCCACCGTGCCGACGAAAAGCCCGATCACCGGCGCGATCAGCGCCACCGTGCCGACGATGAACAGCGTCACGCGCGAGCCGTGGATCAGCCGCGACAGGATGTCCCGCCCCAGCGCGTCCGTGCCCAGCCAGTGCTGCGCCGAAGGCGGCTTCAGCCGCTCGGCCAGGTTCTGGGCATAGGGATTCTGCGGCGCGATCCAGGGCGCGAAGGCGGCGACCAGCACCAGCAGGACCAGGATCGCCAGCCCGACCATGGCCAGCCGGTTGGCGCGAAAGGTCAGCCAGCCCTGGTAGATCGCCCCCAGACGCGCCTGCCGCCGGGTCTGCGGCGCGTCGGACAGAAGCCATGCGCGGGTCGTCTCGGTCATGTCGCCCTCGGGTCCAGCAGGCGGTAGAGGATGTCGGACAGCAGGTTCAGCGCCACGAAGCAGGTGCCGACCACCACCGTGCCGCCCAGCACCGCGTTCATGTCGCCGGCCAGCAGCGCCTTGGTGATGTATTGGCCGATGCCGGGCCAGGAGAACACGATCTCGGTCAGCACCGACCCTTCCAGAAGCGAGCCGAAGCTGAGCGCGATCACCGTGATCAGCGGCACAAGGATGTTGCGGAAGGCATGGCCCCAGACCACCCGCCGCTCGGACAGGCCCTTGACGCGGGCGGTGACGACATATTCCGCCGAAAGCTGCTCCAGCATGAAGCTGCGCGTCATGCGGCTGATATAGGCGAGGCTGAAATAGCCGAGCAGACTGGCCGGCAGCACGATATGGCTGAAGGCGTCGCGGAAGGCGGCCCAGTCGCCGGCGACTAGGCTGTCGACCAGGATCAGCCCGGTGACCGTCGGCACCATGCCGTCGTATATGATGCCCTGCCGGCCCGGCCCGCCGACCCAGCCGAGGATGCCGTAGAACAGCAGAAGCCCCATCAGCCCCAGCCAGAAGATCGGCATGGAATAGCCCACTAGCGCCACCACGCGGGCGATCTGGTCGATCCAGCCGCCCCGGCGCGCCGCGGCGACCACGCCCAAGGGCACGCCCACGCAGACGCCGATCAGCGTGCCCAGCGTCGCCAACTCGACCGTCGCCGGGAACACCCGCCGCAGGTCCTGCGCCACCGGATGCCCGGTCGAGATCGAGCGGCCGAAATCGCCCTGCAGCACCTCGGCCATGTAGCGCAGGAACTGCTGCCAGATCGGCTTGTCCAGTCCCATGGCCTGGAAGGCCGCGTCATATTGCGCCTGTGTCGCGCGCTCGCCCACCACCTTCAGCACCGGGTCGATCGGCATGACCCGGCCGATGACGAAGGTGACCAGCAACAGGCCGAGCAGCGTCAGCGCCAGCGACAGCAGGATGCCGCCCAGGCTTCGCGCCCGGCGCCGCAGCCGCGCGCCCGGGCCGGGGGTTGCGCCGCCCGCCGGGGGCGGCGCGCCCTGTCCCGGCGGATCGGTCAGGTCGGGATGGACCACGACTTATTCCTTCGTCACCTGCCGATAGTTGACCGAGGTGACCGAACCGCCCGAGGTCCAGTTCTGCACGTTCTGCTGCATCGCCACCTGCTCGATCTTCTGGAACATCGGGATGATCGGTGCGATCTCTCGATACTGGCTCTGGATGTCCAGATACATCTGCACGCGCTTGTCGGTGTCGCCCTCCAGCGTGGCGGCCTCGACGGCGCGATTCATCTCCTCGGGCACCGCCCAGCTGTTGCGCCAGGCCAGCTGCGACAGGCCGGCATCGTCGGCATTGTTGGGATTATGGGCGAAGGTCGAGGCATTGGTGTTCGGGTCGGCGTAATCCGGGCCCCATTCGCCGATGAAGATCGGCACCTGCCGGGCGCGATAGGCGTCGAGCACCTGCGCCCCGGTCATCTGCTGGATCTCCAGCGTCAGGCCGACCTGCGCCATGGCCGCCTGCAGGGTCTGGGCCGCGTCGACATATTCGCGGATGTCGCGCACGATGGTCTTGACCGTGCCCGAGGTGATGCCGGCATCGGTCAGGATCTGGCGGGCCTTCTCGATGTCATGGGTCCAGGGGTTCTCGTCCGAGGCGCCCAGATAGCCCTCGGGCAGGAAGTTCTGGTGCACCTTCCACTGGCCCTTGAGGAAACTCGACTCCATGCCCGCGTAGTCGATCAGGTATTTCATCGCCTCGACCATCTCGGGCCGGGACAGCAGCGGATCCTTCTGGCTCAGCCCCATGTAGAGGATGCGGCCGCGCAGCTCGTCCGCGACCTTCAGCCTGTCGTTGCCGGCGATGCCATCGACATCCGTCGGGGTCAGGTTGCGGGCCACGTCGATATCGCCCTGTTCCAGCAGCAGCCGCTGGGCGCTGCTCTCCTGCACATGGCGCACGATCACTCGCTTCATCACCGGCGCGCCCTGCCAGTATTCCTCGTTGGCGGCCAGCTGCACCGCCTCGTTCGGCCGCCAGGCGGTCAGGGTGTAGGGCCCCGACCCCGCGCCGTTGGTGGACAGCCAGGCATTGCCGAAATCCTCGCCCTCGGCATGGCTCATCGCGGTTTCCTTGTCGATGACCGAGCCGACCTCGGAGGCCAGGCAGTTCAGCACGAAGCTTTGCGCATAGGGCTGGTCCAGCTGCAGGATCAGCCTGTTGCCGTCGAAGGTCACGCGCTCGTCCACGTTCTCGGCGGTGAAGCCGAACTGGTTCAGGATGAAGGCCGGCGACTTGTTCAGCTTGACGGCGCGCTGCAGCGACCAGGCGGCGTCCTCGGCCCGCACCGGGTTGCCGGAATGGAACTTCACCCCCTCGCGCATGGTCAGGGTGATGGTCTTGCCGTCCTCGCTGACCTCCCAGCTTTCCGCGAGGCTGGGCTTGATGCCGGCATTCAGGTCCAGCGGGTCGAAATCGACCAGCCGGTCATAGAGGCTGTGAACCACGTCCTGCCCCGAGAATTCGAAGCTCTGCCCGGGATCGAGGCTGATGATGTCGTCGATCTGATGGGCGATGACCAGCGTGTCGGCGGGGGTCTCGGCCCAGGCGGCCGGCGCCGCCACCCCCAGAGACATGGCCGAAGCCAGAAGCAGCGCGCGAAGCGGGAAACGGTTCTGCATGATGGATCATCCCTGTTGTCGCGCCCCGTCGCTCGCGGGGCTGGAATGGTAGCAGATTGGCGCGAAGCCCGGCCTGCCGCAAGCCCCGCGTGCCGGTGCCGAGATTTTCCCGCGCCGCGCCGCCACCGCCGTCCGGCGCGCTTCCGGTCCCGACGGGCCGGCGCTGGCCGGGTCCGGCCGCGGGCGGAGGCCGCGACGGATAACCGCCCCGCCTCGCGGCGCCTTGCCGCGCCGGCCGCCGGGCCCGCGTCGGCGGACCGCGCCCGAAAATCGCCATGCGGGGTTGCGCCCGCCCGGCCCACCGCCCTATCTCGGGCGGAAGGAGAGACCATGGAAAAACGCACCCTTCCCGAACGGCCCGGCTGGCGCGACGAGGCCAAGGAGCTCGGCTTCACCTTCGCCGACATGGGCGGCGAGCCCTATTGGGACGAGACCAGCGCCTATCGCTTCACCCTGCGCCAGATCGAGGAGGATATCGAGGCCCCCGCCACCGAGCTGCATGCGCTGTGCCGCGAGGCGGTGGACCGCGCCGTCCGCGACGAGGCCTGGCTGACCCGGCTGGACATCCCGCGCCAGCACTGGGACCTGATCGCATCGAGCTGGGCGCGCGGCGAACCCGAACTCTATGGCCGCATGGACCTCGCCTATGACGGCAGCGGCCCGGCGAAGCTACTGGAATACAATGCCGACACGCCGACCTCGCTTTACGAATCCGCCAGCTTCCAGTGGCTCTGGTTCGAACAGCAACAGGCGGCGGGGGTGCTGGGCGAGGATTGCGACCAGTTCAACAGCATCCACGAGGCGATCGTGGCGCGCTGGACGCAGATCTGCGCCGACGGCGAGGAGGTGCATTTCGCCGCCGATCCCGACAACCCCGAGGATTACGCCACCGTCGAGACCCTGGCCTGGGCCGCGCGCGAGGCGGGCCTGGGCGCGCATTTCACCGCGCTCCGGCAGATCGGCCTGACCGAGGAGGGCCAGTTCGCCGACGAGCAATCCCGGGTCATCGGCACGCTCTTCAAGCTCTACCCCTGGGAGGACATGCTGCGCGACGATTTCGCCGCGCATCTGCAAAGCTCGGGCACCCGCTTCATCGAGCCGCCCTGGAAGGCGATCCTGTCGAACAAGGCCATCCTGCCGCTGCTCTGGCAGATGTTCCCCGGCCATCCGAACCTGCTGCCGGCCTTCTTCCTCGCGGATGTGCAGGACGCGCTGTCCGGCGGCAGCCCCGCCCCCGCCGTGGCCCAGGCCTTCGAGGCGGCGCGCGACGCGCTGGCGCGCGGCCATGTGACCAAGCCGATCTTCTCGCGCGAGGGCGCGGGGGTCGTCATCCAC
The DNA here is from genome assembly GCF_000513975.1 of Paracoccus sp. J55. Taxonomy (NCBI): domain Bacteria; kingdom Pseudomonadati; phylum Pseudomonadota; class Alphaproteobacteria; order Rhodobacterales; family Paracoccaceae; genus Paracoccus; species Paracoccus sp. J55. The sequence continues at coordinate 86,294 of NZ_AZVA01000001.1, forward strand.
GAACAGGGCCGCGAAACGGCGCGCACCGGCGACGACAGCTATTCGCACCACCCGATGATCCTGCAGGGCCTGGCGCCCCTGCCGGATTTCGGCGGCTTCCACCCGGTGCTCGGCGCCTGGATCGTCGGCGAAAACTGCTGCGGCCTCGGCCTGCGCGAGGATCGCTCGCGCATCACCCACAACCTGTCGCGCTTCAAGCCGCATTTCATCGAGGGCTGATCCATGACCGACGCATTTTCCCGTTCCAACCCCGTCCCCCGCCCCGCCCGCAGCCACAGCCTTCGCAAGCGCGGCCGCCATGTCGCGCTGGTGCTGGCCGGAACCGCCACCCTGGCGCTGGCCGGCTGCGAGGACGACCGCATGGACGCGCAAAGCTTTCCCGACCTGGAAAGCTGCATCGCCGCCAGCAAGCAGGAAACCCTGTGGTTCACCGAGGAGGACTGCCGCCAGAACTTCGCCGCCGCCCGGCAGGAATTCCTGGAAACCGCGCCGCGCTACGAATCGAAGGAACTGTGCGAGCAGGAGCATGGCGCCGGCAATTGCGGCGGCGACCCAACGCAGACGCAGGAGGCGCAGAATTCCGGCGGCGGCTTTTCCTTCATGCCGCTGCTGGTCGGCTACATGATGGGCTCGATGCTGTCGCGCGGCGGCGGCATCTCCTCGCAGCCGATGGTGAACACCGCCGACGGGCGCTATTCGACCCCCAAGGGCGACCAGAGCTTCGCCAGCAACCGCGGCGCCGGCAAGGTGCCGGCCACGACCTTCCAGCGCGCGCCCTCGACCATCGGCAAGCCGCCGATGAGCGCGGCCCAGGTCAGCCAGCGCGGCGGCTTCGGCGCCTCGGCCACCGCACGCTCGGGCGGGCGCAGCAGTTTCGGCGGCTGAGGGTTTCTTTCTTGCCGAAATATCCTCGGGGGTGAATTGCGGCGCCAGCCGCAAGAGGGGGCGGACAGCCCCCTTCCCCGGCAAAGCCGCCGACCAGGACGGCAGTTAACGCTAACACGAGCCCTTGCGCAACCGCGCGGAAAAGCGCAACCTGCCGGCAGTTTCCGCAAGAACGAGGCCCGCCATGACCCCCGAGACCCAGTCCCAGAACACCCGCGCGCTTTGCGAACTCGCCCCGGTGATCCCGGTCCTGGTCGTGGGCGATGCCGGCCGCGCCGAGGGGCTGGCCACGGCCCTGGTGGCCGGCGGCCTGCCGGTGCTCGAGGTGACCCTGCGCACCCCCGCCGCGCTCGACGTCATCCGCGAAATGGCCAAGGTCCAGGGCGGCCATGTCGGCGCCGGCACGGTGCTGACCCCCGAGGACGCAAGGCGCGCCAAGGATGCCGGGGCCAGCTTCGCCGTCTCGCCCGGCCTGACCGAGCGGCTGGCCCGGGCCTGCGAGGAGATCGGCCTGCCGCTGCTGCCCGGCGCCGTCACCGCCTCCGAGGTGATGCGGGCGATGGAACTGGGCTATTCCATGCTGAAATTCTTCCCGGCCGAGGCGGCGGGCGGGGCGAAATCGCTGAAATCCCTGGCCGGGCCGCTGCCGCAGGTCAGCTTCTGCCCGACCGGCGGCGTGACCCCGCAGAACGCCCCGGACTACCTGGCGCTGCCGAACGTGGTCTGCGTCGGCGGCAGCTGGATCGCGCCGGATGCCGATGTCGCCGCCGGCGATTGGGCGGCCATCGAAACCCGCGCCCGCGAGGCTTTCGGGCTGAGATGAGCCTGCGATGACCGCCCCCGACGCGACCACCCCCGGCGATGGCCAGCCGGTCCTGACCGGTTCAGACGCCATGCGCCGCGCCCGGCGCAATGTCGTCGTGCTGCTGCTGGCCCAGGCGCTTTTGGGGGCGCAGATGTCGATGATCTTCATCGTCGGCGGGCTGGCGGGCCAGATGCTCAGCCCCAACCCCTGCATCGCCACCCTGCCCCTGTCGATGATGATCCTGGGCTCGGCGCTGTCGGCCCGGCCGCTTTCGGGCTTCATGCGCCGGCATGGGCGGCGGGCGGGGTTCCTGCTCTCCTGCGGCTCGGCGGCGCTGGGGGCGGGTATCGCCGCCTATGCGCTGTCGGCGGGCAATTTCTGGCTTTTCACCGCCAGCGCGCTGTTCACCGGGGTCTATATGGCGGCGCAGGGCTTCTTCCGCTTTGCCGCCACCGATTGCGCCCCGCCCGAGTTCCAGTCGCGTGCCATCTCCTGGGTGCTGGCCGGGGGGCTTGCCGCCGCCTTCACCGGCCCGGTCCTGGTGCGCCTGACCGCCGAGCTGACTGCCATCCCCTTCCTGGCCACCTATGCCGCGATCATCGGGCTGAACCTGCTCGGGCCGGTGATCTTCGCCTTTCTCGACATCCCGCGCCCGCCGGCGCCCGCCAGGGGCCGCGCCCAGGGCCGGCCGCTGGGCGCGCTGCTGCGCGTGCCGCAGATCGCCGTGGCGATGATCTGCGGTATGGTCTCCTATGCGCTGATGAACCTGGTGATGACCTCGGCGCCGCTGGCGGTGGTCGGCTGCGGCTTCGCCACGGCGGACGCGGCGAACATCGTCTCGGGCCATGTGCTGGCGATGTTCGCGCCCTCGTTCTTCACCGGCCATCTGATCGCCCGTTTCGGCGCCACGCGCATCGTCATGCTGGGCCTGGCGATCCTGGCAGGCGCCGGCGCGGTGGCACTGTCGGGGGTGGAGCTCTCGCATTTCTTCCTGGCCATGATCCTGCTCGGGCTGGGCTGGAACTTCGGCTATATCGGCGCCACCGCCATGCTGACCCGCGCCTATCGCCCCGAGGAGCGCGAGCGGGTGCAGGGCCTGAACGACGCCGTGGTATTTTCCGGCGTGTTCCTGGCCTCGCTGTCCTCGGGCGGGCTGATGAACTGCATGGGCGGCTCGGCCCAGGCGGGCTGGAGCGCGGTCAACCTGGCCATGCTGCCCTTCCTGGTGCTGGCCGGCGGGGCGCTGCTCTGGCTGATGCTGCGGCCGCGGGAGGTCGCGCGGTAAGGGGGGCTCTGCCCCCCGCGCCTGCCGCACCCCTCGACGGGGTGCGCCAGGCGCTCCCCCCGGGATATTTGGGCAAGAAAGAAGCTAGAACAGGGATTTCTGGTCCCTGGGCTGCCTTGGCCTGCGGGCCGGCTTGGCCGGGGGCGCGTCGGGGCGCGCCGCCATGCGGCCATCGAGGAACTCGATCTCGAAGCGCGGGGTTTGCGCCGCCTCGGCAGCGGCGGTGATCAGGCCCGCGGGGCCGTGGACGACCGCGAAGCCGCGGCGCAGGGTCTCGCGATAGCCCAGCGTCTGGCGTAGGCGGTCCAGCCGCTCCAGCGCCTCGCGCCGCGGCGGCAGGAGGCGCGCGGCGCCGGCGGCAAGCCGCGCCGCGAACTGGTCAAGCGCCGCGCGGTCGCGGGCGAGCTGGCGGGCGCTGTCGGCCAGCATCCGCGACCGGGCGCGTTCCAGCCGCTGGCCCCGATCGGCCAGGCGCTCGGCCTTGCGCTGCCGCAGCCGGGCCAGGCAGAGCGGCAGGCGCTGCCGATGGGCCTGCAGCGCCTCGCGCCGGTTGCGCAGCATGGCGCGCAATGCCGAGAGCGACAGCGGCAGCGCGTTCAGCCGGTCGCGGCGGGCGCGCACGAAGCCGCGCAGCGCCGGTTCCAGCCGTTCGGCGAACAGGTCGAAGCGCTGCCGCGCCGGATCGGTCAGCGCCTGCGGCCGGCCGAGCGCCCGGCCCAGGTCGGCCAGCCGCTGGCGCTGGCGCTGGTTGCCGGTCTGGGCGGCGCGCATGATCCGCGCCCGCATCTCGGCCAGCCGGGCGGCCAGTTCGGCGCGCACCGGCACCGCCATCTCGGCGGCCGCGGTCGGCGTCGGCGCCCGGCGGTCCGCGGCGAAGTCGATCAGCGTGGTGTCGGTCTCGTGCCCCACCGCCGAGATCAGCGGGATGTCGCTGGCCGCCGCGGCGCGGACCACGGCTTCCTCGTTGAAGCCCCAGAGATCCTCGAGGCTGCCGCCGCCGCGCGCGACGATGATCAGCTCGGGGCGCGGGATCGGCCCTTCCCCGGGCAGCGCGTTGAAGCCCTGGATCGCGGCGGCGACCTGCGGCGCGCAGCCCTCGCCCTGCACCGCCACCGGCCAGATCAGCACCCGCGTCGGGAAACGGTCCCGCAACCTGTGCAGGATGTCGCGGATCACCGCGCCCGAGGGCGAGGTCACGACGCCGATCACCCGCGGCAGGTAGGGCAGCGGGCGCTTGCGCGATTCGTCGAACAGCCCCTCGGCCGCCAGCGCCTTGCGGCGCTTTTCCAGCATCATCATCAGCGCGCCGGCGCCGGCGGGCTCGATCTCCTCGACGATCAGCTGATATTTCGACTGGCCGGGAAAGGTGGTCAGCCGGCCGGTGGCGATGACCTCGATCCCCTCCTCGGGGCGGGTCGAGAGACGCGCGGCCTGGCCCTTCCAGGTGACGGCGGCGATGCAGGCGCGTTCGTCCTTGAGGTCGAAATAGAGATGCCCCGAGGAGGGGCGCGAGACGCGGCCGATCTCGCCGCGCACGCGGACGCGGCCGAACTCGCCCTCGATCACGCGCTTCACCGCGCCCGAGATTTCCGAGACGGTGAATTCATGGGCGTTGCTGGCGGGCGTGTCTTCGAAAAGCTCCATGGCCCGGTTGTGGCGCGGGGCGCGGGCGGGATCAAGGGGCTTGGGGGATTGATCCGGGCCGGGCCAGTTCCTAGAAGGCGCGGGACCATTCGCAAAGGGGCCTTTCCGCATGAACATCCTGATCCTCGGCAGCGGCGGGCGCGAACATGCGCTGGCCTGGGCGATCCGGCAGAATCCGAAATGCGACCGGCTGTTCGTCGCGCCGGGCAATGCCGGAATGGAGCCGCTGGCGCGGCTGGCGGATCTGGACATCCTGTCCGGCCCCGCCGTGATCGGCTTTTGCGAGGAGAACGCCATCGACCTGGTGGTGATCGGCCCCGAGGCGCCCCTGGCAGCGGGCGTCGCCGACGAGCTGCGGGCGGCGGGCATCCCGGTCTTCGGCCCGTCCAGGGCGGCGGCGATGCTGGAAGCCTCGAAAGCCTTCACCAAGGAGGTTTGCGACGCCTGCGGCGCGCCGACCGCCGCCTGGGCGCGCTTCGACGCCGCCGAGCCGGCGCGGGCCTATATCCGCGCGCAGGGTGCGCCCATCGTCGTCAAGGCCGACGGGCTGGCCGCCGGCAAGGGCGTGACCGTGGCCATGACCGAGGCCGAGGCCATCGCCGCCGTCGATGACGCCTTCGGCGGCGCCTTCGGCGCGGCCGGGGCCGAGGTGGTGATCGAGGAATTCATGGAAGGCGAGGAGGCGAGCTTCTTCGTGCTTTGCGACGGGGTGGACTGCCTGCCGATCGGCACGGCGCAGGACCACAAGCGCGTGGGCGACGGCGATACCGGACCGAATACCGGCGGCATGGGCGCCTATTCCCCGGCCCCGGTGCTGACGGCGGAGATCCAGGATGCGGTCATGGCCGAGATCGTGCGCCCGACCGTGGCCGAGATGGCGCGGCGCGGCACGCCGTTCCAGGGCGTGCTTTATGCCGGGCTGATGATCCGGGACGGGCGGGCGCGGCTGGTGGAATACAATGTCCGCTTCGGCGACCCGGAATGCCAGGTGCTGATGATGCGGCTGGGCGCCCAGGCGCTGGACCTGATCCTGGCCTGCGCCGAGGGCCGGCTGGGCACGGCCTCGGTCAGCTGGGCCGACGACCATGCCCTGACCGTGGTGCTGGCCGCGAAGGGCTATCCCGGCAGCCATGAGAAGGGCAGCGCCATCCGCGGGCTCGACGCGCTGGCCGAGGACAGTTTCCGCATGGTCTTCCATGCCGGCACCGCGCGCCGCGACGGGCAGATCGTCGCCACGGGCGGCCGGGTGCTGGCGGCAACCGGGCGCGGCGCCACCCTGGCCGAGGCGCATGCGCGCGCCTATGCGCTGGCCGATGCCATCGACTGGCCGGGGGGCTTCTGCCGCCGCGACATCGGCTGGCGCGCGCTTTGAGCTGCCGCACCGGCGGCACGGGCGCAGGAGTATTTGGAAAACGGTGAAGCAGGCGGCGGTGCGGGGCGGCAACGCCCGTGCCGGCTGCGGGGCGGGAAATTGCTGCGGCAGCGTGTTTTTCGTCTTTTCAAGCCGGTGGCGCGGGTCTTATAGTTCGCGCCATGACTCGGATGCAGCAGATCATTGCCACGGCCCCGCACGCGCATGATGGCGCGCGTATTGCCGTGAACCTCCGCGGTCTGCTTCTTCTTACGCTGCGCTGAGCGGGTCTTCCGGGCCGCCGCTCAGTCTGGTTCGCGCCCGGCTTGGCTTCTGAACCCCGAATTCCCGCGTAAGAAAGAACCGACATGACCGATCCGAACCGCGTCTTGATCTTTGACACCACCCTGCGCGACGGCGAGCAATCGCCCGGCGCCACCATGACCCATGCCGAGAAGCTGGAAATCGCCCAGATGCTGGACGAGATGGGCGTGGACATCATCGAGGCGGGCTTTCCCATCGCCTCGGAGGGCGATTTCGCCGCCGTGAGCGAGATCGCCAAGCAGGCGCAGAACAGTGTGATCTGCGGCCTGGCCCGCGCCCAGTTCCCCGATATCGACCGCTGCTGGGAGGCGGTGAGGCACGCCAAGCGCCCGCGCATCCACACCTTCATCGGCACCTCGCCCCTGCACCGGGCCATCCCGAACCTGGACATGGACCAGATGGCCGAGCGGATCGAGCAGACCGTGAGCCATGCCCGCAACCTGTGCGACGACGTGCAATGGTCGCCGATGGACGCCACCCGGACCGAGCACGACTACCTGTGCCGGGTGGTCGAGATCGCCATCAAGGCCGGCGCCACCACCATCAACATCCCCGACACCGTGGGCTATACCGCGCCGCGCGAATCGGCCGCGCTGATCCGCATGCTGCTGGAACGGGTGCCGGGCGCCGACGGGGTGGTCTTCGCCACGCATTGCCACAACGACCTGGGCATGGCGACCGCCAATGCCCTGGCCGCCGTCGAGGCCGGCGCGCGCCAGATCGAATGCACCATCAACGGGCTGGGCGAGCGGGCCGGCAACACCGCGCTGGAAGAGGTGGTGATGGCGCTGAAGGTGCGCCACGACATCATGCCCTATACGACCGGCATCGACACGACGAAGATCATGGGCATCTCGCGTCGGGTCAGCCAGGTCTCGGGCTTTCCGGTGCAGTTCAACAAGGCCATCGTCGGCAAGAACGCCTTCCTGCACGAATCCGGCATCCACCAGGACGGCGTGCTGAAGAATGTCGAGACCTTCGAGATCATGCGCCCCGCCGATATCGGCCTGAACGAGGCCAATATCGCCATGGGCAAGCATTCGGGCCGCGCTGCGCTGCGCTCGAAGCTGCGCGACCTGGGCTATGAGCTGGGCGACAACCAGCTGAAGGACATCTTCGTGCGCTTCAAGGCCCTGGCCGACCGCAAGAAGGAGATCTACGACGACGACCTGGTGGCGCTGATGCAGGACAGCGCCGCCAATACCGAGCACGATTACCTGCAGGTGAAGCACCTGCGCGTGGTCTGCGGCACGGACGGGCAGTCGGCCGACCTGACCATGACGGTCGGCGGCGAGGAGAAGACCGTCCATGCCACCGGCGACGGCCCGGTCGATGCCTGCTTCAACGCCGTCAAGGCGATCTGGCCGCACAAGGCGCATCTGCAGCTGTATCAGGTCCATGCGGTGACCGAGGGCACCGATGCCCAGGCCACCGTCAGCGTGCGCATGGAGGAGGAAGGCCGGATCGCCACCGGCCAGGCCTCGGATACCGACACCATCCTGGCCAGCGTGAAGGCCTATGTCGGCGCGCTGAACCGGCTGAAGGTGCGCCGCGACATGGTCGGCGAAGGTGCGGACGCCAAGCAGGTCAGCATGTATTCGCACTGATCCGCCGCGGAATGGCGTAAGAGGGGGCGGCTGTCAGGCCGCCCCCTTGCGTTCCACGAAGCCCAGGTCGACGCCCTGCAGGAAGGGGAAATCCTCGGCCAGCGCCTGCTGGAAGGCGTCCGGGTCCAGCCGCTGGAACCATTTCGGGAATTTCGCGACGATCGTGGCGACGGAATCGCCCTCGTCCCAGCGGGTCTGCAGATAGCCGAGCCCGCCGATATCGGTGAAGGCCGGGAAATGCTTGGGCAACTGGAAATGGTTGTAGGCATAGATGCAGCGGCCCGCGCCGCGCATCCGCACCGCCGCGCCGGCGCCCAGGAAGGGCTGATGCGCGCGCCAGTAGCTGATCGGCTCGCCCTCGTAGCTGCCCATGACCAGGCCCTGCGGATAGCTGATTGCGAAGGCCGGCAGGTCTGAAAAGCGCCTTGCATGGCCGCGGATGCGGGCGACATGGTGGCGGCTGAAGGCGTCGTCGTCGTCGACGCGGAACTGGATCACCGGCCGGCCGGCCGCATCGGCCGCCTCGCGCAGCGGCTCGCGCAGCGCGTTCACCGTCTCGCGCTTGTCCGAGACGATCAGCCGGATCTGCGGCAGGCCTGCGCAAAGATCGCGCAGCCGCTCCAGCCATTCGCGCGGCATCTCGGGCGAGGTCAGGATCCAGAAGCGGAAATCCGCGTCGGTCTGCGCCCTGACCGAGGGCAGGCAGAGCGTCTCGAAGGCGGCGAAGCGGCGCGCCAGCCGCTCGGGCGCGTAGAGCATGGCGCGGCGCCGCGCCATCAGCGCGGGGGCGTTGCCGCCCTGCCCGGCAGTCTCGGCCCAGTCGCATTTCCCCAGGAAGGAAAAGCGGCAGATCCCCACGATATCGTCCCGCAAACCCTGCCCCTTCCTGGCGACCAGAACCGGCGGCAGCCTAGCAGGCGGCGCTGCCCGGTCAAGCGGCGCGGCAGGGCCCGCGGATCGCCGCCACGACATCGGCGGAATGGAATTTTCTGGTTTTCCCCAGCCCGGCCCCGGCCTATATGTCCAACACCTTGGCGGGGGCGACTCGCCGGGGCAATCGGGCAATGTCCGTTCGCAAAGAACGGCGAAAACGGCCGTCATGGCAGGGACGGCAGAAGGGGTAGTCACATGGCCTTTGGCGGGTTGTTTTCCACCGATATCGCGATCGACCTGGGGACCGCGAACACGCTGGTCTATGTCAAGGGCAAGGGCATCATCCTGAACGAGCCTTCGGTCGTCGCCTATCACGTCAAGGACGGCAAGAAGCAGGTGCTGGCCGTGGGCGAGGACGCCAAGCTGATGCTGGGCCGCACTCCGGGCAGCATCGAGGCCATCCGGCCGATGCGCGAGGGCGTGATTGCCGATTTCGACAGCGCCGAGGAAATGATCAAGCATTTCATCAAGAAGGTGTTCAAGCGCACCACCTTCTCGAAGCCGAAGATCATCGTCTGCGTGCCGCATGGCGCCACCCCGGTCGAGAAGCGCGCCATCCGCCAGTCGGTGCTCTCGGCCGGTGCCCGCCGCGCCGGGCTGATCGCGGAACCCATCGCCGCCGCCATCGGCGCCGGCATGCCGATCACCGAGCCGACCGGCAGCATGGTCGTGGATATCGGCGGCGGCACCACCGAGGTCGCCGTGCTGTCCCTGGGCGACGTGGTCTATGCCCGTTCGGTCCGCATCGGCGGCGACCGCATGGATGACGCGCTGATCAACTACCTGCGCCGCAACCACAACCTGCTGATCGGCGAATCGACGGCCGAGCGGGTCAAGACCCAGATCGGCACCGCCCGCATGCCCGACGACGGGCGCGGTGCCACGATCATGGTGCGCGGCCGCGACCTTCTGAACGGCATCCCCAAGGAGATGGAGATCACCCAGGCCATGGTCGCCGAGGCGCTGGCCGAGCCGGTGCAGCAGATCTGCGAATCGGTGATGGTGGCGCTGGAGGCGACGCCGCCGGATCTTGCCGCCGACATCGTGGACCGCGGCGTGATGCTGACCGGCGGCGGCGCCATGCTGGGCGAGCTGGATCTGGCGCTGCGCGAACAGACCGGGCTGATGATCAGCCTGGCCGACCAGCCGATGAGCTGCGTGGCGCTGGGCACCGGCAAGGCCCTTGAATTCGAGAAGCAGCTGCGCCACGTGATCGATTACGACAGCTGAGCGGGTTCGGCCCATGGCGCGCAAGGGCCCTGATTACGCGGCTCCGGTCCGCCGCATCCTGGTTTCGCTGCTGGTGCTGTTCCTGCTGGCGGTGTTCCTGTTCTGGCAGATCGACAGTCCCAGGGCCGAACGCATGCGCGCGGCCTTCATCGACCGCTTCGTGCCCAGCTTCGACTGGGTGATGGCGCCGGTGACCCGGGTCTCGCGCATGGTGGCGGGTTTCCAGTCCTATGCCCGGCTCTACGAGCAGAATCAGGAATTGCGCCGCGAGCTGCAAAAGATGTCGGCCTGGAAAGAGGCCGCCGTGCAGCTGGAGCAGGAAAACGCCAAGCTGCTGGCGCAGAACAGCGTGCGGATCGACCCGGCCCTGACCTCGGTCTCGGGGGTGGTGCTGACCGACAGCGGCACGGCCTTCCGGCAATCGGTGCTGCTGAACGTCGGCGCGCGCGACGGCATCCTGGACGGCTGGGCGACCATGGACGGGCTGGGGCTCGTCGGGCGCATCTCGGGCGTCGGGCAGACCACCAGCCGGGTCATGCTGCTGACCGATCCCTCCAGCCGCATCCCGGTGACCATCCTGCCCTCGGGCCAGCACGCGCTGCTGACCGGCGACAACACGGCCTTGCCGGCGCTGGACTTCATCGAAAGCCCCGAGAACCTGCGCCCCGGCGACCGGGTGGTCAGCTCGGGCGACGGCGGCGTGTTCCCGCCCGGCCTGCCGGTCGGCCAGGTGGCGCTGGCCAACGACGGCCGGCTGCGGGTGCGGCTGGCCGCCGATTACGGGCGGCTGGAATTCCTGCGAGTGCTGCGCAGCCACCCGGCCGAGCAGCTCTCGGATACCGGACTGCTGATCCCGCCGCCGAGCGCGGATTTCATCGGCCCGCCGCTGCCGCCGCTGTCCGACCTGCAAGCGGCCACCGCCGAGGCCGAGGCCGCGGATGATTGAGCCGGCCCGCCGCCAGCGGCTGCTGGGACAGGCGCTGTTCGTGGCGCTGTTCCTGGCGATCCTGTTCTGGCGGCTGCTGCCGCTGGCGCCGGGCCGCATCGGCTGGCCGGGGCCGGACCTGGGGCTGTGCCTGGCGCTGGTCTGGGTGCTGCGCCGCCCCGAACAGGTCCCGGTGCTGACCATCGCCGTCCTGTTCCTGATCGAGGACATCCTGCTGCTTCACCCCATCGGGCTGGGCGCCGCGCTGGCCGTGATCGGCACCGAGGCCGCCCGCAAGCGCGAGCAGCGTTGGCGAGAGCTGCCTTTCATGGTTGAATGGTTGCGCGTGGCGATGCTTCTGGCCTTGATAATGGTGGCGAACCGCTTCCTGCTGGCGATCTTCTTCCTGCCCCTGCCGCCCTTCGGGCAGGTGATCCTGCAATACATCGCCACGGTCGCGGCCTATCCGCTGGTCGCGGGGCTTGCCGGCTGGGTGCTGGGCCTGCCGCGCGGCCGCGCCGAACGAGACACGAGGCATCGCTGAGCCATGCGCAAGTCGGAACGCGAAATCGCCGAAAGCAGCCGCCTCATCACCCGCCGGGTGCTGATGCTGGGGGCGATCCAGGCGGCGGTGGTCTCGGCGCTGGGGCTGAAGCTGCGCTCGATGCAGATCGAGCATGCCGACCAGTATCGCATGCTGTCGGACGGCAATTCGATCAAGATCCGGCTGCTGCCGCCGGCGCGCGGGCTGATCCTGGACCGCAACGGCACGATCATCGCCGGGAACGAGCAGAACTACCGCGTCACCCTGACCCGCGAGGAGGCCGGCGACGTCTCGACCGTGATCGCCCGGCTGCGCCACATCATCCCGATGTCCGACCGCCAGGCCGCCGAGATCCTGGAAGAGATCCGCAAGCGCAGCGCCGTCACCCCGGTGCTGGTCGCCGACCGGCTGAGCTGGGCCGAGTTTTCCTCGATCGCGCTCAACGCCCCCGCCCTGCCCGGCGTCACGCCCGAGGCGGGCCTGTCGCGCAGCTATCCGCGCGCCGGCGATTTCGCGCATGTGCTGGGCTATGTCGGCCCGGTCTCGGATTACGACCTGTCGAAGATCGAGGATCCGGACCCGGTGCTGCGCCTGCCCGAGTTCCAGCTGGGCAAGGTCGGCATGGAGGCCAAGCTGGAGGAGTCGCTGCGCGGCAAGGCCGGCTCGCGCCGGGTCGAGGTGAACAGCGCCGGGCGCGAGATGCGCGAGCTGTCGCGGCAGGAAGGCCAGCAGGGCGCCACGGTGCAGACCACGCTGGACGCCGGGCTGCAGAATTACGCCACCCAGCGGCTGGGCAACGAAAGCGCCGCCGCCGTGGTGATGGACGTGACCAATGGCGACATCCTGGCCATCTCGTCCTCGCCGGTCTTCGACCCGAACAAGTTCGTGCGCGGCATCTCGGGGCCGGATTACCGGGCGCTGATGAACCACGACCACCGGCCGCTGGCCGACAAGACCGTGCAGGGCGTCTATCCGCCCGGCTCGACCTTCAAGATGGTGACGCTGCTGGCCGGGCTGGAATCCGGGGTGATCAATCCCGGCTCGCGCTTCTTCTGCCCGGGCTATACCCAGGTCGCCGGCCGCCGCTTCCATTGCTGGAGCCGGGGCGGCCACGGCACCATCGATGCGGTGCGCAGCCTCGAACAGTCCTGCGACGTCTATTACTACGAGCTGGCGCAGCGCGTCGGCATCGACCGCATCGCCGCCATGGCGCGCAAGCTGGGCATCGGCGTGCGCCACGAGCTGCCGATGTCCGCCATCGCCGAGGGCATCGCCCCCGACCGCGCCTGGAAGCGGGCGCGCTATTCCCAGGAATGGCAGGTCGGCGATTCGCTCAACGCCTCGATCGGCCAGGGCTATGTGCTGGCCTCGCCGCTGCAACTGGCGGTGATGACGGCGCGGGTGGCGACGGGGCGGGCGGTGGCGCCGCGGCTGGTGCGCGCCATCGACGGCCAGGCCGAGCCGCTGCCGGAATGGCCGGAGCTGGACATCAACCCGCTGCACCTGCGCACGGCGCGGGCCGGCATGGACGCGGTGATGAACGGCAGCCACGGCACGGCGCGGCGCTCACGCATCATCGCGCCGGAATGGCAGATGGCCGGCAAGACCGGCACCTCGCAGGTCCGCAACATCACCGCCGCCGAACGCGCCCGCGGAGTGATCTCGAACGAGCAGCTGCCCTGGAACCGGCGGGATCATGCGCTGTTCGTCTGCTTCGCGCCCTATGACATGCCGCGCTATGCGGTCTCGGTGGTGGTCGAGCATGGCGGCGGCGGCTCGGCCGTGGCCGCGCCCATCGCCCGCGACATCCTGCTTTACGCGCTGGCGGACGGGCTGCCGCCGCTTTCCGCCTATCCCGAGGGCGAGCGCGCCAAGGTGCAGGAGATGTGGTCGCGCATGAACCTGATCCCCTCGGCCCGCAAGGGGCAAGAGCGCGCAAAGGCCTGACGCATGAGCTATCTCGACTATCACGTCGCACAGGTGCCGACCGGCTGGCGCAAGATCCTGCATCTGAACTGGCCGCTGGTCTTTCTGGTCACCGCCGTCAGCTGCATCGGTTTCCTGATGCTCTATTCCGTCTCGGGCGGCGAGATGGACCGATGGGCCGGGCCGCAGATGGAACGCTTCGCCGTCGGCATGGTGCTGATGTTCGCGCTGGCCTTCGTGCCGATCTGGTTCTGGCGCTCGATCTCGGTGGCCTCTTACGTGATCTGCGTGGGCCTGCTGATCCTGGTCGAGGTGATCGGCCATGTCGGCATGGGCGCGCAGCGCTGGCTGGTGCTGGGGCCGATCCGCATCCAGCCGTCCGAGCTGACCAAGGTGGCCTTCGTGATGACGCTGGCCGCCTATTACGACTGGCTGCCGGTCGAAAAGGTCTCGCGCCCGTTCTGGGTGCTGATCCCGGTGATCCTGATCCTGCTGCCGACCGGGCTGGTGCTGATGCAGCCCGACCTCGGCACCTCGATCATGCTGATCGCCGGGGGCGGCATCGTGATGTTCGCCGCCGGCGTCAGCCTGTGGTATTTCGCCGGCGTCGTCGCCATCGTCGTCGCCGGCATCACCGCGGTGATGGAGAGCCGGGGCACCGACTGGCAATTGCTGCACGATTACCAGTTCCGCCGCATCGACACCTTCCTCGACCCAAGCTCGGACCCGCTGGGGGCCGGCTACAACATCGCCCAGGCGCAGATCGCGCTGGGATCGGGCGGCTGGTCGGGGCGCGGCTTCATGCAGGGCACGCAGTCGCGGCTGAATTTCCTGCCCGAGAAGCATACCGACTTCATCTTCACCTCGCTGGCCGAGGAATTCGGCTTTGTCGGCGCCGGCTCGCTGCTGATGCTCTATGTGCTGATCCTGGGCTTCTGCATGTATTCGGCCCTGACCAACCGCGACCGCTTCGCCAGCCTGATGACCATCGGCATCGCCGGGACGTTCTTCCTGTATTTCTCGATCAACATGGCCACGGTGATGGGGATGCTGCCCGCCAAGGGCTCGCCCCTGCCGCTGGTCAGCTATGGGGGGACCTCGCTGATGATCCTGCTGATGGCCTTCGGCATCGTGCAATCGGCCCATGTCCACCGGCCGCGGGGCTGACCGGATGCGGGTGCTGTTCGCCGCCCCTGCCCGGCTGTGGGACGCCTGGGCGCCCGCCCTGCGCGCCGCCTGCCCCGAGATGGATCTGCGCCGCGACGGCGATCCGGCCGGTTTCGACGCGCTGATCTACGCGCCCGGCTATCCCGAGGACGGCGCCAGGCTGGATTTCACCCCCTTCACCCGCGCCCGCGTCGTGCAAAGCCTCTGGGCGGGGGTCGAGCGCATCGTGACCAACCCGACCCTGACGCAGCCATTGTGCCGGATGGTCGATCCGGGGCTGGCGCAGGGCATGGTGGAATATTGCACCGGCTGGGCGCTGCGGGCGCATCTGGGCATGGACCGCCATGCGCAGGACGGGGTCTGGCGCAACCACCTGACCCCGCCGCTGGCCGCCGGGCGCGGCATCACCGTGCTGGGCATGGGCGAACTGGGGCGGGCCGTGGCCTCGGCCTTGGCGGGGCTGGGGTTCCGGGTCACCGGCTGGTCCGCATCCGGCCGCGCCGTGCCGGGGATCGAGGTCCTGCCCGGCGCGGCCCTGCCCGAGGCCCTGCGCCGCGCCGAGATCCTGGTCTGCCTTCTGCCCGACACGGCCGAGACCCGCGACCTGCTGAACGCCGAACGGCTGGCGCTGCTGCCAGCGGGTGCGACGATCATCAATGCCGGGCGCGGCACGCTGATCGACGAACCGGCGCTGATCGCGGCGCTGGACCGCGACCCGGCGGCGCGCGCGGTGCTGGACGTGTTCCGGCACGAACCCTTGCCGCCAGAACATCCGTTCTGGCGCCATCCGCGCATCACCGTCACCCCGCATGTGGCGGCCGAGACCCGGCCCTCCAGCGCCGCGCCGGTCGCGGCCGAGAACCTGCGCCGCGCCATGCGCGGCCAGCCGCTGCTGCATCTGGTGGACCGGGCGCGGGGCTATTGACCGGCGGATTTGCCGCTTCGGGCCCGGCATGCTATTCCGGGGACCACGCCCCGCCGCCCTGACGGTTTGCGCAAGTTGCGCACGAAAGGCTGCCGGCGGATAACGAAAGCGGATGAAACGGCCTCCGGGCCGATGGAGCGATTTTCATGACGATCACCCCTGTTCTGCTGGCCGGAGGATCGGGCACCCGGCTGTGGCCCGTCTCGCGCAAGAGCTTTCCCAAGCAATTCGCGCCCTTGGTGGGCGAGGAAAGCCTGTTCCAGGCCTCGGCCCGCCGGCTTCACGGTCCGCGCTACGGCGCG
Organism: Paracoccus sp. J55; assembly: GCF_000513975.1. Classification (NCBI taxonomy): domain Bacteria; kingdom Pseudomonadati; phylum Pseudomonadota; class Alphaproteobacteria; order Rhodobacterales; family Paracoccaceae; genus Paracoccus; species Paracoccus sp. J55. The sequence continues at coordinate 102,147 of NZ_AZVA01000001.1, forward strand.
CCGCTGGTGATGACCAATGCCGATTTCCGCTTCATCGTCGCCGAGCAGCTGGACCAGATCGGCATCGCGCCCGCGGCCATCCTGATCGAGCCCGCGGGCCGCAATACCGCGCCCGCCATCCTGGCCGCCGCGCTGAGCGCCGCCGAAAAGGACCCCGATGCGGTGCTGCTGGTCGCGCCCTCGGACCATGTGGTGCCCGATGCCGAGGCCTTCGGCCGCGCCGTCGATCTGGGCCTGCCCGCCGCGCAGGCGGGCCGCATCGTCACCTTCGGCATCGCCCCCACCCGGCCCGAAACCGGCTATGGCTACATGGAGGCCGAGGACGAGGGCGAGGGCCCGCTGGTGCTGAAACGCTTCGTCGAGAAGCCCGATGCCGAGAAAGCGGCGCAGATGATCGCGCAGGGCAATTTCCTGTGGAATGCCGGGATCTTCCTGTTTGCCGCCCGGACGATGGTCGAGGCGTTCAGGGCCCATGCGCCGGAATACCTGCCCCCCGTCGAGGCGGCGCTGGCCGAGGCCCAGACGGATCTCGGCTTCCTGCGGCTGGCGCCCGAGCCCTGGGAGCAGCTGCCCGACCGCTCGGTGGATTACGCGGTGCTGGAAAAGGCCGACAATCTGTCGGTGGTGCGCTTTTCGGGCTATTGGTCGGATCTTGGCGGCTGGGACGCGGTCTGGCACGAGGCACAGGCCGCCGCGCCGGCCGAACGCGGCGCCGTCACCGACCGACGCTCGACCGCCATCGATTGCGACAACGTGCTGCTGCGCTCGCAGGACGAGGGGATGGAGGTGGTGGGCATCGGGCTGAAGGACGTGATGGTCGTCGCCACCAAGGACGCGGTGCTGGTCGCCGGCATGGACCGCGCGCAAGAGGTCAGGAAGGCGGTCTCGGCGCTGAGGGCCAAGGGCGCCCGGCAGGCCGAGACCTTCCTGCGCGACCACCGCCCCTGGGGCTGGTTCGAGACGCTGGCGCTGGCCGACCGCTTCCAGGTCAAGCGCATCGTGGTCAATCCGGGCGGCGCGCTGTCGCTGCAATCGCATTTCCACCGTTCGGAGCACTGGATCGTGGTCAGCGGCACGGCGCGGGTGACGGTGAACGACACCGAGACGCTGGTGACCGAGAACCAGTCGATCTATGTGCCGCTGGGCGCCGTGCACCGGATGGAGAATCCCGGCAAGGTGCCGATGGTGCTGATCGAGGTGCAGACCGGCGCCTATCTGGGCGAGGACGACATCGTGCGCTACGAGGACATCTATTCGCGCGACTGACGCCGCTCGCGGCATCGTGCGGCGCGATTGCTTGCGCCGCTGAACCGGGCCGTCTAACCATGGCCGGCGATGAGACGGATGACGAAATCCCTGCTTCCCGCCCTGGCCCTGACGCTGGCCGCGCTGACTGCACGGGCCGGGGAACTGACCGTGCAGCTGCGCGGCCCGGCCCTGGCGGAATCCGCCGGCTTTCTGCTGGCCGAGGCGCGCGGTCATTATGCCGAGGAAGGGCTGACCGTCACCCTGCGCCCCGCCGACGGCGCCCCGCCCTTCGAGGCGCTGGCGCGGGGCGAGGCGGACCTGGCGGTGGAATGGCTGCCCACCGCGCTGGTGGCGCGGGAAAACGGCCTGCCGGTGGTCAATATCGGCCAGATCTTCGCCCATCCGGCGCTGCGGCTGACCTGCCTGCGCGAGACGGGCGTGGCCGGCGCCGCCGATCTGCGCGGCAAGACCATCGGCAGTTGGTTCGGGGGCACGGACTATCCGCTGCGGGCCTGGCTGAACCGGCTGGGACTGGTCCCCGACGACAGCCTGTCCGGCGTCGCGCTGCTGGCGCAATGGCCGGGCGCCGAGATGCTGCGCCAGAAGCAGGCCGCCTGCATCAGCACGCTGAGCTACGACCCGTTGCCGGGCGAGGGCCTGATCGAGCTCGACCCGCGGGACCAGGGCGCCTCGGTGCTTGAGGACGGGCTTTACGTTCTTGCCGGCCAGCTGGCCGGGCCCGAGGCCGAGGCGCAACTGGCGGGCTTTCTGCGCGCCAGCATGAAGGGCTGGCGCGAGGCGGCGGAAAATCCCGTGGAAACCGCGCGGCTGATCCTCGGCCCCGATCCGGACGAGGCGGCGGTGCAGCGGCAGGCCGCAATGCTGCGCCGGATCGGCCCGCTGCTTTCGGCCGGCGGGGCGCTGGACGAGGCGGAATACCGCCGCACGGTCGAGACCCTGCGCGTCGGCGGGTCCCAGGCCGTGCTGCGCCGCGACCCGAGCGACGCCTTCACCGCCCGGATCTCCCGAAGGGCCGCCCCGGCCGAGGCTGCCGCCGTTGCCGCCGAGGGACCCGACGTCACGCCCCTGCGCTGATCCGTCCCAGCCCGCCCCCCTTGCCGCCCCTCGCCGCCGCGGGCAAGAGGGGCGGATGAGCGACACATCTCCCCGCCGCCACAGTCCGATCGAGGACGCGCAAGGTCTGGCCTATGGCAGCTTCATGGCCGCGACCGGCGTGCTGCTGCTGACCCATCTGGGCTTCGTCACCGGACAGACGGCGGGGCTGGCGATCCTGATCTCCTATGCCACCGGCTGGGGCTTCGCGCCGGTGTTCTTCGTGGTGAACCTGCCCTTCTACTGGCTGGGCTACCGGCGGCTGGGGCTGGGCTTCATGCTCAAGACCTTCACCGCCGTGGCGGCGATGTCGGTCCTGGTCGCGGTCCTGCCGGCCGGGCTGGAATTCGGCCATGTCCATCCGGCGGTGGGCGCCGTCCTGGTCGGCTTCCTAACCGGTTCGGCGCTGCTGGCGCTGTTCCGGCACGGCGCCTCGTTGGGCGGGATCGGCATCGTGGCGCTGTATCTGCAGGACGCGACCGGCTTTCGCGCCGGCTGGACGCAACTGATCTTCGACGCCTGCCTGTTCCTGGCGGCGCTGATGCTGCGCGACTGGCAAAGCGTCGCCTGGTCCTTTCTGGGCGCGCTGGTGCTGAACCTGGTGATCGCGATCAACCACCGCCGCGACCGCTATGTCGTGTGAAGGGCGGCCTAGGCCGCCACCCCCAGCGCGCGCTTGACGTTCGCGGTCCAACCCAGCAGGCGCTTGTCGTCCTGGACGATGGCCGGGCGCTTCATCAGCGAGGGCTTGGCCGACAGCATCTGCAGGGGCGTGCCGGCGCGCTCCTCCTCGGACATGCCGCGCCAGGTCAGGCTGGCGCGGTTGACCAGCTTCTCGCCGAACTCGGCGATCATGCGCTGCCATTCCTCCCGGTCCAGCGGCACCTTGGCCACGTCGCGGAATTCGACCTGCCAGCCTGCGGCCTCCAGCTCGGCCTGCGCCTTCTGGCAGGTCGAGCAATGGCCGAGGCCATACATCATGAGCCGCCCCGCCATCAGACGAAGGGCACCAGGGGCACGCCGCAGGCCGCAAGGGCCAGCACCGCGCAAAGGGAAAGGGCCTGTCTCACCGATTCTCTCCTTCTTCGGGTCACGGATTGCGCGCCTTATCGGCCAAGCCCGCGGCCGGCGCTAGTGGCCGCTGCCGTCATGCAGCCGCGCCCGGATGCGCCGCATGCCCAGCCAGACGCCAAGCACCGCGACCGGCGTCAGCGCCGCGACCAGCACCGCCTTGTCGATATGCAGCGCATGGGCCAGCGGATAAAGCGCATAGCCCAGCAGGCCGACCGCGTAATAGCTGATCGCCACGACCGACAGCCCCTCGACCGTGTGCTGCAGCCGCAATTGCAGGTCGGCGCGGCGGTCCATGCGCTGCATCAACTCCTGATTCTGGGCGCTGCGCTGCACATCGACGCGGGTGCGCAGCAGCTCGCCGGCGCGCTCGCTGCGGTCCAGCATGGCCGAGAGCCGCTTCTCGGCCGATTTCGCGGTCCGCATGGCGGGCAGATAGCGCCGCGCCATGAACTCGGTCAGCATCTGCCCGCCGAGAAAGCGCGACTCGCGCAGCGAGGCGACGCGGTCCATGACGATGGCCTCATAGGCCGCATTGGCGCCGAAGCGGAAGGCGTGCTGGGTCGCCGCGCTCTCCAGCCGGGTCGAGACCGAGAGCAGGTCTTGCAGCACCGCGTCGGCGGGGCGGCTGTCGTCGCTCATGCCCTGGACGATGTCGCTGAGCTGCGGGTCCAGCGCGTTCAGCTGCCGGGTCAGTTCACGGGCGCGGCCCAGGCCCAGCATGGACATGGCGCGATAGGTCTCAAGATCCAGCAGGCGCTGGACGATGCGGCCGATCCGGCCCGATTGGGTACCGGGCTTGACGAACAGCGCAAAGCGCATCCAGCCGGCCGGATCGATGCGGAAATCGCCGGCCACCACCGCCGCCTCCTCCAGCACCCAGACCGAGGCCATGCTGTCGGCCGCGAACCATTCCGACAGGCGCGGCAGGATGTCGGCCGGATCCTCCGGCAGGATATCGACCTGGATCATCACCGCGGCAATGCGCTTGCCCGGCGCGTGGTGCTGCCAGTCATGCGGAAAGATCGCCCCGGCCGAGGGGTCGAAGGGCCGCGGCGGCAGGCCGGGCGCGAAGGCGGCATAGGTGACGAACTCGGTATGGCTTTCCCAGCGCAGTTGATGGCGGCCCAGCTGCGCCGCGTAATGCCCGGCGCTGGTGTCGGGGCGCGGCGCGCCGTGCCGGGCGCAAAGCTCGGCCAGATGCGCCACGTCCCGGGCCCGGTCGCGGTTGGCGGCGTCGCGCGGCTCCTTGATCGCCAGAAAGACCGCGGTGCAGGGCGCCCGAAGCCGCGGCGAGGGCCGGGCATGCAACTCGTTCACCAGGGCGTAACGCTGGGGGTGTTCGTCTTCGTCGTTCATGGCCGCATGATTAGCCGCGGCCATCTTTCCCGCAACAGGAAAGCCCGGCGATTTCGCGGCGCTGGCAAATCTGCCACGCCGCCGCCCGGCGCATCAGGATTTCGTGAAGCCTGCCGCATTGCCCAGCGGGCGCGGGACAGGCAAAATAAGGCAAAACACCGGATCGAGGGCATCGCATGACAGGCTGGCTGAGTCGCATCTGCGCCATCGCGCTTATCCTTGGGCTTGCCGCCTGCGCGCCCAGCAAGTTCAAGACCTATTCCGGCCCTCCGGTCACGCAGGTCGTGGTCAACAAGGGCGCGCGGCAGATGCTGCTGCTCAGCGGCAATACGGTGCTGAAAGCCTATCGCATCGGGCTGGGCAACGAGCCCATCGGCCACAAGCAGTTCGAGGGCGACGGCAAGACCCCCGAGGGGCTCTATTTCATCGACCGCCGCAATCCCGACAGCCGCTACCACCTGTCCATCGGGATCTCCTATCCCAATGCGCAGGACAAGGCGCTGGCGGCGGCCATCGGGCGCAGCGCCGGCAGCGACATCTTCATCCATGGCCAGGGCCCCGAGGGGCGGGCGCTCTCGAAGCTGCGCCACGACTGGACGGCCGGCTGCATCTCCGTCACCGATGCCGAGGTCGAGGATATCTACGCCATGGTGCGCGACGGCACGCCGATCCTGATCACGCCCTGAGCCTTTCGGCCAGCGGACGAACCGGGCCGGCGCGATACGCGCATGGCTTGTATGGCAGACCTGTTCAAAAGGGCATATACTCATCGCGGCCGCCGCGGATTAACACATGGCTGAAATGTTGATCCTCGAATGCCGGCACCCATGTATCTGCCCCCCATCATCCACGACGCCCTGATCGATTCGGCCGAGACCGAGGGCTATGTGCCCGGCACCATCGAAAGCATCATGCGTTTCGGACCGCATTCGCGCTGGCGGGCGGGGGCCATCGCCCAGTCGGGCGAGGGCTCGCTTGCGCTTGCCACGCGCTGCGCGCTGCTGATCCCGCGCAAGGGCAAGCGCACCCGCAAGCTGGCGCTGCATCCCGCCCTGCCCACCGATGTCATCAAGTCGATGCTGGATGCGATCTGAAGCCGGGACCCGGGACTAAAGGCGCGGATATGAAAAAAAGCGGGCCTCGCGGCCCGCTTTCGTCATTTCCCCCCCCCTCACTCGATCATGGGCAGGAGCTGGTCGATGGATTTCTTTGCGTCGCCGTAGAACATGCGGGTGTTTTCCTTGTAGAAGAGCGGGTTCTCGATGCCGGAATAGCCGGTGCCCTGGCCGCGCTTGCTGACGAAGACCTGCTTGGCCTTCCAGACCTCCAGCACCGGCATGCCGGCGATGGGGCTGTTGGGGTCCTCCTGCGCCGCCGGGTTCACGATGTCGTTCGAGCCGATCACGATCGCCACGTCGGTCGAGGGGAAATCCTCGTTGATCTCGTCCATCTCCAGCACGATGTCATAGGGCACCTTGGCCTCGGCCAGCAGCACGTTCATATGCCCCGGCAGGCGGCCCGCCACCGGGTGGATGGCGAAGCGCACGGTCTTGCCCTTGGCGCGCAGCTTGCGGGTCAGTTCCGACACCGATTGCTGCGCCTGCGCCACCGCCATGCCATAGCCCGGCACGATGATGATCTCGTCGGCATCGTTCAAGGCCGCCGCCACGCTGTCGGCGTCGATGGCCACCTGCTCGCCCTCGATCTCCATCGCCGGGCCCGCCTCGCCGCCGAAGCCGCCCAGGATCACGCTGACGAAATTGCGGTTCATCGCCTTGCACATGATGTAGCTCAGGATCGCACCCGAGGAGCCGACCAGCGCGCCCACCACGATCAGCAGGTCGTTGCCCAGCGTGAAGCCGATCGCCGCCGCCGCCCAGCCGGAATAGCTGTTCAGCATCGACACCACCACCGGCATGTCGGCGCCGCCGATGCCCATGATCAGGTGATAGCCGATGAAGAAGGCCAGCAGCGTGATCAGCAGCAGCCACGGCACCGCCGGCCCGATCCCGGCGCAATAGAGGACGCCCAGCAGCACCGACAGCGCCGCCGCGCCGGCGTTCAGCATATGCCCGCCCGGCAGCTTGCGGGGCTTGCCGTCGATCTTGCCCGCCAGCTTGCCGAAGGCCACCACCGAGCCGGTGAAGGTCACCGCGCCGATGAAGATGCCCAGGAAGACCTCGACCTTCAGCATGGCGATCTCGGCCGGGGTCTTGTGCGCCAGCACCGCGGCGAAGCCCTCGAAATGCGCGGCGGCATCCGTGGCGCGGGCGCGGATCACCCGCGCCAGCTCGAACTGGGCGTTGAAGCCGATCAGCACCGCGGCGAGGCCGACCAGGCTGTGCATGGCCGCGACCAGCTGCGGCATCTCGGTCATCTGCACCCGCTTGGCGACATACCAGCCGACGCCGCCGCCGATGGCCAGCATGACCAGCGTCAGCCCCCAATTGCCATAGCCCGGCCCGATCAGCGTCGCGACCACCGCCAGCGCCATGGCCGCGATGCCGTACCAGACCGCGCGCTTGGCGCTTTCCTGGCCCGAGAGCCCGCCCAGGGACAGGATGAACAGCACGGCCGCGACCACATAGGCGGCGGTGGTGAATCCGTATTCCATGCGCCCTCTCCCCTTACGACTTCTGGAACATGGCGAGCATCCGGCGCGTGACCAGGAAGCCGCCGAAGATGTTGACGCCCGCCATCAGCACCGACAGCGCCGCCAGAAGCACCACCAGCCAGCCGCCCGAGCCGATCTGCAGCAGCGCGCCGACGATGATGATCGAGGAGATGGCATTGGTGATCGCCATCAAGGGCGTGTGCAGCGAATGGCTGACGTTCCAGATCACCTGGAAGCCGACGAAGACCGCCAGCACGAAGACGATGAAATGCGACAGGAAGCTGGCCGGGGCGAACAGGCCCACCAGCAGCATCAGCACCGCCCCCGCGCCGAGCAGCGTCACCTGGCTGCGGGTCTGGGCGCGGAAGGCGGCGATTTCCTGCGCGCGCCGTTCCTCGGGGGTCGGCTCCTTGGGCTTTTCCTTGGGCTTCGCGGCGGCGATGGCCGCGACCTTGGGCGGCGGCGGCGGCCAGGTCACGTCGCCGTCATGGGTGACGGTCGAGCCGCGGATCACGTCGTCCTCCATGTTCTGGACGATGACGCCGTCCTTGCCCGGCGTCAGGTCCGAGAGCATGTGGCGGATGTTGTTGCCGTAAAGTTCAGAGGCTTGCGCCCCCATCCTCGACGGGAAATCGGTATAGCCGATCACCACCACGCCGTTTTCGGTGACGATGCGCTCATCCGGGACGGTCAGCTCGCAATTGCCGCCGCGCTCGGCCGCCAGGTCGACGATGACCGAGCCGGTCTTCATCGCCGCGACCATGTCGGCGGTCCACAGCTTCGGCGCGTCGCGGCCGGGGATCAGCGCCGTGGTGATGACGATGTCCATCTCGGGCGCCAGTTCGCGGAACTTCTCGAGCTGCTTTTCGCGGAACTCGGGCGAGGAGGGCGCCGCATAGCCGCCGGTGGCGGCCCCGTCCTGCACCTGGTCCTGGAAGTCCAGGTAGACGAATTCCGCGCCCATCGATTCGATCTGCTCGGCCACCTCGGGGCGCACGTCGAAGGCATGGACCTGCGCGCCCAGGCTGACCGCGGCGCCGATGGCGGCAAGCCCGGCGACGCCGGCGCCCACCACCAGCACCTTGGCCGGCGGCACCTTGCCCGCCGCCGTCACCTGGCCGGTGAAGAAGCGGCCGAAATTGTTCGCCGCCTCGATCACCGCCCGGTAGCCGGCGATATTGGCCATCGACGACAGCGCATCCATCTTCTGCGCGCGCGAGATGCGCGGCACCATGTCCATGGCGATGGCGGTGACGCCCTGCTCGCGCGCCAGCTCCAGCAGGTCCGGGTTCTGCGCCGGCCAGAAATGCGAGATCAGCACCTGGCCGCGCCGCATCTGCCGCAGTTCCCCGGGCTCGGGCGGCCGCACCTTGACCACCACGTCCACCGCGCCGATCAGCGCCGCGGCGTCCGGCAGCACCGCGACCCCGGCCGCCTCATAGGCCGCGTCCGAAAACCCCGCACGAACCCCGGCGCCCGCCTCGACGTAAACCTCATGCCCAAGCTTCTGCAGATGCGCCGCAGAGGACGGAGTCACCGCAACACGCGCCTCACCCCCAAAACGCTCTCTCAATCCGCCGATCTTCACCAGGCGATCTCCCCTGTTAGCGACTTCCAACGTCCCCCATAGCAGAGCGCAATAATCTTTCACAAGGGCGTGACGGCGGGAGCGATCCGGAAATGTTACGTCACGTCAGAATCGTAATCGCTGACCAGAAGGTGCAGCGGCGCCTCGTCCTCGACGACATTCGCGAACCTGCCGATGGGTGCCGCGAAGATATTGTCGGTCAGATCGTCGTTTACCGTCGAGACCTCGCCGATCAGCACCGGCCCGCCCTCGGCCCAGAATTCATGCCAGTCCCCGGGCCGCAGGGTCACGGATTCGCCCGGCCCCAGCCGCAGCACTCCGCCCGCCGCCACCTCGCGCGGGATGCCGTCGCAATCGACCCGGCAAGGCGCATTGCGGTCCATGCGGCCCTGCGCGTCCGAACCGCAGAGCCGGATGGCCAGGGTGGCGCCCCAGCGGTTGATGATATCCTCGGTCTTGATGACATGGGTATGCATCGGGCTGATCTGGTTTTCCTGCGAAATCAGCAGCTTTTCGGCATAGACCATGCCCCGCCCGGCCTGCAGGTCGGCCAGCCGGCCATTGCGCAGGGTAAAAAGAAACAGACCGAGCCGGTCGAAATCGCCCTGGCCGTAATCGGTGATGTCCCAGCCCAGCCGGCCCTCGCGGATGGCGGGGGTGGCGCGGGCGCGGAACTCCTCGGGGCTCCAATGCGCGAAGGGCGGCAGGTGGAAGCCTGCCTTGCCGATCAGCTCGGCCGCCTCGGCCATGATGCGGTTGATGCGCGAGCGTTCCATGATGACCTCCCTAGATCCAGCGCCTGACCTGCATCCTATAGCGGTCATAGGCGGAACCGAAAGCCGCGGCGATCACCGCCTCTTCGCGCAGGATGAAGCGGCGCTGCAGGAACAGGGCAAAGGCCGGCACCACCACCAGCCCCGCGGGCGCCGCCAGCGCCAGCATCAGCCCGGCCAGCAGAATCACGTCGCCCAGATAGATCGGATTGCGCGAGAAGCGGAACGGTCCGCCGGTCACCAGCGCCTCGGGCCGGCGGCCGGGCATGACAGTGGTGCGGGCCCGCGCCATGGTCAGCGCCGCCCAGAGCATCAGCGCCAGCACGGCACCGATCAGGACCAGACCCGCCCCGCGCAGCCCTCCGGGCAGGGGCAGCGGGATCAGCCATCCCGCCCCCGCCCCGGCCAGCGCGAAAAGCGCCAGCCAGACCGGCGGCAGGGCGGCCAGCCGCGCGACGATCACGCGGCCTGCTGCGCCCGCTCGGCCTTGGCCTGCAGGCGGCGGGCATGCAGCACCGGCTCGGTATAGCCCGAGGGCTGCATGCGGCCCAAGAAGACCAGGTCGCAGGCCGCCTGGAAGGCCACGCCGTCATAGCCGGGCGCCATGGGCAGATAGGCCGGGTCGCCGGCGTTCTGGCGATCCACCACCGCGGCCATCTTGCGGAAGGCATCCATGACCTGCCGGTCGGTGACGATGCCGTGATGCAGCCAGTTCGCCAGCGACTGGGCCGAGATGCGCAGCGTGGCGCGGTCCTCCATCAGGCCCACGTCGTTGATGTCCGGCACCTTCGAGCAGCCGACCCCCTGGTCGATCCAGCGCACCACATAGCCAAGGATGCCCTGGCAATTGTTCTCGAGTTCGCGGGCGATCTCCTCCTCGCTGTAGTTGCGGCCGCCGGCCAGGGGGATGGTCAGCAGGTCGTCCAGCCGCGCGGGCCGGCGCAGGGCCGCGATCTGCGCCTGGCGGGCGAAGACGTCGACCTTGTGGTAATGCGTCGCGTGCAGGGTCGCGGCGGTCGGGCTGGGCACCCAGGCGGTGTTGGCGCCGGCCATGGGATGGGCGATCTTCTGCTCGAGCATCTCGGCCATGCGGTCCGGGATCGCCCACATGCCCTTGCCGATCTGCGCCTTGCCGGCCAGCCCGCAGGCCAGGCCGATATCGACGTTACGGTCCTCATAGGCGGAAATCCAGGGCTGGGTCTTCATCTCGCCCTTGGCGAGCATGGCGCCCGCCTCCATCGAGGTGTGGATTTCGTCCCCGGTGCGATCGAGGAAGCCGGTATTGATGAAGGCCACCCGGTGCTTCGCGGCACGGATGCATTCCTTGAGATTGGCCGAGGTGCGGCGCTCCTCGTCCATGATGCCCAGCTTGACGGTATGGCGCGGCAGGCCCAGCACCTCCTCGACGAAATCGAAGGTCTCGGAGGCGAAGGCGACTTCTTCCGGCCCGTGCATCTTGGGCTTGACCACATAGATCGACTGCGTGACCGAGTTCTTCGGCCCCTCGCGGTCCAGGTCGCGCTTGGCGCAAAGCGTGGTGACCATGGCGTCCAGCAGGCCCTCGAAGACCTCGTTGCCCTCGCGGTCCAGCACGGCCGGGGTGGTCATCAGGTGGCCGACATTGCGCACCAGCATCAGCGCCCGACCCTTGGCGGTGACCTCCGAGCCGTCGGGCGCGGTGAAGGTCACGTCCGGGTTCAGCCGGCGGGTGAAGGTCTTGCCGCCCTTCTCGACCTCTTCGGCCAGGGTGCCGTCCATCAGGCCCAGCCAGTTGGCATAGGCCAGCGCCTTGTCCGGGCCGTCGACGCAGGCGACGGAATCCTCGCAATCCATGATCGCCGACAGCGCCGATTCGATCACGATGTCCGCGATGCCGGCCTTGTCCTGCCCGCCGACCGGGGTGGACGGATCGAGGACGATGCGGATCAGCAGCCCGTGGTTCTTCAGGAAGATGTCGGTCGGATTTTCGGCCTCGCCGCGATGACCGGCGAACTTGGCGGCGTCGCGCAGTGCCGGGACCACCGCGCCATTCCTGACCGACAGCCCGTCGATCCCGGCCCAGGAGCCCTCGGCCAGCGGCGCGGCGGTGTCGAGGAAATCGCGGCCCCAGGCGATCACCCGGGCGCCGCGCGCGGCGTCATAGCCCTTGCCCTGCGGCAGGTCGCCCAGGGCATCGGTGCCGTAAAGGGCGTCATAAAGGCTGCCCCAGCGGGCATTGGCGGCGTTCAGCGCGTAGCGCGCATTGGTGATCGGCACCACCAGTTGCGGCCCCGCGATGCTGGAGAATTCCGGATCGGTCTCGGGGGTCTCGATCTGGAAATCCTCGCCCTCCGGGACCAGATAGCCGATCTCGGTCAGGAAATCGCGGTATGCGCCGGCATCCTTCGGCTCGGCGCGATGGGCGATATGCCAGGCGTCGATGGCCGATTGCAGCTCGTCGCGCTTGTCCAGCAGCGCCCGGTTGCGGGGGCCGAACTCATGGATCAGAGTCGAGAGCCCTTCCCAGAAACGGCGCGGCTCGACGCCGCTGCCGGGCAGCGCACGTTCGTTGATGAAGGCGGCAAGCCTCTCGTCGACCCGCAATCCTGCCTTTTCCACGCGACCCATGGCATTTCCCCTTGCTTCAAATGTCCGGCTGGCTTGGTGCACCGTGGTATGCCAAACGGCCGCCCGTTTCAACCGGCCCGATCCTCAAGCATTCCGCAATTCACTCTTGCGGATAAATTGAAAATCCGCCGCCCGGAGGACCGGACGGCGGCGTGCAGCCCCAAGGGGCGATCAGTTGTTGGCCGGCGGCGGCGTGGTGGTGGTGGTTTCACCGGCCGGAGGCGTGGTGGTCTCCGGCTCTTCCACGGTGATGGCGTCGTCCAGCGCCTCGCCGGCGTCCTGCATCGCCTCACCCGTCGCCTCGGCGGCGCTCTCGGCGGCTTCCTGTGCAGAGGTCGCGGCCTCGCCCGCGGCTTCGGCGGCGTCCTGGGCGGCTTCGCCGGCCGCGCTGGTGGCGTCCTCGACCGCGTCGTTCACCGCGGTGCCGGCGGCATCTGCGGCATCCTCGGCGGCGGTGGCGGCCTCGCTGGCGGCTTCTCCCGCGGCTTCGGCGGCATCCTCGGCGGCGGTCGCCGCATCCGAGGCCGCGTCGGCGGCGGGCTCGGTGGTGGCGCCGTCGACGGGTTCGGTGGTGGTCACCGCGGCATCCTCGCCGGTGGTGGTCGCGCCCTGGTCGCGGCCCATGAAATACTGCAGCACGAAATAGGCGATGGCCAGGGCCAGCAGGATGCCGATGATCAGCGGCAGCGGCGAGGCGCGACGCTCGACCGGCTCGACATAGGTTTCGGGCGCGGCGGCCGGGCGTTGCGGATCGGTGCCTTCCGTCCGTTTCGGATCGTTCGGGTCGTAATGGGCCATGCTTGTTCCTCGCTCTTCTGGTTGGCGCTTGCTGCTGGTCGGCCGGGACGGACCCCGGCTTGCGACCCGGCTATCCTGCGTCTAACACTTGGGTTTCGCACAAGTTCCCCTGTGCCGTCGATTTTTTTCACCTGCCCGGAAGGTGCCGCATGACCGTCACGCAATATCTCGCCGACTGGCGCCCCTATCCCTACGAGATCGCCGAGACCCGGCTGGAATTCGACCTCACCCCCCGCGCGACGCGGGTGCGCTCGCAGATCGACTTCCGCCGCAAGGGCGCGGGCGACCTGGTGCTGGACGGGGCCGGGCTCAGGACGCTGTCGCTGGCGATCGACGGCCGCCCGCTCGACCCCGCGCAAGTCGCGGGCGAGCGGCTGGTGATCCCCGCCGCCGACCTGCCCGACGCCTTCACCTTCGCCGCCGAGGTCGAGATCGACCCCGAGGCGAATACCGCGCTGGAGGGGCTTTACCTGTCGGGCGGCATGTTCTGCACGCAATGCGAGGCCGAGGGTTTCCGCCACATCACCTGGTATCCCGACCGCCCGGACGTGATGGCGCCCTTCCGCGTCACCATCCGCTCGGACAAGCCGGTGCTCTTGTCGAACGGCAACCCGGTCTCGCAGGCGCCGGGCCAGGCCGTCTGGCACGATCCCTGGCCGAAGCCCGCCTATCTGTTCGCGCTGGTCGCGGGCGATCTGGTGGCGGTCCCGGACAGTTTCACCACCATGTCGGGCCGCAAGGTGGCGCTGAACGTCTGGGTGCGCCCCGGCGACCAGGACCGCGCCGGCTATGCGATGGAATCGCTGATCCGCTCGATGAAATGGGACGAAGAGGCCTACGGGCGCGAATACGATCTCGACGTGTTCAACATCGTCGCCGTCGATGATTTCAACATGGGCGCGATGGAGAACAAGGGGCTGAATATCTTCAACTCCAAGCTGGTGCTGGCCAGTGCCGAGACCGCGACCGACGGCGATTACGAGCGCATCGAGGGCGTGATCGGCCATGAATATTTCCACAACTGGACCGGCAACCGCATCACCTGCCGCGACTGGTTCCAGCTTTGCCTGAAGGAAGGGCTGACGGTGTTCCGCGACCAGCAGTTCACCAGCGACATGCGCTCGGCCGCGGTCAAGCGCATCCATGACGTGCAGACCCTGCGCGCCCGCCAGTTCCGTGAGGATGCGGGCCCCTTGGCGCATCCGCCGCGCCCCGATCATTACCAGGAGATCAACAATTTCTACACCGCCACGGTCTATGAAAAGGGCGCCGAGGTCATCGGCATGCTCAAGCGGCTGGTGGGCGATCAGGGCTATCGCCGGGCGCTCGACCTGTATTTCGATCGCCATGACGGCCAGGCCTGCACCATCGAGGACTGGATCAAGGTCTTCGAGGACGCCACCGGCCGGGACCTGACCCAGTTCAAGCACTGGTATACCGATGCCGGCACGCCCCGGCTGACGCTCTCCGAGGACTGGCAGAACGGCCGCCTGACCCTGAATTTCCGCCAGGAGACCGCGCCCACCCCCGGCCAGCCGGAAAAGCGGCCGCGGGTCATTCCGATCGCGCTCGGCCTGATCGGCCCCAATGGCGACGAGGTGCTGCCGACCACGGTGCTGGAGATGACCGAGGCCGGGCAGAGCTTCCATTTCGACGGGCTGGGCGCGCGGCCGGTGGTCTCGCTGCTGCGCGGCTTCTCGGCGCCGGTAACGGTCGCGCGCGAGATCACCGCGGACGAGCAGGCGCTGCTGCTGGCGCATGACACCGACCCCTACGCGCGCTGGCAGGCCGGCCACGACCTGGCACTGGACGGGCTGATCGCGCGGGCGGCCGGGGGCGAAGGCGGCACCGGGTTCGGCCGCGCCATCGCCGGGCTGCTGGACGATGCCGAGGCCGACCCGGCCTTCGCCGCGCTCTGCCTGGCGCTGCCCGGCGAGGAGGAGATCGCGACGACCATCGCCGCCCGCGGCCAGATCCCCGACCCCGAAGCCATCCATGCCGGGCGCGAGGCGCTGGCCCGCGACATTGCCCAAACGCATGAGCCGGCTCTGGCCCGGCTCTACGAGGCGATGCAGACCCCCGGCCCTTACAGGCCCGATGCCGAGGGCGCGGCGCGGCGCAGTCTGCGCCTGGCCTGCCTGGGCCTGCTGTCGCGCATCGACGGCGGCGCACGGGCCGAGGCGCTGTTCGGCGCCGCCTCGAACATGACCGAGCGGCAGGGGGCGCTGGAATGCCTGATCGCCGCCGGCCGGGATGCCGAGGCGCTTGCCGCCTTTGCGCGGGAATTCGCCGGGAACCGGCTGGTCATGGACAAGTGGTTCATGGTCCAGCCGCTGCGCGCCGCGCCCGGCCGCGCCGTGGCCCGCGCCCGCGACCTTGCCGCGCGGCCGGATTTCGACTGGAAGAACCCCAACCGCTTCCGCGCCCTGATCGGCGGGCTGACCGCGAACCATGCCGCCTTCCACGCCGCCGACGGTTCGGGCTACGGTTTCACCGTGGACTGGCTGATGCGGCTCGATCCGGTGAACCCGCAGACCACGGCGCGCCTGTGCTCGGCCTTCGAGACCTGGACGCGCTACGACGCCGGCAGGCAGGCCCATGCCCGCGCCGCGCTCGGCCGGCTGGCCGCCATGCCCGGGCTGTCGCGCAATACCTCCGAGATGGTTACGCGCATCCTTGCCGGTGGCGCCTGACCCCGGTCGAACCACCCTTGCGGGTATCCGGCGGGCGCGGCAATACTGGCCCCATGGATGCCCGCGAGGACATGAAACGCCGTCTCGATCCGCTGATTGCCGAGCGGGCGCCCTGGCTTTTTTCGGGCCGGAGGCACCACGCTCTGGCGCGTCGGGCGCTGATGTGGCTCCTGCGCTATCCGCGCACGCTGGACCTGGCGGCCGAATACCGCGACCTGCCGACGGACGAGGTCATGCGCCGCGTTGCCGCGCTGATCCTGCGCGACCTGCGGGTCGAGGGACTCGAGCATATCCCGGCCACCGGCCCGGCGCTGATCGTCTCGAACCACCCGACCGGCATCGCCGACGGCATCATGCTGAACGCGGTGATCACGGCGGTGCGCGACGACCTGTTCGTCTATGCCAATCACGACATCCTACGCATCCTGCCGCAATTCGACAGCCTGATCGCCCCGGTGGAATGGCGCGTCGAAAAGCGCAGCCACGCCAAGACCCGCGCCACCATGGATTACACGCGCGAGGCGCTGGGACGCGGGCGGATCGGCCTGATCTTCCCCTCGGGCCGGCTGGCCAAGCGCCGCGGCCTGACGCTGCACGAGCGGCCCTGGATGGCCAGCGCGGCAATGATTGCGAAGAAGTTCGACGCGCCGATCATCCCGCTGCGCATCCGCGCCCGGAACTCGGCGCTGTTCTACCTGCTCGACGCGATCCACCCGACACTGCGCGACGTGACGCTGTTCAACGAGGTGCTGAACAAGGCGGGCCAGCCCTTCCGTGTGACCATCGGCCCCCCGATCCCGGCCGCGTCGCTGCCCGGCCGCAGCGAGGACGGCATCGCGCTGCTGCGGGACGCAGTTCTGGCCCTGCCCGCGCCGGGCCAGAACGCCGTGCGCATGTCGCAGATCCGCGGCCTGTTCCAGCGCCGCCACGCGCTCGCCAAGCCGCGCCCGATCGAGTGAGGGGCGACGCCGCCGGGACTGAAAACTCGCATGAGTATTTGGGAAACGGTGAAAAGCGGTGCTGCGCCAATGCCCTTCACCGTTTCCCAAATACTCCTGCGACCGTGACGCCCAAGCTTGGTGCGAAAACGGGGCTCACACCACCATGTCGTCGCGATGGATCAGCGCGGCGCGGCCGGGATAGCCCAGGATGCCCTCGATCTCGTCGCTGCGGTGGCCGGCGATGGCGCGCGCCTCGGTCGAGGAATAGCGCACGAGGCCGCAGGCCAGACGCGCGCCCTTGCCGTCCTGCACCACCACCGGATCGCCGCGGCCGAAGCGGCCCGAGACGGCGGCCACGCCGGCCGGCAGCAGCGACTTGCCCTGCCCCAGCGCCCGCGCCGCGCCGGCGTCGACGGTGATCTCGCCCTTGGGCTTCATCGCCGCGATCCAGCGCTTGCGCGCCGCCTGCGGGTCGGTATCGGGCAGGAACCAGGTCACGCGCGCGCCATTCGCGACGGCCGAGAGCGGGTTCAGGACCGAGCCCTCGGCGATGGCCATGGCGCAGCCGCCGGCCACCGCCGTGCGCGCCGCCAAGAGCTTGGTCTTCATGCCGCCCTTGCTGACGCCCGAGATCGGGTCGCCGCCCATGGCCTCGATCTCCGGCGTGATCTGTTCGACCACCGGCAGGTGGCGCGCAGAGGGGTCGGTCTTGGGATTGGCGGTGTAGAGCCCGTCCACGTCCGACAGCAGCAAGAGCTGGTCGGCCCCGCAGGTCACCGCGATCTGCGCCGCCAGCCGGTCGTTGTCGCCGAAGCGGATTTCGTCGGTGGCCACGGTGTCGTTCTCGTTCACGATCGGCACCACCCCGAGGCCCAGCAGCGTCTGCATGGTGGCGCGGCTGTTGAGGTAACGGCGGCGGTCGGTGGTGTCGTCCAGCGTCACCAGCAGCTGCGCGGTCTTGACGCCATGCGGGGCCAGCGCCTCCTCATAGGCGCGGGCCAGCTTGATCTGGCCCACCGCCGCCGCTGCCTGCGACTGCTCGACCCGCAGGGGGCCGGCGGACAGGCCCAGCACCTGCCGCCCCAGTGCGATGGCGCCCGAGGAGACCAGCACCACATCCGTGCCCCGCGCCCGCGCCTGGGCCACGTCGTCGCAAAGCGCGCGCAGCCATTCGACGCGCAGCCCCGCGCCGTTCACCAGAAGCGCCGAGCCGATCTTGACCACCAGCCGCTGCGCGCGGCCCAGTTCCGGCGTCACGGCTGCCACGGCTTGTCTTCCCGATCCTCGGCCGGCTTGCGCGAGGGAGCGATCCGCGCCCAGAGCGCGCGCAGGACCTCGGTCACGCCTTCGCGCGAGACGCCGGACATCAGCAGGACCGGGCCGCCGATCTCGGCCTCGAGCGCCGCCTTGCGCTCGGCCAGCGTCTCGGGGTCGAGCGCGTCGATCTTGTTCAGCGCCGTCACCCGCGGCTTTTCCGCCAGCGTCGGGGAATAGGCCGCAAGCTCGGTCAGGATGGTGCGGGCGTCCTGCGCCACGTCCTCGGCGGTGCCGTCGACCAGATGCAGAAGCACGCGCGAACGCTCGACATGGCCCAGGAACTGATCGCCCAGCCCCCTGCCCTCGCTTGCCCCCTCGATCAGGCCGGGGATGTCGGCCATGACGAATTCATGCCCGTCCACGCCGACCACGCCCAGGTTCGGGTGCAGCGTGGTGAAGGGATAGTCGGCGATCTTGGGCCGGGCGTTCGACACCGCCGACAGGAAGGTCGATTTCCCGGCATTCGGCAGCCCCACCAGCCCGGCATCGGCGATCAGCTTCAGCCGCAGCCACAGCGTGCGCTCCACCCCCGGCTGGCCGGGATTGGCGTGGCGCGGCGCCCGGTTGGTCGAGCTTTTGAAATGCAGGTTGCCGAAGCCGCCATTTCCGCCCCTGGCCAGCAGCACGCGCTGTCCGGGCTCGGTCAGGTCGGCGATCACCGTCTCCTGGTCCTCCTCGAGGATCTCGGTGCCGACCGGGACACGCAGCACGATATCGTCCCCGCTGGCGCCGGTGCGCTGCGCGCCCATGCCGTGCCCGCCGGACCTGGCGAAGAAATGCTGCTGGAAGCGGAAGTCGATCAGCGTGTTCAGCCCATCCACCGCCTCGGCCCAGACATCGCCGCCCTTGCCGCCGTCGCCGCCGTCCGGCCCGCCATATTCGATGAATTTCTCGCGGCGGAAGGACACGCAGCCCGCGCCCCCGCCGCCCGAGCGGACATAGACCTTGGCGAGATCGAGAAATTTCACGGGGCGGCATCCTTGCGGCGGAAACGGGGCAGAGGGTGGGATACGCGCTTGGGCCATTCGGTTCAAGGGCGCGCGGCCGGGACGGCGTGACTTTCCCTCGTGCCTCTGGCTAGATGGGCCGGCGACGAACCTGTGGAGACGCCATGCCGGTCCTGACCTATGCCACGCTTTTCACCGCCATCACCCTGGAGGTTGTCGGCACCACCTTCCTGCAACGCAGCGAACAGTTCACCCGGCTGGTGCCCACGCTGCTGATGGGGCTGTGCTATGCGGCATCGTTCTATTTCCTGTCGCTGGCGCTCCGGGCCATGCCGCTGGGCATCGCCTATGCGATCTGGAGCGGGCTGGGGATCGTGCTGGTGTCGCTGATCGGGCTTTTCGTCTTTGGCCAGAGGCTGGATTTCGCGGCGGTGGTCGGGCTGACCATGATCGTCGCGGGTGTCGTCATCGTGAACCTGTTCTCGGGCAGCGTGACGCATTGAACCCGATCCGCCCTTAACATTCCGGCAATCGGGTCTAGATAATGTTCGAATGGAGGGCGCTATGATCCACTTCGACAACAGCTATGCCCGACTGCCGGAAGGTTTCTTCACCCGCACCCGACCGACGCCGGTGCGCGACCCGAAGCTGGTGGCGCTGAACCGGCCGCTGGCCGAGCGTCTCGGCCTTGATGCCGATTGGCTCGCCGGACCCGAAGGGGTGGCGATGCTGGCCGGCAACGACCTGCCCGAAGGGGCCGAGCCCATCGCCCAGGCCTATGCCGGCCACCAGTTCGGCGGCTTCGTGCCGCAGCTGGGCGACGGGCGCGCGGTTCTGCTGGGCGAGGTGGTGGCGCCGGACGGCGCGCGCTTCGACATCCAGCTGAAGGGCGCGGGCCCGACGCCCTTCTCGCGCCGCGGCGACGGGCGGGCCTGGCTGGGCCCGGTGCTGCGCGAATACCTGGTCAGCGAGTTCATGGCGGCCTTCGGCATCCCGACGACGCGGGCATTGGCCGCCGTCACTACCGGCGAGACGGTGATCCGCGAGACGCTGCTGCCCGGCGCGGTGCTGACCCGCGTCGCTTCCAGCCATATCCGCGTCGGCACCTTCGAATTCTACGCCGCCCGCGGCGACCGTGAGCGGCTGCAGCTGCTGGCCGATCACGTCATCGCCCGGCACTATCCCGAGGCATCCGGCGCGGCGGACCTGCTGCAGCGCGTGGTCGAGCGGCAGGCGGCCACCATCGCCGGCTGGATGGCGCTCGGCTTCATCCACGGGGTGATGAACACCGACAACATGTCGATCTCGGGCGAGACCATCGACTACGGCCCCTGCGCCTTCATGGACGGCTACCGGCCCGACAAGGTATTCAGCTCGATCGACGCCCATGGCCGCTATGCCTGGAACGAGCAGCCGAACATCGCGGTCTGGAACCTGGCGCAATTCGCCAGCTGCCTGGTGCCTCTGATGGGCAATGACGACGCGGCGGTGGCCGAGGCGACGCGCATCGTCCACAGCTTCCCGGACCTTTATCAGGCCGAATGGCTGAAACGCTTCGCCGCCAAGCTGGGCATCGCCGCGCCGCGCCCCGAGGATCGCGCGCTGATCGAGCGGCTCTTGACGCTGATGGCGGCCGAGGAGGCGGATTTCACCCGCAGCTTCGCCGGGCTGGCGGATGGCCGCGCGCGCGAGGAATTCGCCGCGCCCCAGCAGTTCGACGCCTGGGCCGAGGGCTGGCAGGCGCGCATCCGCGACCTGCCGGACGCCGCAGCGGTCATGGCCCGCGCCAATCCGCGCCGCATCCCGCGCAACCACCGCATCGAGGAAGCCATCGCCGCCGGACGCGAGGGCGATTACGCGCCCTTCCACGCGCTCGACGCGGCGCTGCGCGCGCCCTTCGAGGACCGGCCGGAATGGGAGCCCTATGCGCTGGCCCCGGCGCCCGAGGAGATCGTCCGCCGCACCTTCTGCGGCACCTGAGCAGCAGCGAAAGGCCCCATGCCGAAAAGCCCCGACCAACTGAGACTGGCCAGCTACAACCTGCACAAGTGCCGCGGCATGACCGGCCCGCACGCACCCGAACGCAACCTTGCCGTCATCGCCGAACTGGGCGCCGACGTGATCGCCCTGCAAGAGGTGGATTTCCGCTTCGGCGCCCGGCCCGAGGCGCTGCCGCGCAAGCTGATCGAAAAGACCACCGGCATGGTGCCCGCCCCGTTCATCGGCACCGGCGAGAATTCGCTGGGCTGGCACGGGCAGACCATCCTGTTGCGCCCGGAACTGCGCGACAAGGCGGCGATCCGCCGCCTGCCGCTGCCGGGGATCGAACCGCGCGGCGCGCTGGTGCTGCGCCTGCCGGGGCTGACGGTGGTGGCGGTGCATCTGGGGCTGATCCGCTCGTCGCGCCGCGCGCAGCTGTCGCGCATCATCGCCCAGGCCCGGCGTATCGGCCACGACCGGATGGCGCTGACCGGCGATTTCAACGAATGGCACGATTCGCGCGGGCTCGAGGCGCTGGAGGCGCTGCGCGTCGTCACCCCGGGCCCCAGCTGGCCCGCGCCCTTCCCGCGCCTGCGCTATGACCGCTTCGCCGTCTCGCGCAGCATCGAGGTGCTGGATTGCGGCGTCCTCGACAACGAGACCGCGCGGCAGGCCTCTGACCATCTGCCGGTCTGGGCCGACCTGGCGGTCAACGCGCATGAGGAGGTGCCCTGCGGCTATCACCCGGCGCGCATCACCTCGCGCATTCCCGGCCAGGATGGGATTGCCGGGACAGAATGACGCTTTCCCGTCCCGGCCCCGTCGGCTAAACAGCCGCCAACACCTGTCAGGAAGAGGGACGCAGACATGACGGCCATCATCGACATATTCGCGCGCGAGATACTGGACAGCCGGGGCAACCCGACGGTCGAGGTCGATGTGACGCTGGAAGACGGCACCATGGGCCGCGCCGCGGTGCCTTCGGGCGCCTCGACCGGCGCGCATGAGGCGGTGGAAAAGCGCGACGGCGACAAGGCGCGCTATCTGGGCAAGGGCGTGCTGGAGGCCGTCGCCGCCGTCAACGGCGAGATCGCCGAGAACCTGATCGGCGAGGATGCGACCGAGCAGGTCGCCATCGACCGCATGATGATCGAACTGGACGGCACCCCGAACAAGGGCCGGCTGGGCGCCAACGCCATCCTCGGCGTGTCGCTGGCGGTGGCCAAGGCCGCGGCCGAGGCCTGCTCGCAGCCGCTCTACCGCTATGTCGGCGGCGCGGGCGCCCGCGTGCTGCCGGTGCCGATGATGAACATCATCAACGGCGGCGAACATGCCGACAACCCGATCGACATCCAGGAATTCATGATCATGCCGGTGGCGGCGGAGAACATCCGCGAGGCCGTGCGCATGGGCTCGGAAGTGTTCCATACGCTTAAGAAGGAGCTGTCCTCGGCGGGCCTCGCCACCGGCGTCGGCGACGAGGGCGGCTTCGCGCCGAACCTCTCCAGCACCCGCGACGCGCTGGACTTCATCCTCAAAGCCATCGAGAAGGCCGGCTACCAGCCCGGCGACGACATCATGCTGGCGCTGGACTGCGCCTCGACCGAATATTTCAAGGGCGGCAAATACGAGATGGCCGGCGAAGGCAAGTCGCTGAGCCCGGCCGAGAACGTCGCCTACCTTGAGGCGCTCTGCAACGACTACCCGATCCTGTCGATCGAGGACGGCTGCGCCGAGGACGACTGGGACGGCTGGAAGCTCTTGACCGACACGCTGGGCGGCCGGGTGCAGCTGGTCGGCGACGACCTCTTCGTGACCAACCCGGCGCGGCTGGCCGAAGGCATCGCCAAGGGCTGCGGCAACTCGCTGCTGGTCAAGGTCAACCAGATCGGCACCCTGACCGAGACGCTGGACGCGGTGCGCATGGCCGACCGCGCGCGCTATACCTCGGTGATGTCGCACCGCTCGGGCGAGACCGAGGACGCCACCATCGCCGACCTGGCGGTGGCGACGAATTGCGGCCAGATCAAGACCGGCTCGCTTGCGCGCTCGGACCGGCTGGCGAAATACAACCAGCTGATCCGCATCGAGGAAATGCTCGGCGCCACCGCCGAATATGCCGGGAAATCCATCCTGCGCGGCTGAGCCCCGCGACACCCGAATGACGAAGGGCGGCCCCGCTGGCCGCCCTTTTCATATCCACCAGCGATGCGTCAGCGCAAAAGCGCCAAGCGCAAGCCGGCGGCGGAATTCCGAAGGCCCGGCGCCGGCCAGCGCCTCGATCCCCCGCGGCGCCGCCTGCAGCACCGCCCGGGTCCCCGCGCCAGCAAACAGCACCGGTGCCAGCCGGCGCGGCACATGGCGGCGCTGCGCCTTCGCCTCGGCGAGTTTCGCGCGGGCCTGGCCGGCAATCTGCCCCAACACCTCGGCCGAGGGATCCCAAAGCCCCAGCCCCAGCCCCTGCAAGGCCGGCAGCGCGGCCAGCCAATGCGCCAGCCCCACCCCTTCGGCCTGGGCGGCGACCACCCTTGCCGCGGGCCCTGCATTTCTTTCTTGCCCAAATATCCCGCGGGGGTCCGGGGGCGCGAAGCCCCCGGCGCCACCCCGGCCCAGGGCCTCGGCCGCGAATTGCGCCAGCGGCACCGCCGTATCCCGCACATAACCGGCGACGGCATCCGGCCCGACCAGCGGCTCGCGCGCCGCATCCCGGCGGCGGGCTTCGGCCAGCACGGCGAAGGCGGCAGCGCGCGGCCCCCAGGCTTCGGCCAGCGGCGTCAGCAATTCATGCGCTTGCGGCTTGCCGGCGCCGATCTCCTCCAGCCGCTCGATCCACCATTGCAGCCGCATCTCGGCGATCAGCGGCTCGGCCGAGGCGAGCGGCGCCCGCGCCAGTTCCAGGTTCAGCGCATAAAGCGACATGAGCTTCGGGCGCGCCTCGGCCGGCACCAGCAGGCAGATGCCGAAACGGTCGGGATCGTGGTCGCGCAATGCCTGGGCGCAGTCGTCAAGGCTCATGCCGACGCCACCCTGTCGCGGATCAGCTTCCAGCGGATCGCATCGACCAGCGCCTCGAAACTGGCATCGACGATGTTGGGCGACACGCCGACGGTGGACCAGCGGTTGCCATGGCCGTCGGCGCTGTCGATGATGACCCGCGTCGTCGCCTCGACCCCTTCGCCGGTGATGCGGACGCGGAAATCCACCAGATGCATGTCGTCGATGGCGGCCTGGTAGGGGCCCAGATCCTTGGCCAGCGCCCGCCACAGCGCGTTGACCGGGCCGCGGTCATGCCCCTCGGCATCCATGCTCTCGCTGACCGAGAGCATGCGCTCGCCGCCGATCTGCACCACCACTACCGCCTCGGAAACCGAGATGCGCTTCCCCAGCGCGTTCCGGCGCCGCTCGACGGTGACGCGGTAGCGCTCGACCGAGAAGTAATGCTGCATCCGGCCCAGCTCGGCCAGGGCCAGCAGCTCGAAACTGGCCTGCGCGCCGTCATAGGCATAGCCGGCATCCTCGCGCGCCTTGACCAGATCGAGGATGCGCGCCAGCGCCGGATCGTCGCGGCCGACCTCGATCCCCGCCTCGGCCAGACGGGCGCGCAGGTTCGACTGCCCGGCCTGGTTCGACATCGGGATGATGCGCTCGTTGCCCACGGTAGCCGGATCGACATGCTCGTAGGTCGCGGGATTCTTCAGGATGGCGCTGGCATGCAGCCCGGCCTTGTGGGCGAAGGCCGAGCTGCCGACATAGGGCGCGCCGCGGCTGGGCGCGCGGTTCAGGATCTCATCCAGCCGGCGCGAGATGCGGGTCAGGCCAGCCAGCCCCTCGGCCGAAATCCCGGTTTCCAGCGCCGAGCGATAGGGCTCCTTCAGCAGCAGGGTCGGGATGATGCTGGTCAGGCTGGCATTGCCGCAGCGCTCGCCCAACCCGTTCAGCGTGCCCTGGATCTGGCGCGCGCCGGCATCGACGGCGGCCAGGGTGCAGGCCACGGCATTGCCGGTATCGTCATGGCAATGGATGCCCAGCCGCTCGCCCGGGATGCCGCCGGCGATCACCGCACGGGTCACTTGCCCCACCCGCTCGGGCAGGTTGCCGCCATTGGTGTCGCACAGCACGATCCAGCGCGCGCCCGCCTCCCGCGCCGCATGCAGGCAGGCCAGCGCATAATCCGCGTCCTCGTCGTAGCCGTCAAAGAAGTGCTCGGCATCGAACAACGCCTCGCGCCCTTGCGCCACCAGATGCGCGACCGAGGCGCGGATGTTTTCGAGGTTCTCCTCCAGCGAGATCCCCAGCGCCTCGCGGACATGGAAGGGATGGGTCTTGCCGACCAGGCAGACCGCACGGGTGCCGGCGTTCAAGACCGCTGCCAGCACGTCGTCGTTCTCGGCCGAACGTCCCGCCCGCTTGGTCATGCCGAAAGCGGTCATGGTGGCGCGGGTCGTGGGCGCCTGGGCGAAGAAATCGCTGTCGGTCGGGTTGGCGCCGGGCCAGCCGCCCTCGATGTAATCCACGCCCAACCGGTCCAGCATCTGCGCGATCTCGGCCTTTTCGGCGGCGGAAAACTGCACGCCCTGGGTCTGCTGCCCGTCGCGCAGCGTGGTGTCGTAAAGGTAAAGGCGCTGGCGCGTCATCGGGGCGGCCCCTTCGGCTGGCTGGTATGCGGTTATTCGGGCAGTCTGGCGGCGTCGAAATCCGGGCCGGGCAGAAGCTCGACCCCGGCCGGCCCCATGCGGACCTCGACCCCGGCGGAAAGCAGGCGCTGCTTGAGCGCATCGACGGCCGAGAAATCCTTGCTGGCCTTGGCCTCGGCCCGCAAGGCCGTCATGCGCTCGGCCCAGGGCGACAGGTTGGGGCCCTCGGCGATCCATCCGCCCAGATCCTCGGTCAGCAGCCCCAACATCCGGGCGCCGGCAAGCAGCGCGGGCGCGTCGCCCTGCCCCGCCAGCTCGTGCAGCGCCGCGATCGCCCCCGCGGTATTGAGGTCGTCGGCAAGCGCGGAGAGGACGGCGGGGGCCGGGCTTGGCGCGGGGTCGATCCCCGCGACAAGCCCGCGCCACTTGCGCAGCACCGCCTCGGCTTCGCGCGCCTTCTCGGCCGTCCAGTCCATCGGCTTGCGGTAATGCGTGGACAGCAGCACGAAGCGGATCACCTCGCCCGGGATGCCCTGATCCAGCAAATCGCGGACGGTGAAGAAATTGCCCAGGGACTTGGACATCTTCTTGCCCTCGACCTGCAGCATCTCGTTATGCAGCCAGACGCGGGCGAAATCCCCGTGCGGATGGGCGCAGCAGCTTTGCGCGATCTCGTTCTCGTGATGGGGGAATTGCAGGTCGATGCCGCCGGCATGGATGTCGAAGCTTTCGCCCAGCAGCTCGTAGGACATGGCCGAGCATTCGATATGCCAGCCCGGGCGGCCCCGGCCCCAGGGGCTGTCCCAGCCCGGCAGTTCGTCGTCCGAGGGCTTCCACAGCACGAAATCCATCGGGTCTTCCTTGAAGGGCGCGACCTCGACCCGGGCGCCGGCGATCATGTCGTCGACCGAACGCCCCGAGAGCTGGCCGTAATCGGCAAAGCTGCGCACCCGGAACAGCACATGGCCGTCGCGCGCATAGGCATGGCCGCCGGCGATCAAGGTCTCGATCATGGCGATCATCTGGGCGATGTAATCGGTGGCGCGGGGCTCGTGATCCGGACGCTTCGCCCCCAGCGCATCCATGTCGGCATGATACCAGCCGATGGTTTCCTGCGTGCGCTCGCGGATCAGCGCCTCCAGCGTGCCGGGGGCGCCGGCCTCCTTGCGGGCCAGGGCAGCGGCGTTGATCTTGTCGTCGACGTCGGTGAAGTTGCGCACATAGGTGACATGATCCGCGCCGTAGGCATGGCGCAGCAGCCGCACCAGCACGTCGATCACCACCACCGGCCGGGCATTGCCCAGATGCGCCCGGTCATAGACCGTCGGCCCGCAGAGATAGAGCCGCACGTTTTGCGGGTCGATGGGCCGGAACGTCTCTTTCCGCCGCGTCCTGGTATTCGTCAGCCTGATCTCGACCATGACTTCCCCTTTGCGGGCGTCAACTGGTCACCGTGAACCGCCCGCCTGAAATTTCAGCCGGTAATGATGCAGCGGATGGTGGCGGTTCCTGCCTTCATGCGCCTGCCATAAAGCATTGTCTTGCCTATGCCAAGAGAGGCTGCAAAACTCGGGCCATGAGCCGCGAACTGGTCAACGAGATCTGCGCCGCGCAGCCCGGGTCCGAATGGTCGGATCCCTGGGGCGGCGGCCATGATTGCTGGAAGATCGGCGGCAAGACCTTCGCGGTGACCGGCACCGTCGGCACCCATGTCTCGGTCAAGACCGACAGCGTCGAGATGGCCGAATTCCTGATCGAGACCGGCGTGGCCGAGCGCGCGGCCTATCTGCATCGCAGCTGGGTCGCCCTGCCGCTCGATTCGGCCCCGGACGAGCTGGCGCACCGCATCCGCCATTCCTACCGGCTGGTGCGCGGCAAGCTGCCGAAGAAGGTCCAGGCCGCGCTGCCGCCCTTGTGACGAAAACGGCCGGCTCCCTTTCCCGCAAGGGCAAGGGAACCGGCCAGAGGCAAGGGCCGAGCGACTGGCCCCCGCCGAAAGCCAGGCGTCAGGCCGGAACCTGCGAGGCCAGCTGCTGCAGCAGCGCCTCCATCTGCTGGCACAGCGCCTCTTCGGTGGTGTTCTGCTCGGCCGCGGCATCGGCCAGCGTGCGCTCGACGCCCATGGCCGCGACGGTGCCTTCCTTGCCCTTGGCTTCGGCCGCATCGCCCCGGGCCGCGTCGCCCGCCGGGATCATCGCCAGAAGCTTGGTCTGGATCTCGACCGCCTTGCCGTCGATATGGCCCTTCTCCTGGCAATAGCCCAGGACGCCCAGCTGGTTGCGCGCGCTTTCATAGGCGGCGCCATCGTCCTGCGCGGGCACGGCGGCCGGCGCCTCGGTCGTCGCCGGGGCGGCGGGATCGGCCGGGGCAGGCGCTTCTTGCGCCAGGGCGACGCCTGCGGTCAGGCCAAGGGCCAGGGCGGGCAGAATTGCGAAACGTGCGATCATCTCGATCTCCGTCTGTTGCGTGTGCCGGGACTGTGGCACGCCCCAGCCGGAGCCGCAAACCGGGTCGGCGGAATGCCGCGGCCGCCTTCCCGCCGGATCAGCGGAAAAGCACCAGCGAGCCCGGAGACCAGCTCACATTCGCGCGGGTGCCGACATCCTGCACCTCGCGGCCGAAGACGTTGCGCATGGCGATGCGCACCGGGCGGGCCTGGCCGTCGAACGAGCCCGAGCCGTCCAGCCGCACGTCGTAATAGGTCATGTCGCCGTAATAGACGACCTCGTCGATCACCCCTTCGGCCACCCGGTTCGTGCCCTGCGCGCCGGACGCCACCAGCGAGACCGCCTCGGGCCGGAAGCCGATCGAGGGGCCGTCGTCGCCCGGATCGGCGCGGCTGACATTGGCCATGGGAATATCGACGCGGCCCAGGCCGGGCGCCTCGATCTGCACGGCCTCGCCGGTCTCGCCCAGCACCCGCGCCGGCAGGAAGTTCATCACGCCGATGAAATTCGCCACCCGGCGGCTGGTGGGGCGGGCATAAAGCGCCTCGGGCCCGTCGAGCTGGGCGATCTGGCCCTCGAACATCACCGCGATGCGGTCGGACATGACCAGCGCCTCTTCCTGGTCATGGGTGACCAGGACGAAGGTGATGCCGACCTGGCGCTGCAGCTTGATCAGCTCGACCTGCATCTGCTCGCGCATCTTGCGGTCCAGCGCCGAAAGCGGCTCATCGAGCAGCAGCACCTTGGGCTTCAGGATCAGCGCCCGGGCCAGCGCCACCCGCTGGCGCTGCCCACCGGACAGCGCATGGCTGGCGCGGGCGCCATAGCCTTTCAGGCCCACCATCTCCAGCGCCTGTTCGACCGCCGCCGCCTTCTCGGCGCGCGGGCGCGGATCGCGGCGTAGCCCGAAGCCGACATTCTCGGCCACGGTCAGATGCGGGAAGATGGCATAGGACTGGAACACCATGTTCGTCGGCCGCCGGTTCGCCGGCACGTCCTGCATGTCCTGCCCGTCGATCAACACCACGCCCGAGGAGATATCCTCGAACCCGGCGATGGTGCGCAGAAGAGTGGTCTTGCCGCAGCCCGAGGGGCCCAGCAGCGAAAAGAACTCGCCCGCCCGGATGGTCAGGTCGATGCCGCGCAGGGCGTGATAATCCCCGTAATGCTTCTGCACCTCGCGGATCTCGATCATCGGCTTCGCGCCGGCCATGGCGGCGCGATGGGCGGCGGTGGTTTTCGGGCCCGGGTTTTGGGTCGTCACAGGAAACCTCCGGTATCCTTGGCGCCGGTTTTCGCGATGCCGCGGCGGCGGAAATATTCGGCGACGGTCAGAAGCAGGATCGACATGACCACCAGCACCGTCCCCAGCGCCATGATCATCGGGATCTGCTTGGGAAAGCGCAGCTGGCTGAAGATATAGGTGGGCAGCGTCGGCTCGTTCCCGGCCAGGAAGAAGGCGATGATGAATTCGTCCAGGCTGATGGTGAAGCTCATCAGCAGCGACGAGATGATGCCCGGCATGACCAGCGGCAGGATCACCAGCCGGAAGGCGCTGATCCGCGTCTCGCCCAGGTCATAGGCCGCCTCCTCCAGCGACCGGTCGAGCGAGTTGAAGGCGGTGGACAGGATCACCATCGCATAGGGCATGCAGATCAGCGTATGGCCGATGATCACCGTCAGGATGCTGAGCTTGACCCCCAGCGACAAGAGCACCACCAGAAGCGAGATCGAGACGATGATCTCGGGCAGCACCAGGGGCAGCATGATCAGCCCCATGATCGGCCCCTTGCCCGGAAACTCGAACCGGGTCGAGGCGCGCGCGGCGAAGATGCCAAGGCAGGTCGCCAGGATCGAGGCGCTGACGGCGATGGTCAGCGAATTGGTCAGCGCCCGGCGCAGCGAGGCGTTGCCCCACATCTGCGCGAACCATTCCGTGGTGAAGCCCCGCAGCGGAAAGGCGATGATCGTGCCGGAATTGAAGGCAAAGATCGGCAGAAGCAGGATCGGCGCGTAAAGGAACAGCAGATAGATCAGCGCATAGGCGCGCAGCCCCCCGCCCTTCATTGCCGCACCTTCAGGAAGCGGCGGTTCAGGGCGATGAAGACCAGGCTGATGACCGCCACGATCAGCATGGCGGTCACCGCCAGCGCCGAGCCCATCGGCCGGTTGTCGAGGTCGAGCATCTGCGCCTGGATCATATTGGCGATCATCGGGATCTTGCCGCCGCCGATCAGCGCCGGGGTGACATAATCGCCGATGGTCGGGATGAAGACGATCAGCGCCGCCGCCACCACGCCGGGCATGGCCAGCGGCAGGGTGACGCGCCAGAAGGTCATGGCCCGGCTTTCGCCCAGGTCGCGCCCGGCCTCCAGAAGCGAGCGGTCGATCTTTTCCAGCGCGATGAAGATCGGCAGGATGGCGAAGGGCGCATAGGCATGGGCCAGCGTGATGACCATCGAATTCACGTTGTAGAGGATGAAGGTCAGCGGCTGCTCGATGATGCCCAGCGTCTTGAGGCCAGAATTGATGACGCCGTTATAGCCCAGGATCACCTTCCACAGGAAAACCCGGATCAGGTAGCTGGTCCAGAACGGGATGGTGATCAGAAACAGCCACATGGCCTTTTTCTGCGGCGCGACGGCGAAGGACAGGAAATAGGCCACCGGAAAGGCCAGCACCACCGTCGCCAGCGTGACCAGCGCCGCCACCACCAGCGAGCGCAGCATGATGCGGTGAAAGATCGGATCGGCCCAGACGGCGCGGTAGTTCTCCAGCGTGAATTCGCGGATCACCGTCAGATAGCCGTCCTTGAAGAAGGAATAGGCCAGGATGGTCAGCAAGGGCGCCGCCAGCACCAGCACGGCATAGGCCAGCGGCGGCGCGATCAGAGTCAGGCCCTGAGCCGTCTGAGATCGGTTTCCTGACGCCATGCCCCGCCCTGTGAATCCCTGTCGCTTAGGGTGGCAGGTTTCCATATCCGCGCCGCGAGGAAAAGGGTTTTCCTGCGGCGCGGCGAGCCGGCCTCAGGCCGCCTGGAAATGCGCCGCCACCTCGCGGCGATGCGGGCGTGCCCGATGCTCGACCAGATAGATGCCCTGCCAGCTGCCCAGTTCCATCCGGCCATGCGCGACCGGGATCTGCAGGCTGACCGGCAGGATCGCCGCCTTGAGATGCGCCGGCATGTCGTCCGGCCCCTCGGCCCGATGCGTCAGGTAATGCATCGCGGGATGATCGGCCGGAGGCGCGATGCGGTCGAGCCAGGCCAGAAGATCGCGCTGCACATCCGGGTCGGCGTTTTCCTGCACCAGCAGCGAGCAGGAGGTATGGCGCACGAACAGCGTCACCACCCCGTCCACCGCGCCGATGCCGCGCAGCCAGCCGGTGACCTCGGCAGTGAAGTCGTGGCAGGCCGGGCCGCGGGTCTGGATGGCGAAGACATGCTGCATTCTATTACAGGTTCGGAATTGGTGAGGTCTTCAGCAGAAAAACCGTAGCCTCCACCATCCTAGAAAAGCTGTCGAAGGTTTCACCCACCACCAAAGCCCATGCGATGACCACCGCCACCAGCGGCGGCGTTATGATCCAGCCACGCCAGTTTCGCCATGAGCACCAGCGCGGCGGCAATGATGCCGACACCGCCATCAGCCAGCCAGTGCCAATCGCAGAAAAGATCAGCAATCCGCCAAATACGAACAGCCGTATGTAAAACGCCCCTTGCCCCGAACCGGGCGGAGATCCCGAAAAGCCGTTGAGGGCAAAGCCGCACATGACAAACGGGGCAATGATCGCCGGCCACCAACTCTGCAAGCTGCAACCGAACCTTTCCAGCAAGCCGCCGTCTCTATATGCACGCTCGTCTTTCCGCCACGGTGCCCAGTCCGCAGTTTGCATTCTTTTGTCCTTTCTATTCATTCCGCCGCCTCGCCGGGCGCTTCCAGCAGCGCGGCGCCGTCATGGTCCAGGCCGATGCGCTTCTGCGTGCGCGCGCCCAGTTCGCGCAGCATCTCGGCCTGGCGGATCACATTGCCCGGGCCGCGCGTCAGCCGGTCCATGGCGGTGGCATGGCTTTTCTGCGCCCGCTCCAGCGCGGTGCCGACATCCTCGACGGCCGAGACGAAGCCGTGCAGCTTGTCGTAAAGCTGGCCGGCGCGGGCGGCGATCTGCATGGCGTTCGATTCGCGCCGCTCGACCGTCCAGATGTGGTCGACGGTGCGCAGCGTCAGCATCAGCGTGGTCGGCGTCGCCAGCCCCACCCGGTTCTCCATCGCATGCCGCGCCAGGTCGGGATCGACGCGCAGCGCCTCGGAAAACGCGCCTTCGACGGGAATGAACATCAGCACGTAATCGACCGAGCCCTCGTCGATCGCCTGATAGCCCTTGGCCGCCAGCCCGGCGACATGGGCGCGGACCGAGGCGACATGCCGGCGCAGCGCGGCGTCGCGGGTCGGCATGTCCTCGGCATTCACCGCCTCTTCATAGGCGTTCAGCGAGACCTTGCTGTCGATCACCAGAAGCTTCTTCTGCGGCATCTTCACGATCACGTCGGGCCGCCACAGCTTGCCGTCGGCGTCGCGATGGCTCGACTGCGTGTCGTAATGCGTGCCGGCGATCAGGCCGGAATCCTCCAGGATGCGTTCCAGGATCATCTCGCCCCAGGCGCCGCGCTTCTGGCTGTCGCCCTTCAGCGCCCGGGTCAGCGCCACCGCCTCGCGCGAGATGTCCTCGGACCGCTTGTGCAGGTATTCGATCTGCTCGCGCAGCCGGGCGCGCTCCTCGTCGGTGGCCTTGTTGCGGGCCTGCAGCTCGGTCTGGAAGCGGTGCACCTGATCGCGGAACGGGGTCAGCAGCGCCGAAAGCTGCTCGCCATGCGCCTTCTGCATCTCGCTGCCCTGGGATTTCAGCGTCTCGTTGGCCAGCAGGCGGAACTGTCCGGTCATCTCCTCGCGCAGCTCGCGCAGGGTGGCGATGTCGCGCTCGGCCGCCTCGCGGTCCTTCTGTGCTGCGAGCCGGGTCTCGGCCAGCTCGCGTTCGAGGCGC
Organism: Paracoccus sp. J55; assembly: GCF_000513975.1. Lineage (NCBI taxonomy): Bacteria > Pseudomonadati > Pseudomonadota > Alphaproteobacteria > Rhodobacterales > Paracoccaceae > Paracoccus > Paracoccus sp. J55. The sequence continues at coordinate 135,317 of NZ_AZVA01000001.1, forward strand.
GAGACCTGCTGGCGTTCGCGATGCAGCGCATCGGTCAGCCCGTCGCGCTCCTCGATCAGCTCCTGCAAACGCAGCGCCTGCGATTCCGCCCGCGTCTCCAGCCGGCCGACGGCAAGCCGCTGGCCGTGCAGCTCGGCCGCCTCGGCCTCAAGACGCGCCTGCAATTCGGCCTCGCGCCCCCGGGCGAGCGTGGCGGCCGCTTCTGCCGAACGCCGCGTTCGCCACAGCGCAACAAGGCAGCAGGCCAAGGCCGCCAGCGCCGCGATCAGCAACAATCGCAGATTGCCCGCATCCGCCAACCATGCCTGCATGTTTTCCGCCTCGCCCATCGGCCCTTGCGCCTTTCCGGTCCGCGGTCATGCGCCGCTTGGCCGTCACTGTTCACCTTTTCCCCCCAGAATGCAAGCGCGCCGCCCTCTTTCCTTGCCCGGATCGCGCCCCTAGCCTGCGCCGGAAAACCGCAAGAGGAGAACCGGCATGGTCAAGACCGTCGCCGTCATGGTGGGCTCGCTCCGCAAGGAATCGCTCAACCACAGGCTGATGAAGGCATTGCAGAAACTGGCGGAGGGTCGGTTGCAGTTCCACCTGCTGCATATCGGCGATCTGCCGCATTACGACGAGGATCTCTGGGCCGAGCCGCCCGAATCGGTGCTGCGGCTCAAGGACCGTGTCGAGCATTCCGACGCGGTGCTGGCGATCACGCCGGAATACAACCGCAGCTATCCCGGCGTGATCAAGAACGCCATCGATTGGGGCACCCGGCCCTATGGCCAGAACTCGTGGAAGGGCAAGCCCGCGGCCGTGACTGGCACCTCGCCCGGGGTGATCGGCGCGGCGCTGGCGCAGGCGCGGCTGAAGAACGACCTGCTCCATGTCGGCACGGTGATGATGAGCATGCCCGAGGCCTATATCCAGTGGAACGCCGATGCCTACGGCGCCGATGGCAGCGTCACCGACGAAAAGACCGCGAAATTCCTGCAAGGCTTCGTCGATTCCTTCGCGGACTGGATCGAGAAGCACGGCTGAGCCCGACATGAAAAGTCCGCGCCCCGAGGGCGCGGCCTTTTCCCTGATCCCGGCGATTACTGGTCCAGGAACGACCGCAGCTTGCGCGACCGGCTGGGATGCTTGAGCTTGCGCAGCGCCTTGGCCTCGATCTGGCGGATACGTTCGCGCGTGACGCTGAACTGCTGGCCGACTTCTTCCAGCGTGTGGTCGGTGTTCATGCCGATGCCGAAGCGCATGCGCAGCACCCGCTCCTCGCGCGGCGTCAGCGATGCCAGCACCCGCGTGGTGGTCTCCTTCAGGTTCTCCTGAATGGCGCTGTCCAGCGGCAAGACGGCGTTCTTGTCCTCGATGAAATCGCCGAGTTGGCTGTCCTCCTCGTCCCCGATGGGGGTTTCGAGCGAGATCGGCTCCTTGGCGATCTTCATCACCTTGCGGACCTTTTCCAGCGGCATCTGCAGCTTTTCGGCCAGTTCCTCGGGCGTGGGTTCGCGACCGATCTCGTGCAGCATCTGGCGGCCGGTGCGCACCAGCTTGTTGATCGTCTCGATCATGTGCACCGGGATGCGGATGGTGCGGGCCTGGTCGGCGATGCTGCGCGTGATCGCCTGGCGGATCCACCAGGTGGCATAGGTCGAGAACTTGTAGCCGCGGCGATACTCGAACTTGTCCACGGCCTTCATCAGGCCGATATTGCCTTCCTGAATAAGATCAAGGAATTGCAGGCCCCTGTTCGTGTATTTCTTGGCGATCGAGATCACCAGCCGCAGGTTCGCCTCGACCATTTCCTTCTTGGCCTGGCGCGATTCCTTCTCGCCGCGCTGGACCTGGCTGACGATGCGGCGGAATTCCTCGATATCGACGCCGACATGCTGGCCGACCATGGCCATCTCGGCGCGCAGGTTTTCCACCTGGCTGCGGGACTTTTCGAACAGCGCCTGCCAGCCGCGGCCCTTGTGCTCCATCATCCGGTCGACCCAGGTCGGGTCGAGCTCGCTGCCGCGATAGGCGTCGATGAATTCGCGGCGGTTGATGCGGGCGGCATCGGCCAGCTTCACCATGTTGGAATCGATGGTGACGATGCGGCGGTTGATGCCGTAGATCTGATCGACCAGCGCCTCGATGCGGTTGTTGTGCAGGTGCAGCTCGTTCACCAGCGCCACAATGCGCGAGCGCAGTTCCTGATAGGCGTTCTCCTGCGCGGCCGAGAAGGTGCCGTCCTCGTTCAGCGTGGCGGACATGCGGTTGTCCTGCATATGCGCCAGCTCTTCGTAGCCCCGGGCGATCGCCTCCAGCGTCTCCAGCACCTTGGGCTTCAGCGAGGCTTCCATCGCGGCCAGCGACAGGTTCTGGCCGTCGTCGTCATCCTCGTCATCCTCGCCCCGGCCCATCGGATTGCCGTCGGCGTCCAGTTCTTCCTCTTCGCGGGGCGCGCCGCCGGAATTGGCGGCCGGGCGGGTGTCGGTCGGCAGCACCTCCTCTTCCTCGCCCTCCTCGTCCATCGAGCGGCCGAAGGTGGTTTCGAGGTCGATCACGTCGCGCAGCAGGATGTCCTCGTCCAGAAGCTCCTGGCGCCACATGGTGATGGCCTTGAAGGTCAGCGGGCTTTCGCAAAGCCCGGCGATCATGGTGTTGCGGCCGGCCTCGATGCGCTTGGCGATGGCGATCTCGCCCTCGCGCGACAGAAGCTCGACCGAACCCATCTCGCGCAGATACATGCGCACCGGGTCGTCGGTGCGGTCCAGCTTCTCGGTCTCGGCGGTGGCGACGGCGATCTCGCGCGAGCCCGAGCCGGTGGTGGCCAGCTCGCCGCCCTGCTCGGCCTCCTCGGCCTCCTCGTCGGTCTCGACCACGCGGATGTCCATTTCGGACAGCATGGACATCACGTCCTCGATCTGGTCCGAGCTGACCTGTTCGGGCGGCAGGACGGCATTGAGCTGGTCGTAGGTGATGAAGCCGCGCTCACGCCCTTCGGCGATCATGCGCTTGACCGCAGCCTGCGACATGTCCAGCGAATGATCGTCGTCCTTGGTGTCGGGCTTCTGGTCGTCGTCGTTGGCTGCCATGCTGGCTCCCTTGAAGCGGTGATTCGCGAATCAGCGAATCGGGATCGGCTATCGGCCGGTTCTATCCGAATCGCGGGGGGATTCAAAGCCCGCGGCCCGGCCCCGGCCAAGGTGATTCGGCGCCGGCGATTCGCGCCTGTCAGCGGCGCGGCTTGCGCCAGATCTCGTTCTTCAGGGCCGCGTCCAGGATGGCCCTGTAGCTGTCGCTGTCCTCGCCCAGATCCGACAGATCGGCCAGCGACGGGTGATCGGCCTGCTGCCGGGCGCGGGCGGATTGCGCCATGCGCCAGGTCAGCCCCTCATCCGCCAGCCCCTCGATCTCGGCCTCGGCGCGGGCGATTTCCTCGCGCGCGGCACGGCGGGCCTCGATCCGGTCAAGGGCGTTGGCCAGGATGCCCGCCGCGGCATCGCCGTCATGCGGACGCAGGATCGCCGGAGCCGCCCTCACATGGGGGTCGGCCATGATGCTTTCAAGGGCGCGCTGCCCCGCCTGCGACTGGGTGCCGGAAAGCAGGTCGTGGATCAGCGCCGCCCGGTCGGCATCCTGCGGCTCCAGCCGTTCCAGCCGCGATTCGACCGGGGCGATCAGGCCGGGATGGGTGGCGCAGATCGCCAGCACCATGGCCTCGATCAGCCGTTCCGCCTCGTGCTCGCCGGCTTCGGGCGAGGACAGGCGCGAGGCGCGCGTCGGCGCCGCCGGCGCGACGGGCTGGAAGCGCGGATTGCGCGCCTGCCCCTGCCAGCCCTCGCGCGGCGGGCGCGCCGGGGCGGCATCGCGGCGGCGGTTGCCGAAGAGCTGCCATTTCAGGTTGCGCAGCACCGCATGGTAATGGTCGCGGGTGTCCTTGTCGGGGATCTTCGCCACCGCCTCGCCAAGCGCCTTGTCCAGCGCCGCGCGGCGTTCGGGGCTGTCGAAGACCCGGCCCTCGGTCTCGCGCCGCCAGAGCAGGTCGACCAGCGGCCGCGCCTCGTCCAGCACCGCCGCCATGGCGCCGGCGCCGCGGGCGCGGATCAGGTCGTCGGGGTCCAGCCCCTGCGGCAGGAAGGCAAAGCGCAGCGCCTGCCCCGGCCCGGTCCTCGGCAGCGCCAGGTCGATCAGCCGCATCGCCGCGCGCAGCCCCGCCTCGTCGCCATCGAGCGCGATCACAGGCTCGGGCGAGATGCGCCACATCAGCCGCAGCTGGTCCTCGGTGATGGCGGTGCCCAGCGGCGCCACCGCCCCCTCGAACCCGGCGCGGACCAGGGCGATCACGTCCATGTAGCCCTCGGCCACCACCAGCGGCCTGCCCTTGGCCACCGCCGCCCGTGCCGGGCCGATATTGTAGAGGTTGCGGCCCTTGTCGAAGAGCGGCGTCTCGGGAGAGTTCAGGTATTTCGCCCGCGCGTTCGGGTCCATCGCCCGGCCGCCGAAGGCGATGCAGCGCCCGCGCCCGTCGCGGATCGGGAAGGTGATGCGGCCGCGGAAGCGGTCGAAGGGCGCGCCGCCGTCGTCGGGCTTGGCCGCCAGCCCGGCCTCGACGATCAGCTGCTCGGCGATGCCCTTGGCGCGCAGGGCGTTGAACAGGCCCTGGCGCTGGTCCGGGGCAAAGCCGATGCCGAAGCGTTCGCAGGCAGCCTCGTCCAGGCCGCGGCGGGCCAGATAGGCGCGCGCCGCTTCCGCCACGCCCATGCCCAGCTGCAGGCGGAACCAGCGCACCGCCTGTTCCATCACCTCGACCAGTTCCGTGCGGCGGTCGGCGCGCTGCACCTGGCGCGGGTCGCGCTCGGGCATCTGCAGGCCGGCCTCGGAGGCGAGCAACTCGACCGCCTCCAGGAAGCCCATGCCCTCGGCCTCGCGCAGGAAGGTCAGCGCGTCGCCTTTCGCGTGGCAGCCGAAGCAGTAATAAAAGCCCTTCTGGTCGTCGACATGGAAGGAGGCGGTCTTTTCGCCGTGGAAGGGACAGGGCGCCCACCAGTCGCCCTTGGCCTGATTCGAGCGCCGCAGGTCCCAGACCACCTTGCGGCCGATCACGCGCGACAAGGGCACGCGGGCGCGGATTTCGTCGAGGAACTGGGGCGGCAGGCTCATGCCGTCTTATATCGGATCAGGACCGCCGGTTGAAAAGGGGATTCGCACCGACGGCCCCGCGCACCAGGTCCCAATAGACCGCGACCACCCGCTCCTGGTCCAGCCGCCCGCCCTCGCGATACCAGTTGGTGACGCCTGTCAGCATGGCGATCAGCGCCATGGTGGCCAGCCGCGTGTCGGGCACCGCCATCGCGCCCTCGGCCTCGCCGGCGATCAGGATCGCCTCCAGCGCGTCCTCGTAGCGGCGGCGCAGGGCGGCGATCCCGGCGCGGTTCTCGGGCGTCAGGTTGCGCAGCTCCATATAGGACAGGAACACCGCCTCGGGACGCTCCAGGCTGGTCTGGATGTGAAAGCGCAGGAAGGTTTCCAGCCGGTCCAGCGCCGGCCGCGCGGGATCGTCGCGCCAGGCGGCCAGCAGCTCCTCCATATGCACCCGCAGCAGGTCGGCCAGCAGCGCCTGCTTGTCGGGCGTGTAGGCGTAAAGCGCGCCGACCTGCACCCCCACCTCGGCCGCGATCTGCCGCATCGAGACCGCCGCATAGCCGTGGCGCGCGAACAGCTTGCGCGCCGTGTCGCGGATCAGCGGTCCGGTGATCTCTGCCCTTGAGCCCTGGGTCCTTGCCATGCCGCCTTCTAGGCGGCGACCCGCGGCAAGGTAAAGACCGCATCTTGCCCCCGCCGCCGCCCTGGGCCTATGGTCCGGCGCATGGAAAGGCGGAGGAACGGCATGGGGCGGATCTGGGGCGTGCTGGCGCTGGCGATGCTGGCCGGCTGCGGCGATGCCGGCGGCGACTATCCCGCGCTGATGCCGACCGACCGGCTGCTGGCCGAGCCCGCCCTGCCCGGCCATGCCGCAGACGCCGCCCAGGACCCGACGGCGGTCGGCGGCGCGCTGGACGCGCGCGGGCGGGCGCTGGCGGGCCGCTCTGCCGCGGGGCCGGTGGCCAACGACGCCGAGTTGCGGCGCCGCGCCGAGGCGCTGCGCGCCCGCGCCACGGCGCTGTCGCAACAATCCCTGTCCGGCGACTGCCCCGAGGGCGACGCCGGTTGCGCGCCGGATTAAGGAGAGCCCATGCCGGTCATCACCTGCATCGACGACCTCAAGGCCATCTATCGCCGGCGCGTGCCGCGCATGTTCTACGACTATGCCGAAAGCGGCAGCTATACCGAGAGCACCTTCCGCGAGAGCTGCACGGATTTCCAGCGCATCAAGCTGCGTCAGCGCGTCGCGGTGGACATGACGGGGCGCAGCACCGAAAGCACGATGATCGGGGAACGGGTCGCCATGCCGGTGGCCCTGGCCCCGGTCGGCATGACCGGCATGCAATGCGCCGATGGCGAGATCAAGGCGGCGCGCGCCGCGAAGGCCTTTGGCGTGCCCTTCACGCTGTCCACCATGTCGATCTGCTCGATCGAGGACGTGGCCGAGGCGGTGCAGGCGCCGTTCTGGTTCCAGCTCTACGTCATGCGCGACCAGGAATTCCTTGAGGCGATCATCGAGCGGGCCCGGCGCGCCCATTGCTCGGCGCTGGTGCTGACGCTGGACCTGCAGATCCTCGGCCAGCGCCACAAGGACCTGAAGAACGGCCTGTCGGCGCCCCCCCGGCTGACCCTGCCGGTGCTGCTGGACCTGGCGACGAAATGGCGCTGGGGCATCGAGATGCTGCGCACGAAGCGCCGCTTCTTCGGCAATATCGTCGGCCATGCCAAGGGCGTGGGCGATCCCTCGTCGCTGATCGCCTGGACGGCCGAGCAGTTCGACCCGCAGCTCGACTGGGGCAAGGTCGCCCGCATCCGCGACCTCTGGGGCGGCAAGCTGATCCTCAAGGGCATCAACGATCCCGAGGACGCCCGCATGGCCGCCGATTTCGGCGCCGATGCGATCATCGTCAGCAACCATGGCGGCCGGCAGCTGGACGGCGCGGTCAGCTCGATCCGCATGCTGCCCGAGATCGTCAAGGCGGTGGGCGACCGGGTCGAGATCCATCTCGACAGCGGCATCCGCTCGGGCCAGGACGTGCTGAAGGCGCTGGCGATGGGGGCGCATGCCACCCATATCGGCCGCGCCTTCGTCTACGGGCTGGGCGCCATGGGCGAGGCGGGCGTGACCGCGGCACTCGAGGTGATCCGCAAGGAGCTGGACATCACCATGGCGCTGTGCGGCGAGCGGGACGTGAAGGCCCTCGGCCGCCACAACCTGCTGGTGCCGCCGGATTTCCTGCAGCCCTGGGCCTGAACCCGTTCAGGGCCGGGCGGGATGATGCCCCTGCCTTTGCCGCTTGTCCTTGCCGAAGCCGGGGATCGGCAGCCGGCCCAGCAGCAGCGCCGCGAGGGTCGGCAGCCCGACGCCGAACAGCATGAGCCCGACCAGGTCCCGCACCCCCAGAGCATTGGCCAGGAACAGCGCCAACACATGCATGAAATAGATCATGGCCGAGATCGGATCCAGCCGGATCGGCGGCGGCGGCATGGCGGTGCCCAGCGTCGCCATGAACAGCGCCGGCGCCGCGACATAGGCGCTGACGGGGATGTCCAGCATCACCTGATCGCTGCGCCAGGCCTGGACCAGCCAGGCCTCGATCATCAGCAGCCCGGCCCCGCCAAGGGTGCAGGCCAGCACCAGCCAGCGCGGCGGCAGCCCCTCCATCCCCAGCCGGGCCACGCGGCGGCCGCAGAGATAGCCGATCGCCACGAAGGGGAAGCACATGAACAGCCCGTTCGAGAATTTCTTCACGCCGATCTGCATGACCCCGGACAGGGCGACATATTGCAGCACCAGCCCGATCACGGCGCAGACCGCCACCGCCGCCAGCAGGATGCGGTATTCATAGGCCGGCGCCAGCTTGCGGGCAAAGCCGCGCAGAAGCAGGATCACCGCCCCCGCGACCAGGATGCCGGCCATGAACCACAGGTGGAAATAGCCCCAGGCCAAGGTCTTGACCAGCGAGCCGAGCCCATGCACCTGATCCAGCCAGAAGGGCAGATAGACCGCCATCCAGAACAGGTAGAGCGCCGCGACGCGCCACAGCCACTTGACGCCCTTGCCGCGCGCCACCGCCGAATAGAGGAAATAGCCCGCCACGATGCAGAAGGTCGGCACCATGACCCGCATCAGCCCGTTGCCGATCATGAACAGCCGCGGCGTCATGTTGGTCTGCAACCAGTAGGTATGCGCAAAGGCGACCAGGACCGCCAATCCCAGCTTGAGATAGTCCAGCGAATGAATACGGTGCAACGCGAAAACCCCGACCCCCACTGGCGCAAGCTTTGCAACCAGCGAGGACTATCTGACAAGCATTTTTCCCGCGGCATGCAACTGTTTTTTCGCTTCACATCCGAATGACGTCGCGCTATAGGCGCGGCTTCGGCCATGCACCCTTGGAGGATGGCCGCGAACGCTTAGCAAAGGAATACCATCATGGCCAAAGAGATCCCGGATCTGGTGGCCGAGGCACGCGCGGGGACAGGCAAGGGGGCCGCCCGCCAAGCTCGCCGCGAAGGCAAGGTGCCCGGCATCGTTTATGGCGACGGCAAGGAGCCGCAGCCGATCCAAATCGAGTTCAACTCGCTGCTGACCAAACTGCGCGCCGGCCGCTTCATGTCCACGCTGTGGAACCTGAAGGTCGAGGGCCAGGACGACGTGCGCGTCGTCTGCCGCGGCGTCCAGCGCGACGTGGTCAAGGACCTGCCGACGCATATCGACTTCATGCGCCTGCACCGCAACACCCGCGTGAACCTGTTCATCCACGTGAACTTTGAAAATCACGACGCCGCCCCCGGCCTCAAGCGCGGCGGCACGCTGGTCGTGGTGCGCCCCGAGGTCGAGCTGGTCGTGACCGCCTCGGACATCCCCGAGCAGATCACCGTGGACCTGACCGGCAAGCAGATCGGCGACACCATCCACATCAACGACGTGGTGCTGCCGGCCGGCGTGAAGCCGACCATCGACCGCAACTTCGTCATCGCCAACATCGCCGCGCCCTCGGGCCTGCGCTCGGCCGATAACGAGGAAGCCGCAGCCGCCGAAGACGAGGCCACCGAGGCCTGATCGCCGGCTTCAGCTGCGAATCACATCGGGCGGCACCCCTGCGGGCGCCGCCCTTTCTCTTGCCGCCGGGCCCGGCGATTGCTAGGACATCGCGCCTGACGCGAAGGGGAAACGCATGGAACCGATCCATATCATCGGCGCCGGCCTTGCCGGGTCCGAAGCCGCCTGGCAGATCGCCCGCGCGGGCGTGCCCGTGGTGCTGCACGAGATGCGGCCCCAGGTCGCGACCTTCGCCCACCGCACCGGCGATTGCGCCGAGATGGTCTGCTCGAACAGCTTCCGCTCGGACGACGACCGCATGAACGCCGTGGGCCAGCTGCATTGGGAAATGCGGGCCGCGGGCGGGCTCATCATGGCCATGGCCGAACGTCACCGCCTGCCCGCCGGCGGCGCGTTGGCCGTGGACCGCGACGCCTTCTCGCAGGCCGTGACCCGGGCGTTGCGCGACGAGCCGCTGGTCAGATTCGCGCCGGGCGAGATCCGCGAGCTGCCCCGCGAGGGGCGCTGGATCGTCGCCACCGGCCCGCTGACCTCCGAGGCGCTCGGCCAGTCGATCCGCAACCTGACCGGCGAGGGCTCGCTCGCCTTCTTCGACGCCATCGCCCCCATCGTCCATGCCGACAGCATCGACATGTCGATCTGCTGGCGGCAAAGCCGCTACGACAAGGGCGAGACCGAGGAAGAGCGCACCGCCTATATCAACTGCCCGATGACGCGCGAGGATTACGAGGGCTTCATCGACGCCCTGCTCGCCGCCGACAAGACCGAGTTCCACGAGGGGGAAACGGCCGGCTATTTCGACGGCTGCCTGCCGATCGAGATCATGGCCGAACGCGGCCGCGAAACCCTGCGCCACGGTCCGATGAAACCCGTGGGCCTGACCAACGCCCATAACCCGGCCGAGAAGCCCCATGCCGTGGTGCAGCTGCGCCGCGATAATGCGCTGGGGACGCTCTACAATATCGTCGGCTTCCAGACAAAGATGAAATACGGCGCGCAAGTGGATGTTTTCCGCCGGATTCCCGGGTTGCAGAATGCCAGCTTCGCGCGGCTGGGCGGCATCCACCGCAACAGTTTCCTGAATTCGCCGCGGCTGATCGACGACCGGTTGCGGCTGCGCGCGCGCCCGAACCTGCGCTTCGCCGGCCAGGTGACAGGGGTCGAGGGCTATGTCGAATCCGCCGCCATGGGCCTGCTCGCTGGCCGCATGGCCGCGGCCGAGGCGCTGGGGCGCGACCTGCCGCCGCCGCCGGCCACCACCTCGATGGGTGCGCTGGTCAACCACATCACCGGCGGCGCGGATGCCAGGACCTTCCAGCCGATGAACGTGAATTTCGGCCTCTACCCGCCGCTGGACGCGATGCGCGGCGGCCGCAAGGGGCGCAAGGACCGCTACCCGGCCTATACCGACCGCGCGAAAGTCGATTTTCGGCAATGGCTTGCAGGGCAAAGTTGAACCGGACGCGGTTCGCCCCCTCGCCGACCGGGCCGCTGCATCTGGGCCATGCCTTCGCGGCCCTGACCGCCGCGCGCCTTGCCGATCCCGGCCAGTTCCTGCTGCGCATCGAGGATATCGACCAAAGTCGCTGCCGCCCGGAATACGAGGCGCTGATCGCCGAGGACCTGCACTGGCTGGGCCTCGACTGGCCGCAGCCGGTCATGCGCCAGTCCGAACGCCTGCCCGCCTATCAGGCGGCGCTGGACCGGCTGGCGGAGCTGGGCCTGACCTATCCCTGCCGCTGCCGCCGCGCCGACATCCGCGCCGCGCTCTCGGCCCCGCAAGAGGGCCCGGCCGTGATCGGCCCTGACGGCCCGGTCTATCCCGGCACCTGCCGCCACCGTTCTATGGCCGAGGCCGGGCCGGACGACGCCATCCGCCTGAACGCCGCCCGGGCGCTCGACCATCTCGGGCTCGACGAGATCATCTTTCTCGACCAGAACATCGCCCCCGGGCTGCCGCATCGCCTCACCGCGCGGGACTTCGTCGCCGGGATCGGCGACGTGGTGCTGGCGCGGCGCGGCATGGGCACCAGCTACCACCTGGCGGTGGTGGTGGACGATGCCGCCCAAGGCATCACCCTGGTGACGCGCGGGAAAGATCTTTTGGATTCAACATATATTCACATCATTCTTCAGAAACTGCTGGAGCTTCCGACGCCACGCTACCACCACCACCGGCTGATCCGGGACGAGCAGGGCAAGCGCCTCGCCAAGCGGGACGACGCCCGCGCGCTGAAGCTTTTCCGCAACGAAGGCACCAGCGCCGCGCAGATCCGCCGCCAGCTAGGCTTCTGACGGCGCCATGATCTCGACCTCTTTCCCCTCGCGGATGGCGGTATAGAAACAGCTGCGCCGGTTGGTGTGGCAGGCCGGCCCATGCTGGTCGACCAGCAGCAGCAGACAGTCGCGGTCGCAATCCAGCCGCAGCTCGACCAGCTTCTGCACATGGCCCGAGCTTTCGCCCTTGACCCAGAAGCCCTGGCGCGAGCGTGACCAATAAGTCACCCGCCCGCTCTCCAGCGTCTGTCGGACGGCTTCGGCATTCATCCAGGCCATCATCAGCACCTCGCCGCTGCGATGATCCTGCGCAATGGCGGGAATCAGCCCGTTCGCGTCATATTTCAGGCTGGCAGGGTCGAACATCGGCTTTCCTTTCGGCTGCACCGCACCTATCTAGACCCGACGGCAGCAAGGGAAAAGACCATGTCTGACAGCGACCTGATGCAGCTCTATTCGCGGCGCATCCTGGCGCTGGCCTCGGACATCCCGCATCTGGGCAAGCTCGACCATGCGACGGGCAGCGCGCATCGCCGCTCGCCGCAATGCGGCTCTTCGGTCACGGCGCATGTGGTGATGCGGGACGGCCGCATCGCCGAATTCGCGCAGGAGGTGCGGGCCTGCGCCCTGGGCCAGGCCTCTGCCGGGGTTCTGGGCCGCACCGCGCTCGGCCGCACCCGCGACGAGATCGCCCGCGCCCGCGACGCATTGCAGGCCATGCTGAAATCCGACGGCCCCGCCCCTACGCCGCCCTTCGAGGAACTGGAAGCCCTGCTGCCCGCCCGCGACTTCCCGAACCGCCACGCCTCGATCCTGCTGGCCTGGGAGGCGCTGCTCGGCGCCATCGACGCCTCGGCCTGACCGGCTTCTTCGTTCCCCCCAATACCCCCGCCGGAAGCGCGTCCCGCCCGCCTTCACCGTTTTCCAAATACTCCCGCCGGAGGCGAAAAAGAAAAGCCGGCCCGCAAGGGACCGGCAGTTGCGCGCATGATCGTCCGGGAGAAGGTTCCGGCCCCAGGCGAAGGGCCGTCGATTGCGCGGGGCAGTGAGGATCAGGCCGCCAGGATCGAGGGCAGCGAAAACAGGATGATCGCGGTCACCGAAATCGCGACGGTGCCGAGCAGGTCAGAGAGGGATTCGCGGGTCATGAGGTCTCTCCACAGTTCGTTTATGGTTTGTTCTCACGAGTCGTGAACAAAGTAAAGAACTTTTTAGGAACATCATGCGAACATCTATCCGGCGCTGATCAGTCGGATGGCGCGATCCTGCTCCATCAGCCACAGCAGCAGCCGCACGGCCTGGCCGCGCCCGCTCTCCATGGCCGGGTCGCGCTCCAGGAAGCTCTGCGCGTCCTTGCGCGCCAGCGCCATCAGCCCGGCCTGGCGTTCCAGGTCGGCGATACGGAACCGCGGCAGGCCGGATTGCGCGGTGCCGATCACGTCGCCGGCGCCGCGCATCGCCAGATCCTCCTCGGCGATGCGGAAGCCGTCCTCGGTCTCGCGCAGGATGGTCAGGCGCCGCCGCCCGGTCTCGGACAGCGGCTCGTGATACATCAGCAGGCAGCTCGAAGCGCCCGAGCCGCGCCCGACCCGGCCGCGCAGCTGATGCAGCTGTGCCAGGCCGAAGCTTTCGGCGCGCTCGATCACCATGATCGTCGCCTCGGGCACGTCGACGCCGACCTCGATCACCGTGGTCGCGACCAGGATACGCGCGCGGCCGGCGGCGAAATCGGCCATCGCCGCGTCGCGTTCCTCCGGCGGCATCTGGCCGTGGACCAGCCGCACCTGCTCGCCGAACCGCGCCCGCAACTCCTGGAAGCGCGCCTCGGCGGCGGTCAGGTCGATGGCCTCGCTCTCCTCGACCAGCGGGCAGACCCAATAGGCCCGGGCGCCGGAGTCCAGCGCCCGGGCCAGATGCTCCACCACTTCGGCCATGCGCGCGTCCGAGACCACCGTGGTGCGGATCGGCTGCCGGCCAGCGGGCTTTTCGTCCAGCACCGACAGGTCCATGTCGCCGAATTGCGCCAGCGCCAAGGATCGCGGGATCGGCGTTGCCGTCATCACCAGCATGTCGGGCGGCAGATGCCCGCCCTTGGCGCCCAGTTCCATGCGCTGGTTGACGCCGAAGCGGTGCTGTTCGTCGACGATGGCCAGCCGCAGGTCGTGGAATTCGACCGATTTCTGGATCACCGCATGGGTGCCGACCAGGATATCGATCCGCCCCTCGGCCAGGTCGGTCAGGATATTGGCGCGGGCATCGCCCTTGTCGCGGCCGGTCAGCGCCTCCAGCCGGATGCCGGCCAGCCGCGCCAGCGGCTCCAGCGCGCGGAAATGCTGGCGGGCCAGGATCTCGGTCGGGGCCATCAGCACGCCCTGCCCGCCCGCCTCGACCGCGACCAGCAGCGCGAGGAAGGCGACCAGCGTCTTGCCGGCCCCGACATCGCCCTGCAGCAGCCGGTTCATCCGCCGCGGCGCGGCCATGTCACCGGCGATCTCCTCGACCGCGCGGGCCTGCGCCCCGGTCGGCGGCCAGGGCAGCCCGGCCAGCACCCTGGCGCGCAGATGCCCGTCGCCCTGCGTGGCCAGCCCTGCCTGCCGCCGCCGGTCGCGGCGCAAGAGCGCCAGAGTCATCTGATGCGCGAACAGCTCGTCATAGGCCAGCCGGGCGCGTGCCGGATCGGTCGGCGACAGGCCGGCCGGCCCTTCCGGCGCATGGGCGCGGGCCAGCGCCTCGGCCCAGGCCGGCCAGCCCTCGCGCGCCAGGACCGAGGCGTCGATCCATTCCCCCGCCTGCGGCAGCCGCCCCATCGCCGCCTGCACCGCCTTTTGCACCACCCCCTGAGTCAGCCGGCCCGAGAGCGGATAGACCGGCTCGAAATCCGGCGGCGGCACCGAGCCTTCGGCGCCGATATGGTCGGGATGCACCATCTGCGCCATGCCGTCGAACAGCTCGATCTTGCCGGAAACCAGCCGCCGCGCACCCAAAGGCAGCTGGCTTTCGATCCAGTCCTTGCGCGGATGGAAAAAGACCAGCTGCAGGTCGGCGCTGCCGTCCGAGCAATGCACCCGCCAGGGCCGGCCCTTGGCCGTGGGCGGGCTGTGGCGCTGCACGGTGATCGCCACGGTGACGATCTCGGGCGGGCGGGCATCGGCCAGCCGGGCGATCGGGCGGCGGCGGATGCCGGAATGCGGCAGGGTCAGGATCAGGTCGCGCAGCCGCGTCACGCCCATCTGGGCAAAGGCCTCGGCCGCCCGCGGGCCGACTCCGGGCAGGGTCTCGACACCCGCGAACAGTGGAAACAGCGCCGGCGGGCGGCCCGGCGTCACCCCTGGGCGATCGCCAGCCATTCGTCCTCGTCGATAACCTTGATCCCCAGTTCGGCGGCCTTCTTCGCCTTCGACCCGGCGCCGGGGCCGGCGATCAGCAGGTCGGTCTTGGCCGAGACCGAGCCCGCGACATGGGCGCCAAGCGCCTCGGCCCGCGCCTTGGCCTCGGCCCGCGTCATCTTTTCCAGCGTGCCGGTAAAGACCAGGGTCTTGCCGGTGATGGCGCTGTCGGCGGCGCGCTTCTCGGGCGGCAGCACGGTCAGGAAGCCGACCAGCCGGTCGATCGCCGCCCGCTCGCGCGCATTGGCGAAGGCGTCCGACAGCGACATGGCCAGCACCGGGCCGATGCCGTCGGCGGCGATCAGCCCGGCCCAGGCCGCGCTGGCCTCGGGCGGCAGATCGACCTGCGCCAGCGCCGCGGCGCGCGCCTCGGACGGCCGGGCACGGCGGCCTTCGGCCGCGGCCGCCGCGCGCTCGGCCTGGGCCGCCTCTTCGGCCAGGCGATGCGCCACAGCCGCCGGACGCGCGGTGTCGAGCGCCGCCTCCAGCGCCTCCCAGCTGCCGTAATGGCGGGCGAGATCCTGCGCCGCAACCTCGCCGACATGACGGATGCCAAGGGCGAAAAGCAGCCGCGCCAGCGGGATCTCGCGGCGCTTCCCGATGGCCTGGAACAGGCTGGCGGCGCTTTTCTCGCCCCAGCCCTCGCGGTTCTTCAGCTGGGTCAGCTGGCCGGGGCCGTAGCGGTCCTGCAGGGTGAAGATGTCGGCCGGCTCGGCGATCCAGCCGTCGCGGAACAGCTCTTCGACCAGCTTGGCGCCCAGCCCCTCGATGTCGAAGGCGGCGCGCGAGACGAAATGGCGCAGCTTCTCGACCGCCTGGGCCGGGCAGATCAGCCCGCCGGTGCAGCGCCGGACCGAGTCGCCCTCTTCCCTTATGGCGGGCGAGCCGCATTCCGGGCAGGTCTCGGGGAAAGCATAGGGAACCGACTCGGGCGGGCGCTTGGCCAGGTCCACGTCCGCGACCTTGGGGATCACGTCGCCGGCGCGATAGACCTCGACCCAGTCGCCGATGCGGATGTCCTTGCCGCCGCGGATCTCGCTGCCGTCGGCGCCGCGGCCGGCGATGTAATCCTCGTTGTGCAGCGTGGCGTTCGAGACGACGACGCCGCCCACCGTCACCGGATGCAGCCGCGCCACCGGGCTCAGCGCACCGGTGCGGCCGACCTGGATGTCGATGGCTTCCAGCCGGGTCCAGGCGCGCTCGGCCGGGAACTTGTGCGCCAGCGCCCATCGCGGCGTGGTCGAGCGCATGCCGAGCCGCGCCTGATAGCCGAGGTCGTTCACCTTGTAGACCACGCCGTCGATGTCATAGCCAAGCGTCGCGCGCATCTGCTCGATCTCGGCCCAGGCGGCCAGCATGTCCTGAACCGAGGCACAGATCCGGGTCAACGGATTGATCTGGAAGCCGAAATCCTGCATGCGCCGCACCGCTTCCATCTGCGTGCCGGCGAAGGGCGCGCTGACCTCGCCCCAGGCATAGGCGAAGAAACGCAGCGGCCGCGCCGCCGTCACCGCGGGATCGAGCTGGCGCAGCGAGCCCGCCGCCGCATTGCGCGGGTTGGCAAAGACCCGGCCGCTGTCGGACTGGTTCAGCGTCTCGAAATCCGCATGCGACATGTAGACTTCGCCGCGGATCTCCAGAACCTCGGGCCAGCCGTCGCCGGCAAGCCGCTCGGGAATGTCGGCGATGGTGCGGGCGTTGGCGGTCACGTTCTCGCCCACCGCGCCGTCGCCGCGGGTGGCGGCCTGGATCAGCCGCCCGCCCTCGTAGCGCAGGGACAGCGACAACCCGTCGATCTTCGGCTCGGCGGTGATCTCCAGCACCGTGCCGGGCGCGAGGTTCAGGAACGAGCGCACCCGCTGCACGAAGGCCTCGACATCGCCCTGGCTGAAGCCGTTTTCCAGCGACAGCATCGGCAGGCGATGCGGGATCTTGGCGAAGCGGGTGTCGGGCGCGGCGCCGACCTGCGCCGTCGGGCTGGCCGGATGCGCAAGCTGGGGGAAGCGCGCCTCGATCTCTTCGAGCCGGCGCTTGCCGGCATCGTATTCCGCGTCGCTGATGAAGGGCGCGTCCTGCTGGTAATAGGCCAGGTTGGCGCGCGCCACCAGTTCGCTCAGCCGCCCATGCTCCTCGGCCGCTGCCCCTGCATCCAGACCGGAGACCGGTGGCCGGGCCGATTCCGCTGCGGGAACAGCCTGCTCCTCGTCTTCTCCGGCCATCCTGCCCTCCGCCTGCCTGCCGGCCCTTGCGGGCCATGATCCGGGGAAAGGTGATAGCGGGGCCGGGGCCGGATTGTCCAGCACCCGGCCGCGCGGGCCGCGTCAGGCGCGCAGCGCCATGCGTTCGGGATTCGGCGTCTCGACCACCGGATCGCGCAGGACATAGCCCCTGCCCCAGACAGTCTCGATATGGCTTTCGCCGTTCATCGCCGCGGCCAGCTTCTTGCGCAGCTTGCAGACGAAGACGTCGATGATCTTCAGCTCGGGCTCGTCCATCCCGCCATAGAGGTGGTTGAGGAACATCTCCTTGGTCAGCGTCGTGCCCTTGCGCAGGCTGAGCAGTTCCAGGATCTGGTATTCCTTGCCGGTCAGGTTGACCGGCCGCCCGCCCACCTCGACCGAGCGCGCGTCCAGGTTCACCACCATATCGCCGGTGCGGATCACCGACTGGCTGTGCCCCTTGGAGCGGCGGATGATGGCCTGGATGCGGGCGATCAGCTCGTCGCGGTTGAAGGGCTTGGTCATGTAGTCGTCGGCGCCGAAGCCGAAGCCGCGCAGCTTGCTTTCGGTATCGTCCGAGCCGGTCAGGATCAGGATCGGCGTATCGATGCGCGACATGCGAATCTGCCGCAGCACCTCCATCCCGTGCATGTCCGGCAGGTCCAGATCCAGCAGGATCAGGTCGTAGTCATAGAGCTTGGCCAGGTCGATGCCTTCCTCGCCCATATCGGTGCGATAAACATTATAGCTCGCATGAGTCAGCATCAGCTCGATGCTGCGGGCCGTGGTCGGATCATCCTCCACGAGAAGGATTCGCATGTCTTTTCCCCTTGCTAACCAGACGACTGGTAAAATTTCTCCGCAAAAGGTTAATATCACGTTACCGGATAAATCATCAAATATGTCTCAACTTACGGTTGCCGGAATCTCTGCAACTGCGTGATTTTCAGCGCATTGCGTCCGTGACGGCGAAAGGCGCTGGCCCAGGCGTCGAACTCCTCCTCGGTCAGGCCGTAGCGGCGAATCGCCTCCTCCCGCGCCAGCAGCACATATTGCACGGCATCCACGACCGCCGCCTTGCGGCTGGCCACCCAGCGGGTCTGCGGATCGGGCAGGTCGGCCAGGGACAGAATGCTGCCATCGGGCAGGATCGCGGTGCGCGGGCCGGGGGTTTTCTTCAGAAACATCGGCAAGTCCTTGTCTTCCTTGCCCCGTTCTGCCGCAAACTTCTTAAGTCGAGGTGAAGTCACCCCGGGTTTTTCCGCTCCCCGCCCTTGAGAATTGCCGGATTTTTCCTATAAATGTTGGGAACTGCGGGGCCCGGACGACATGCGCCCCCGCGAAAGGACGATCCATGACAGCGCCAGCTTCCTCTCTGCGCCCGGCCGCACCCGATTCGACCGTGAACTCGCTGGGCTTTGCCAAGCCCCCGGCGCAGACGCGCGTGGTCGTCGCCATGTCCGGCGGCGTCGACAGCTCGGTGGTGGCGGCGATGCTGGCGGCGCAGGGCTATGACGTGATCGGCGTGACGCTGCAGCTTTACGACCATGGCGCGGCGCTGGCGAAAAAGGGCGCCTGCTGCGCCGGGCAGGACATCCACGACGCCCGCCGGGTGGCCGAGCGCATCGGCTTTCCGCATTACGTGCTGGATTACGAGAACAAGTTCCGGGAATCGGTGATCGAGGAATTCGCCGACGCCTATCTGGCCGGCGCCACCCCGGTGCCCTGCATCCGCTGCAACGAGCGGGTCAAGTTCCGCGACCTCTTGCAGACCGCGCGCGAACTCGATGCCGACTGCATGGCGACGGGGCATTACATCCGCCGCTTCGACGGCCCGAAGGGCGCCGAATTGCACATGGCCGCCGATCCCGCCCGCGACCAGAGCTATTTCCTGTTCTCGACCACCCAGGAGCAGCTGGATTTCCTGCGTTTCCCGCTGGGCGGCCTGGCCAGCAAGGCCGAGACCCGGGCGCTGGCGGCGCAATACGGGCTGTCGGTGGCCGACAAGCCCGACAGCCAGGACATCTGCTTCGTGCCGGACGGCAATTACGCCAGCGTGATCGAGAAGCTGCGCCCCGGCTCGGCCGATCCGGGCGAGATCGTGGACATGGACGGCAATGTGCTGGGCACGCATCGCGGCGTGATCCATTACACCATCGGCCAGCGCCGCGGCCTGGGCATCGGCGGCCTCGGCGATCCGCTCTATGTCCTGCGGCTGGAGCCCGAGACGCGGCGGGTCGTCGTCGGCCCCAAGCAGGCGCTGGCGACGAAGATCGTGCCGGTAACCGAGGTGAACTGGCTGGGCGACGCGCCCTTCGAGGGCGAGATCGCCATCACCGCCCGCATCCGCTCGACCCGGCCGCCGCGGCCGGCAATCCTGCGCGTGACCGGCGAGCGGCGCGCCGAGGTCGAACTGCTGGCCCCGGAAGAAGGCGTCAGCCCCGGCCAGGCCTGCGTGTTCTATGCCACCGAGGGCAGCCGCGTGCTGGGCGGCGGCTGGATCTCGCACCGGCGCGGCGGCTGACAGTCGGGTTCAGGCCGCCGCGGCCAGCAGCCGGATGCGCTCGACCATGGCGCGCAACCCGTTGGACCGCTGCGCCGAAAGATGCTCCTCCAGCCCCAGCCGGCCAAGCTCGGCGCTGGCGTCGATCGCCGGCACCTCGCGCACCGGCACGCCGGAATAAAGCGCGTGCAGGATGGCGATCAGCCCGCGCACGATCAGCGCATCGCTGTCGCCCTGGAAATCGAAATGGCCGCCCTCGATCCGGGGCATGATCCAGACCTGGCTGGCGCAGCCCTCGACCTTGGTGGCGGGCACCTGCAGCGAGGGGTCCATGGGCGGCATCGCCTTGCCCAGCTCGATGACATGGCGATAGCGCTCTTCCCAGTCCTCGAGAAAATCGAAGGTCTCGGCGATCTCTTCAAAGGCGGGCGTGGCCATCGGGGCATCCTCTCGCGTCGGGCGATCTTGCATAGCGCGATGGCTCGGCGAGGTCAAAGAGGCTTTCGCCCCCGCGCATCTTGGCCTATCACTGCCGCAAAGAAGCGGGAAAACGGGGGCAGGCTTCATGCGGTCAGGAACCTTGGGCATTCTTGCCTGTGCGGCGCTGGTGCTGGCGGGCTGCGGCCGCATGGGAGACAGCAGCTGGAACCCGATGCGCTGGTTCGGCAGCGCGCCGCAGACGCAGACGCTGGAGCCCGAGGGTGGCTATCCGACCACGGTGAATGACGGCCGCGTGCCGCTGGCCCATGTCACCGGAGCGAGGTGGGAGCCGCTCTACGAGGGGCGGATGCTGGTCGTGACCGGGCTGGCCGCCAGCAAGGGCTGGTGGGACCTGGCGCTGGTGACCGAGGTTCCCATGCCCAAGGGACGCATCCGCCCGGACGAGAACGGCGTGCTGCGCCTGCGCCTGGTCGGCAAGCCGCCGCAACCCGACACCTTCGCCGCGGCCAACCCGGCCAATCCGCTTGCCGATGCGGCAACGGTGGCGCTGGTCATTCCGAATGCCGTCCTGCCGGATCTGCGCGAGGTGGTGATCTCGGGCGCGAGCAATTCCGTAAGCCTGCGGCGCTGAGGGTCACAGGCGGGGCGGGCTGCGGAGCCGGAAACACCGGCAGCCGCGGGTTTTGCGGCGCGGTCGCGACATGGGTATTTATGAACCAGAGAAAGCCCGGGTGGGGGCCCAACTGCGCCGCAGCTTGGGACGGCGGGCTTCCGGCGGGGCCGAGCCGGTCTGATCGAAGCCTTGACGGACCGTCCGGGTCAGGCCAGATGGCGGGCCCGATTTCGGGTGCGGCGAGGGACAAGGCGGATGCCGGCAGGCCCTGCCGGTCTTGATACCTGGCCTTCCCCGGGGACAGCGGGCGGGCTGGGGTGAAACGGCCGGACGCCCCTGGGTGATGCAGGATTGCTCGTTTCGCGCTGCTGCGGCGGAGGCCGGCACGCGCAGTTGCTCGGGGCAATGGCGCCGGCAGGGGGGCACCGCAGAGGAGGGTTATAGCGATTGCGGGACAGCCTCCTCCGGTCGGTGCGCTTCGGGGCCTTGCGGGCGCGAGGGCAGAGGCTGTCTTGAGACGCGCTGCTGCGACGGAAGGGTGGAAGAAAGCTCCGCTGGGGATCCGCGCTCTTCAGATGCCGAAGGGCGAGAGAACAATCACCGGACTTCGGATCGTCCTGGATAAGGGGATGCCCCTTCGGCAGCGGCCAGCCCCAAGGCGGCCCGCTCCCCGATATCCGGGCCGGAAAGCCCGTGCGGACAGCCGCACGCGCCCCGGCCCTGCTCGCAAGGCCGGGGCAATTGCCCGACCCGGCCTTCGCGGCGCGGGCAGGCTTCTGCGCGCGCCACGCGGGCTTGGCGGTCAGGACATCTTGCGCAGATAGGTCCAGGTCGGTACCCGCGCATCGCGTGCCACCGACCAGCTTTCGGCATCGCCGAGATATTCGAAGCCGCAATTGGTGAGCACCCGGGCCGAGCCGGGATTGTCCTGGAACGCCTCGGCGAACAGGGTGCGCGAGCGGTGCGGGTTCGCCTCGACCAGGGCCGAGACCGCTTCGGTCGCGAAGCCGGTGTTCCAGAACCCCGCGCCGATCCAGAAGCCCAGTTCGGACTGTTCCTTGTCGATCCGGGTCAGCGAGACCACGCCCAGCAGCTCGGCCAGCTTGTTGGCCGAACCGTCGATGGCCCAGACATCCTCGTCCCGGTCGGCCGACATGGCGCGGCGGACATAGGCTTCGGCCGCGCCGGGCGGCAAGGGGTGCGGGATCGAACGGGTTCCCTCGGCCACGCGTCGATCGGCAGTGTAATGCGCGATGAGCCCCGCATCCGACGCCCGAAGCGGGCGCAGGACGAAACGCTCGGTCACGATCTCGATCTGCCGCGCATCCGAGGCAATCAATTCGTTCATGTCTCTATTCTCCCCCAATTACTCGCAATGATATGGGTGCGGATTCCGAAAACGCGAAGGGGACCGGCTACGGCCGATCCCCTTTTAGCACCCGAGTGTTAAAATCGGCTTACTCGGCGGCCTCGACATTGGCGGGAAGCACGGAAATGAAGGTGCGGCCCTTGAGGCCCTTCTTGAAGGTCACCTGGCCGTCCGTCAGCGCGAACAGCGTATGGTCGCGGCCCATGCCGACGTTCTGGCCCGGCCACCAGGTGGTGCCGCGCTGACGCACGATGATGTTGCCGGCGACGGCCTGCTGGCCGCCATAGAGTTTCACGCCGAGACGACGACCGGCCGAATCGCGGCCGTTGCGGGACGAACCGCCTGCTTTCTTATGTGCCATGGCTCAGTCTCCTTCTGCCTCAGTTGGCGTCTTCGGCCGAGGCTTCGGCTTTCGACTTCTTGGCTTTCGCCGGTTGTTCGGCCGCCGCGAGCTTGGTGCGGGCGCCGACGGCAGGTTTCACATCGGTCTTGTCGCCGCCCTTTTCAAGCAGGTCGGTGATGCGGACCAGCGTCAGCTGCTGGCGATGGCCGCGGGTGCGCTGCGAGGAATGCTTCCGGCGGCGCTTGACATAGGTGATGACCTTGTCGGCCTTGATGGTGTCGATGACCTCGGCCTGCACGGCCGCACCCGCGACCAGCGGCGCGCCCACGGTGGCGCCGATCATCAGCACGTCGTTGAACTGGACCTTGTCGCCGGCTTCGGCGTTCAGCTTTTCGACGCGCAGCACGTCGCCGGCCTGAACCCGGTACTGCTTGCCGCCCGTCTTGAGAACTGCGAACATTCCGTCTTTCCTTGCTCTGCCGCGTCCTTCGGCCCCGCATCGCGGATGTTGATGGGGGCAGGCCCCGCCTTCGGACAGCGCACCCATTCCCGGGTGAGATTCAAAATATGATGCCGGCAACGGACATGCGCCCGGCCGGTCGCGGGTATATCGCGGATTCGGCCGGGCAAGTCAACAGGAATGGCGGCTCAGCGCCACAGATCTCGCGCCTCCTCCGCCGAGAGCCGCCGCCCCTCGCGCGGGCTGCCCGGCTCGCGCGACAAAAGCGGCGCCGGGCGCGGATCATCGCCCAGATAGGCCCCGCGCGCCCGGTTATGCGCATGGCTCGGCGCCTCGGCGATGGAGAGCACCGGAGCGGCGCAGGCATCCGTCCCCTCCAGCTCGGCCGCCCAGTCGTCGCGGCTGCGTGTGACGATCCGCGCCGCCAGGATCTCGCGCAGCGCGGTCCAGTTCGCCGGATCGCTACGGTCGGGCAGATCGGCTTCGGAAAGCCCCAGCCGCCGGACCAGCTCGGCCCAGAACTGCGGCTCGATGGCGCCGACGGCGAGGAAGCCGCCGCAGGCGCAGGGATAGCAGCTGTAATAGGGCGCGCCGCCGTCCAGCAGGTTCGCCTGGCGCTCGTCGCGCCAGAGCCCGTTGACGCGCAGCCCCGAGATCATCGCCATCAGATGCGCCACCCCGTCGGTGATGGCGGCATCGACCACCTGTCCCCGCCCGGTCTCGCGCGCCCGCAGGATCGCCGCCAGCATACCGGCGACCAGATACATCGAGCCGGCGGCGAAATCGCCGACCAGGTTCAGCGGCGGCACCGGGTGATCGCGCGGGCCGATGGCGGAAAGCGCGCCGGTGATCGCCAGATAGGTCAGGTCGTGGCCGGCGGAATGCGCCAGCGGGCCGCTCTGCCCCCAGCCGGTCATCCGGCCATAGACCAGCCGCGGGTTTTCCGGGAAATCCCCGGGGCCGAGGCCCAGCCGCTCCATCACGCCGGGGCGCATGCCCTCGATCACCGCATCGGCGCGCAGGATCAGGCCGCGCGCGATCCCGCGGCCCTCCGGCGATTTCAGGTCCAGCTCCAGCCAGTCACGGCCGCGATCCAGCACGTCCCGCTTCATCGGAAAGATCTGCGGCGAGCCGGGCCGGGCGATGCGGACCACCTGCGCGCCGTGATCGGCCAGCCACATGGCCGAAAAGGGCGTGGGGCCGATGCCGGCGATCTCGACGATGCGCAGGCTGGACAGGGTTCCGCTCATGGCCGGGCTCCGGGAGAATGGTGGGCGGTGAGGGACTCGAACCCCCGGCATTCTCGGTGTAAACGAGACGCTCTACCAACTGAGCTAACCGCCCCCGAGCCGGCTGATAGCGCGATCCCCGCGCCCTTGGCAAGCGCGGGCGTCACTTGCGCAGCCTCGCGATCAGCGACGAGGTGTCCCAGCGCCCGCCGCCCATGGCCTGCACCTCCTTGTAGAACTGGTCGACCAGCGCCGTCACCGGCAGGCTGGCGCCGGTCTCGTCCGCGGCGGCGAGGCAGATGGCCAGGTCCTTGCGCATCCAGTCCACCGCGAAGCCGAAGTCGAAGCGGTTCTCGGCCATGGTCTGGTGACGGTTCGCCATCTGCCAGCTGCCGGCGGCGCCCTGGCTGATGACCTCGACCACCTCGGGAATCGACAGCCCCGCCTTCTCGGCGAAATGCAGCGATTCCGACAGGCCCTGCACCAGCCCGGCAATGGCGATCTGGTTGCACATCTTGGTCAGCTGCCCGGCGCCCGAAGGGCCCATGAGCCTGCAGATCTTGGCATAGGCGGCGATCACCGGCTCGGCCTGGGCGTAATCGGCCGGCGTGCCGCCGCACATCACCGAAAGCTGGCCGTTCTCGGCCCCCGCCTGCCCGCCCGAGACCGGTGCGTCGACGAAGCCTAGCCCCGCCTCAGCCGCCAGCGCCGAAAGCTCGCGCGTCACCGACGCCGAAACCGTGGTGTGATCGACGAAGACCGCGCCCTTGCCCATGCCGGCAAAGGCGCCGGCCTCGCCCAGGCAGACCTGGCGCAGGTCGTCGTCATTGCCGACGCAGGCCATGATGAATTCCGCGCCCTCGGCCGCCTCGCGGGCGGTGGCCGCCACACGGCCCTTGTGGCGCCCGGCCCAGGCCTCGGCCTTGGCGGGGCTGCGGTTCCAGACCGTCACCTCGTGCCCGGCGGCGGCCAGATGCCCCGCCATGGGAAAGCCCATCACCCCAAGTCCCAGAAATGCCACGCGTGCCATCAGATTCTCTCCCTCATCTCGTAAAGGCGCGTTGATCCGGCACGCGCCCTGCCCTATTCACCCCGATGAATTTCATCACCCGGCGCGGGGGTCAACCTCTCGCGCCCAAGCTCGGGACCGCGCCTTTTCATGGTGACACTTTTCCGCTGGCTTGTGCGCCTGACGGTCGGGCTGATCTTTCTGACCGTCGCGCTGGTGGCGCTGGCCTGGTATTTCGCCATCCGCTCGCTGCCCGATTACGACGGCAGCTATGCGGTCGAGGGCATTTCGGCCCCGGTCGAGATCGTGCGCACCACCGAGGACGTGCCGCATATCTTCGGGGAAAGCGACCGCGACGTGTTCTTCGCGCTTGGCCTTGCCCATGCGCAGGACCGGCTGTTCCAGATGACCGTCCTGCGCCGCGCCGCGCAGGGCCGGCTGGCCGAGATCTATGGCATCGGCGCGCTTTCGGCCGACGACCTGGCGCGGCGGCTGGGGCTTTACCGCAATGCCCGCGCCTCGCTTCAGGCGCAGGACCCCGAGGTGCTGGAGGCGCTGCAGGCCTATGCCGAGGGCGTCAATGCCTGGATCGAACAGGTCAACTTGGGCGCGCGCGGGCGCGGCGCGCCGGAATTCTTCCTCTATCCCGAGGATATCGCCTATTGGGAACCGGCGGATTCGCTGGCGATCCTGAAGCTGCTGGCCGCCTCGTCCAGCGTGCAGATGCGGCGCGAGGTGCTGCGGGCGCGGCTGTCTCTGGCCGTCCCCGAACGCGGGCAGGAGCTGGTCGCGATGCGCGGAGAGCCGCCCCTGCCGGCCTATGCCACATTATTCCCCGGCGCGCGATTCGCCGCGCCGGAACGCGGCACCGGGCCGCGGGACTGGACCGCGACGCTGGCGGGCTACCTCGCGCCGGCGGCGGGCGCCTCGGCCAACGGCTTTGCCGCCGCGGCCGGGCGCACGGCGGCGGGCGGCGCGCTTCTGGCCAACGACCCGCAATTCGCCCTGACCGCGCCGGGCCTGTGGTATCTGGCGCGGATCGAGCTTCGCTCGGGCGGGGTGATCGGCGGCACCATCCCCGGCATTCCCGCCGTGCTGTCCGGGCGCAACACCGGCCTTGCCTGGGGCATCACCCCGGCGCAGATCGACGACCAGGACCTCTATATCGAGGAAGTGCAGCCCGGCGACCCGAACCGCTATCGCGGCGCGAGCGGCTGGACCGAATTCACCACCCGGCGCGAGACCCTGCGCATCCGCGGCGCCGAGCCGCAGACCATCACCCTGCGCGAGACCGAAAACGGCCCGGTCATTCCCGGCGCGCATCTGGACATCGCCACCATCCTGCCCGCCGGCCATGTCGCGGCGCTGGCCTGGACCGGCGGCTATGGCAACGACCGCAGCATGACGGCGCTGGTCGGGCTGATGCGGGCGCAGGACCGGCAGGCGGCGGCCGGGGCGCTGCACGAGATGATCGCCCCGGCCCTGACGGTGACGCTGGCCGACGCGCAAGGCGTGGGCGAGGTCCTGGCCGGCGCCGTGCCGCATCGCCCGCCGGGCCACCAGACGGCGGGACGCCTCCCCGCGCCGGGCTGGATCGCCGAGAACCGCTGGCAGGGGCTCAGCCCCGCCCCCGCCGAGCTGACCCGGCTCAGCCCGGACAGCGGCATCGTGGCCGCGACCGGCGCGGCGCCGCCGGGCGCGGGCGGGCTTGGCCATGACTGGGGCGACGGCCACCGGCTGAACCGGCTGCGCCACCTGATCGACACGCGCGAGGTGCATTCCCGCGACAGCTTCATCGCCGCGCAGAACGACATCGTCAGCCCGGTCGCCCGCGCCCTGCTGCCGCTGGTCGGCGCCGAGCTGTGGTTCACCGGCGAGCCCGCCGCCCAGGGCACGCCCGAACGGCTGCGCCAGGACGCGCTGGCGCTGCTGGCCAATTGGGACGGCGCCATGAGCGAGCACCTGCCCGAGCCGATGATCTATGCCGCCTGGATGCGGGCGCTGCAGGACCGGCTGGTGCGCGACGATCTCGGGCCGCTGGCCGACGCGCTGACCCAGCTCTATCCCGATTTCATCGACCGGGTGTTCCGCGACATCGGAGGCGCCTCGGCCTGGTGCGACATCCGGCAATCCGCCCCGGTCGAGACCTGCACCCAGATCGCCCGGCAGGCGCTCGACGCGGCGCTGCTGGATCTGGTCGCGCGCTTCGGGCCCGACCTCGCCAGCTGGCGCTGGGGCGACCTGCACCGGGCCCGGCACGTCCATCCGGCGCTGGGGGACATGCGCGGCATCTCTTACATCGTGAACCTGATCCAGCCGACCTCGGGCGGCAGTTCCACCATCGCCCAGGCCGGGTTCCTCGGCCATGGCCGCAATCCCTGGCTGAACGTGACGGGCGCGGCCTATCGCGGGGTCTATGACCTGGCCGATCCCGACAGCTCGGTCTTCATCATCTCGACCGGGCAGTCCGGCCATCCGCTCTCGCGCCATTACGACGACATGGCCGAGCTGTGGCGGCGCGGCGAATATGTGGTGATGTCGCTCGACCCGGCGCTGGCGCGGGCGGCGGCTGCGGGCATCACCCATCTGCGGCCGGCCGGCGGCTAGACAGGGGGCTTGCATCCCGGCTCCGGCCGGGCTTCCCTGCCCCCGCAAACGCAGCAAAGGGAAACCCATGGCGCGCAAGATCATCATCGACACCGATCCGGGCCAGGACGACGCGGTCGCCATCCTGCTGGCGCTGGCCAGCCCCGAGCTGGAGGTGCTGGGCCTCAGCGTGGTCGCCGGCAACGTGCCGCTGCACCACACCGAGCGGAACGCCCGGATGATCTGCGAGCTGGCCGGCCGCCCGGACCTGCCGGTCCATGCCGGCTGTGACGCGCCGCTCAGCCGCAAGCTGGTCACCGCCGAGCACGTGCACGGCAAGACCGGGCTCGACGGCGTCACCCTGCCCGAGCCGGCCATGCCCCTCGCCCCGGGCCATGCCGTGGACTTCCTGATCGAGACCCTGCGCCGCGAGAAGCCGGGCAGCGTCACCCTGGTGCCGATCGGCCCGCTGACCAATATCGCCACCGCCTTCCGGCGCGCGCCCGACATTGTCCCGCGCGTGCAGGAGATCGTGCTGATGGGCGGCGCCTATTTCGAGGTCGGCAACATCACCCCCACCGCCGAGTTCAACATCTATGTCGATCCCGAGGCGGCAAAACTGGTCTTTGCCAGCGGCGCGCCGCTGACGGTGATGTCGCTGGACGTGACGCACCGCGCCCTGACCAGCCGCGCCTGGGTCGAGGGCATGCGCGCCATGGGCCGGGTCGGCCAGGCGGTCGCCAACTGGACCGATTTCTTCGAGCGTTTCGACCGCGAGAAATACGGCAGCGAGGGCGCCCCCCTGCACGACCCCTGCACCATCGCCTGGCTCCTGCAGCCCGAGCTGTTCTCGGGCCGCTACATCAATGTCGAGATCGAGACTCAGGGCGAATACACGCTGGGCATGACCGTCGCCGATTGGTGGCGGGTCAGCGGACGGACCCCGAACGCCACCTTCATCCGCGATGTCGAGCCGCAGGGCTTCTTTTCCCTGCTGACGGAACGCATCGGCGCGCTGGACCGCCGCGTCGGCTAGGTCCGCGTTCCGGGGGCCTGCCGCCCCCGGGGCCGGGATGCGGCAGAAAATCCGCGCCTCGCCATTGCCCCGGCCTGCCGGTCGGTTCCGGCCGCAGCCGTCGCGGCGAGGCTGAAGATCCGCCGCCTACTGCTCCGCCGCCTCGGGCGTATCCGGCGCCTCCGGCTGCGGGCCACCCTCCCCGGGCGCTTCCGCAGGTGCTTCGGCCGGGGACTCGGCAGGCGCTTCGCCGGGCGTGGCGGGGTCCGGCGCCTCGCTTTCGGCCGGCTCATCCAAGGGGCCCGGCCCCACCTCGCGATCCATGCGCTCGATCAGCAGCTCGGTGACGTCGATGGCTTGCGCGGCGACGAAGATCGCGCGCTGGTCCAGAACCACCACCGCGCCCCGCTCGCGCATCAGCGCCGCCAGCACCGGCAGCGCGGCACGGAAGAAGGCCTGGCGTTCCTCATCCGCCTCGGCCTGCAATTCGCGGGCGGCGGCGTCGCGGGCACGGCGGACCTCGACCACGCGCTTGTCGAATTCGTCGGCGCGCTGGCGGAACTCGTCTGGCGGCAGGGTCTGGCGCAGGGCGGTCAGCTGCTGCTCCTCGGCCGAGAACTGATCGGCCAGACGGTCGTTTTCGGCCGCGATCTCGCGCCCGCGCTGCTCCAGCTCGTCCTGCACGCGCTGGCCCCATTGCGACCGCAGGTAAAGCGTATCCTGGTCCAGCGTCAGCACCGGCAGCACCGCATCGCCGTTGGGCGGCGGCGTGTCCACGACGATGGGCGGCACCGAGCGGCCGGGAGAGTCGGCAGGGGGCGGCGATGCGCCCTGCTGCTGGGCCAGAGCGCCGGGCCCGGCTGCCAGCAGGGCAGCCAGCGCCAGGAACGCCGCGATGCCCCGCCGCCGGAACATCAGAACCGGGTCGAGATGGTCAGGTCGAAGGCCTGCTCTTCGTCATAGTCCTCTTTCTTGAGGGCCTTGGCGAAGTTGAAGCGCAGCGGCCCGATCGGCGTGGTCCAGAAGACCGAGGCGCCGATCGCGGCGCGGATCTTCATGCCGTCGTCGACCTCGACGCCATTGGCGCCGATGCGGTTGTCCAGCCCCCAGACCGAACCGGCATCGGCGAACAGGCCGCCGGTGATGCCGTATTCCTCGGGCAGGCCCAGCGGGAACTGCAGCTCGGTGCGCAGCGCCCAGAAATAGTTGCCGCCAAGCGCGTCCTGGTTCGGCGCCTCAAGGTCGCGCGGGCCGAAGCCGTTCGGCTCGAAGCCGCGGACCTTGCTGTTGCCGGTAAAGCGGTTCATGAACCGGCTGCTCTGGTCGTCCAGCATATGCACGGCGCCCGCCTCGAACTCGGCCAGCATGGTCACGCTTTCGCGCCAGGCCCGGCTTTCGACGCCGGCGTAAAGCGTGCTGGTGACCGATTTCACGTCGCCGCCCAGGCCGGCATAATCCTGGCTGAAGCGCAGCCGATAGCTGGTCAGCGGATCGAGTCCGGCGATGCGGCTGTCATAGCTGTAGGTATAGCCGACCGCCGAGGTGAAGAAACCGCCCTGCTCGTTGTAGAGGATCGGCGACGAGCCGACGATGCGGCCGCTTTCCGGATCGACATGGATCGGGTCCACGTCGAAGAGCGTGTCCTTGCTGAGCTTGTAGCGCAGTTCGAGCCGGCCGTTTTCCGAGATCGGGAACTCCATCCCGGTCAGCACGCCCACGGTGCGGGTGTTGTAATCCGAATTCAGCCGGTCGGTGGTGTTGTACCAGACCTGCGCCCGCGCCTTGAGGTTGCGGCCCAGGAAATACGGCTCGATGAAGGTCAGGCCCGAGGATTGCGTGCCCGAGCCGGTGGCGAAGGACAGGCTCACCTCCTGCCCGCGGCCCAGGAAGTTCTTTTCCGACAGCGCGGCGTTGAAGCCCACGCCGCTGGCCACGCCGTAGCTGATGCCGAAGCTCAGGCTGCCGGTCGGCTGCTCCTCGACGTTCACGTCGACGATGACCTGCTCGGGCGACGATCCGGGACGGCTTTCGGCCTGCACGTCCGAGAAATATTCCAGCGCCCGCAGCCGCTCGGCGGAATTGCGGATCTCGCGCGGGTTGAAGGGGTCGCCCTCCACCGTGGTGAACTGGCGGCGGATCACCTCGTCAAGCGTGGTGGTGTTGCCCTCGATGTCGATGCGCTCGACGAAGACGCGCTGGCCGCGGGTCAGGGCGAAGGTCAGGTCCAGCGTCTGGTTGCGCTCGTTGCGGGTGATGCGCGGCTCGATATTGACGAAATCCAGCCCCTTGCGCAGCGCCAGCGCCTCCATCCGGCGGATGGTGGTGTCGATCACGGTGGGGTTGTAGACGGCGCCGCGCTTGACCCGGTTCTGGGCCCCGAACTCGGCCGCATCGACGCCCGGAATCTCGCTGACGGTGGTGACATTGCCGAAGGTATAGCGCGGGCCTTCCTGGATCTGGAAGGTGATGTAGAAGGCGTCGCGTTCACGCGCCAGCTCGGGCGCCACGGCCTGGACGCGGAAATCGGCATAGCCGCGCGAGCGGTAGAAATCGGTCAGCAGCTTCTCGTCCAGCGCGATGCGGTCGGGGGCGAAGGTGTCGCGGCGGATGAAGGTGCGCAGGATGCCCGCCTGCTTGGTCTGCAGCACGTTGCGCAACCGGCGGTCGGAAAAGGCCCGGTTGCCGACGAAGCCGATGCGCTCGATCTCGGTCACGTCGCCTTCGCGGATCTCGAAGACCAGATCGACCTGGTTGCTGCCGCGGCGGATGATGCGCGGATCGACCCGGGCGGCCAAGCGCCCCTGCGAGGCATAGACCTGGCTGATCGCGGCGGCGTCGGCCTCGGCCTGGGCGGGCGAATAGACCCGGCGCGACTGCGACCTGACGATTTCCGCCAGGTTCTCGTCCTTGAGCCGCTTGTTGCCCTCGAAGGCGATGGTGTTGATGGTGGGATATTCCGCCACCCGCACGACCAGCGTGCCGCCCGAGGGCACCAGTTCGACCGTCTCGAACAGGCCGGAATTCTGCAGCCGCTGCAGCGCGTCGTTCAGCGCCCCCGCCGAAACGTCCTGGCCGCGCGGCAGGTCCAGATGGGACAGGATGGTCGCGGGTTCGATCCGCTGGTTGCCCTCGATCCGCACGTTGCTGAAGACATAGGCCGAGGCGGGCACGGCCGTCATTGCGACAGGCGCGGCCACTGCCAGCGCCGAGATCAGCGCCAGTGCGCCCTTGCCGAGTTTCCTGTCCGTCATCGCCGCCCCTCGCGAGTAATGCGTTGCCCGGCGGGTTGGCCCCACCGGATTTGCCCCGATGGATACAGCGAAGCGGGCGGGACTGTCAAAAGGTCAGGGCCGGTCAGGGGCAGAAAAGATCGTTGGTGAGGCCCAGAACCATCAGCGACAGCACCGCCGCCAGCCCCAGAGCCGACAGGATGTCCATCACCCGGTCCGACGGCCGCCGGCCCGCCACCGCCTCGTAGAGATAGAACATCAGGTGCCCGCCATCCAGCACCGGCACCGGCAGCAGGTTCAGGAAACCGATGGCCGCCGACAGCACCGCGATCCACCAGATGAAATTGCCGCCGCCCGCCGAGGCCGCCTGCCCCGTGGTCTCGGCGATCGAGATGGCGCCGCCGAGGTTGCAGCTGCCGATCTGCCCGCTGATCATCGCCCAGAGCCCCGAGACCGACGAGGCGATGATGTCCCAGGTGCGCGCGGCGCCGATCCCCAGCGCCTCGGCCAGGCCGGCCGGACGGGTCGCCGGCTCGAAATAGGTGCCGCCGCCGGTCACGCCGATCAGCCAGCGCCGGGTATAGCCCTCATCCGTGGGCAGGTCCTGCTCGCGCGCGGCCAGGGTATAATCGGCCACGCCCTCGCCCTCGCGCCAGACCTTCAGCAGCACCGGCCGGCCCTCGGCCTCGGCCACATGCGCCCGCAGCTCGTCGAAGCGCGAAACCGGCGCGCCGTCAATGGCCAGGATCACGTCGCCCGGCTTCAGCCCCGCCGAGGCCGCCGGGCTGCGCGGCGCGATGCCGGTGACCAGCGGCGGCATGGGATCGGGGCCGGGCACGGTGATTTCGGCGCCGTCGCGCAGCACGGTCCAGTCATGGACGGGCCGCGAGGGCAGATCGGCCGCCGCCGCGCCCAGATCGCGCCAGCTTGCGACCGGCCGGCCGTCCAGCGCCAGGATGCGGTCGCCGGGCTGCAGCTGCATCTCGACCCCCGGAGGGGTCGGGTGCAGGCGGCCGACCTCGACCTCGTCGACCGGCAGGCCCTGCCAGATCGCCATGCCGGCAAAGACCAGGATCGACAGGGCGAAGTTGAACGCCGGCCCCGCCGCCACGGTGGCGAAGCGCGCCCAGAGCGGCGCGCCGGTCAGGCTCTGACGCGCGCGGGCCGGTTCGACCGGCACCGAGCCGGCGCTGGCCGCATCGGCATCGCCCAGAAAGCGCACATAGCCGCCCAGCGGGATCGCCGCCACCTGCCAGACCGTGCCGTGCCGGTCGCGCCGCGCGGCGAGCCGGGGCCCGAAGCCCAGCGAAAACACCTCGGCCTTGATGCCGCAGAGCCGGCCGATGATGTAATGGCCGTATTCGTGCACGGTGACGATGACCGACAGCGCCACGATGAAGGCCGCCGCCGTCCACAGGAAACCGCCCATCATGTCCAGAGCCAGGCTCATGCCGCCCCCTGCCATTGCGCCGCCGCCCGCCGGGCGAAGCCGTCCCAGTGCAGCACCTCGCCGAGATCGCGCGGGCTTCGGGCGAAGCCGGGCTCGCGCGCGGCCTGTTCCAGCGCGTGCTCGACCGCCGGGGCCATGTCGGTAAAGCGGATGCGGCCGGCGATGAAGTCGTCCAGCGCCTGCTCCTTGGCGGCGTTCAGCACCGCTCCGGCGGCGCCGCCGGCGGTGATCGCCTCGCGCGCCAGGCGCAGCGCCGGCCAGCGCGCCTCGTCCGGCTCGGCAAAGGTCAGGCTGCCGAGCGCCGCCAGATCCAGCGCCGGCACCGGCAGGGCGGCGCGCGCCGGCCAGTTCAGCGCATAGCCGATGGCGTGGCGCATGTCCGGCGCCCCCAGATGCGCGATGCTGCCGCCGTCGCGATGCGTGACCATGGCGTGGATGATCGATTGCGGATGCACCAGCACCCGCAGCCGGTCGATGCCGAGGCCGAAGAATTCATGCGCCTCGATGACCTCCAGCGCCTTGTTGAACATGCTGGCGCTGTCGATGGTGATGCGCTGGCCCATGTCCCAGTTCGGATGCCGGCTGGCCTCGGCCACCGTGGCCTGTGCCAGCCGCTCCAGCGGCCAGTCGCGGAAGGCGCCGCCCGAAGCGGTGATGGTCACATGCTCGACGGAATCGAGGTCTTCGCCCTGAAGCGCCTGAAAGATCGCGGAATGTTCGGAATCGACCGGCAGGATGCGCGCGCCGGTCTCGCGGGCGCGGGCCATGACCAGCGGCCCGGCGGCGACCAGGGTTTCCTTGTTGGCGAGCGCCAGCGTGCCACCGCGCTTGAGCACCTCCAGCCCCGGCGGCAGGCCCGCCGCGCCGACGATGGCGGACAGCGTCCAGTCGGCCGGACAGGCGGCCGCCTCGGCGACGGCGTCGGCCCCGGCCGCGGCCTCGATGCCGCTGCCGGCCAGCGCCGCGCGCAGCGCGGGCAGGCATTCCGGCCAGGCGGTGACGGCGATCCCGGCCCGCAGCGCCCGGGCCATCTGGGCCAGGCGCGCGACATTGCCGCCGCCGGTCAGGGCGATGGTGCGGAATCGCTCCGGCCCGCCGGCCCGCATCAACAGATCGAACGCGCTTTCGCCGACCGACCCGGTCGCGCCCAGCACCGATATGCTGCGCATCGTCTCAGCCTCCGATCACTGGCAAGAGATTGACGACCAGCAGAACCAGCGCCACCAGCAGCGCCCCCGCCATGGCGTCGAACCGGTCCATGGCGCCGCCATGGCCGGGGATCAGCTCGGAACTGTCCTTGACCCCGACCCGGCGCTTGAGCCAGCTTTCCGCGATGTCGCCGAACTGCCCGGCCACCGCGATCAGCGGACCGAGGATCAGCACCGGCCAGGGCGCCTGCCCGGCCAGCACCAGCGCCAGCGCCAGAGCCAGCGCCCCGGCCCAGCCGGCCACGGTGCCGCTCCAGGTCTTCTTGGGGCTGATCGCCGGCCAGAAGCGCGGCCCGCCCAGCTTGCGGCCGGCGAAATAGCCCAGCAGGTCGGACAGCACCACGGTGCCGACGATCCAGGCCAGGGTGGGCAGGCCCATCACCTCGCGGATCACCACCAGCGCATAGCCCGAGCCCAGGATCGCCAGGGTGAACAGCAGATAGGCCGGCCGCTCGTGCTCATGCGTGCCGTGCCAGCCGGCCAGCATCGGCACCAGCGCCAGCGCCATAGGCCAGTCGCCGGGCAGCACCAGCATCGCCAGCATCACCAGCCCCGACAAGATGCCGATCAGCACCGGATGGCGCGGGCTGTGGAACTCGGGGTGGCGCCAGCCGGTCAGCCGCGCCAGCTCCCACATCATCACGCCGATGACGGCCGAGACGCCCAGCCGGATCCACAGCCCCGAGGACAGCAGCAGCAAGAGCCCCAGCACCGCCAGCACCGCGCCCGACAGGACGCGCGGCCAGAGGTCGGCCCATTTGTCGCGCCCGCGCTGCAGGGCGCCGCGCAACCGGCCCGGCTGTGGCCCCTTGCCGCTCATGCGCCGCCGAAGCGCCGCTCGCGCAGCCCGTAGCGGTCCAGGATCTCGGCCAGGTGGTCGGGCGTGAAATCCGGCCAGAGCGTCGGCGTGAACTCATATTCCGAATAGGCGGCCTGGAAGGGCAGGAAATTCGAGGTCCGCGTCTCGCCTGAGGTGCGGATCACCAGATCGGGATCGGGATGGCCGGCGGTGTCCAGGCAATCGGCCAGATCGGCCTCGGTCGGCTCGGCGATCTCGCCGCGGGCGATGCGGGCCGCCAGCCGCGCCGCCGCCCGGGTCAGCTCGTCCCGGCCGCCGTAATTGATCGCCACGGTCAGGTTCAGCCGGGTGTTGCCGGCGGTGCGCGCCTCGATCCCGTTCATCAGCCGCTGCAGCTTGGGCTCCAGCCGCTCGCGCCCGCCGATGAAGCGCATGCGCACGCCCTCGGCGGAAAGCCCGTCGGCCTCGCGCTCGATATAGCGGGCGAAGATGGCCATCAGGCCCAGCACCTCCTCGGTCGAGCGTTTCCAGTTCTCGGTCGAGAAGGCATAGACCGTCAGCCAGTTCACCCCGAGATCGGGGCAGGCGCGGACGATCTGCTTGACGCGCTCGGCGCCGCGCCGATGGCCGACGAGGCGCGGCCAGCCCCGGTTCTTGGCCCAGCGGCCGTTGCCATCCATGATGATGGCGACGTGACGGGGCCGCTGTCCCTGTCCCTCGGACTTCGCCAGGCTGGCTGCGATCTCGGCCATGCGATCAGACCTGCATGATTTCGGCTTGCTTCGCCTCGAGCGCCTGGTCGACCGAGGCGATCATCTTGTCGGTCAGCTCCTGCACCGCGGTTTCCCAGAACTTCTGGTCGTCTTCGGACATGCCCGAGGACTTGGCCTTCTTGATCTGATCCATGCCGTCGCGGCGCACGTTGCGGATGGCGACGCGGGCATGTTCGGCATATTGCGCGGCGACGCGGGTCAGCTCGCGCCGGCGCTCCTCGTTCAGCTCGGGGATCGGCAGCATGATGATGGTGCCGTTGAGCTGCGGGTTGATGCCCAGGCCCGATTCGCGGATCGCCTTCTCGGCCTTGCCGACCAGCGCCTTGTCCCAGATGTTGATCGTGACCATGCGCGGCTCGGGCACGTTCACCGTGCCGATCTGGTTGATCGGCGTGGGCGAGCCATAGGCATCGACCATGATCGGCTCGACCATGCTGGCCGAGGCGCGGCCGGTGCGCAGCGACGCGAATTCATGGCGCAGGGATTCCATCGCGCCCTTCATGCGGCGTTCCAGGTCGTCGGTATCGATCTCGATCTCGTCGGACATGCTCGGTCATGGCCTCTGTGCTGTGGTTTTCAGGGCTTTTAGCCGAGCCACGCCCGCATGGCAAAGCCTATACGGGGATTTTACCCGTGCACGCGCGTATATGTGCCGCTGCCGGCCAGAATCCCCCGGAAACCGCCCGGCTCGTCCAGCGAGAAGACGATGATCGGCAGGTCGTTGTCGCGCGCCAGCGCGATGGCCGAAGCGTCCATGACCCCCAGATGCTTCTGCAGCACCTCGTCATAGGTCACGTCCTCGTAGCGCTTGGCATCCGCGAACTTGTTCGGGTCCTTGTCATAGACGCCGTCGACCTTGGTGCCCTTGAAGATCGCCTCGCAATTCATCTCGTTGGCGCGCAGGGTGGCGGCGGTGTCGGTGGTGAAATAGGGGTTGCCGGTGCCGGCAGCGAAGATGCAGACGCGCTTCTTTTCCAGGTGGCGGACGGCGCGGCGGCGGATATAGGGCTCGCAGACCTCGTCCATGCGGATGGCCGAGATCACCCGGGTGTGGATCTTCAGCGCCTCCAGCGCCGCCTGCATGGCCAGCGCGTTCATCACCGTGGCGAGCATGCCCATGTAGTCGGCGGTCGCCCGCTCCATGCCCTGGGCGCTGCCCTGCAGCCCGCGGAAGATGTTGCCGCCGCCGATGACCATGCAGATCTCGATGCCCATGTCATGGACGGATTTGACCTCCTGCGCGATGCGGGCGACGGTCGGCGGATGCAGGCCGTAGCCCTGGTCGCCCATCAGCGCCTCGCCCGAAATCTTCAGCATGACGCGCGAATAGCTTCCGGGGGTCTTGGACGCGCTTTCCGACATGGGTTCACCTTTTTCGCGGGAGTTTCATCGGCGCGCAAAATGTCGCAAACAGGCCCCATGTTCAACCGCCGCCGACGGATGCCGAAATGACCCTGCGTCACCAGATCCTGGCCGAGCTCGATCCCGCGCGTCATGTGCTGATCGCCGGGCCGACCGCCAGCGGCAAATCCGCGCTGGCGCTGCAGATCGCCGAGGCGCAGGGCGGCACCGTGGTCAATGCCGATGCGCTGCAGGTCTGGTCCTGCTGGCGGGTGCTGACCGCGCGTCCGCCGGCCGAGGACGAGGCCCGCGCGCCGCATGCGCTCTACGGCCATGTCGCGCCGGGGCGGCTTTATTCCGTGGGCGAATGGCTGGCCGAGGTCGCTGCGCTGCGCGGCCGGCTGATCGTGGTCGGCGGCACCGGCCTATACCTGAACGCGCTGACCCGCGGGCTGGCCGTCATCCCGCCCACCCCGCCCGAGATCCGCGCCCGCGCCGACGCGCTTCTGCGCGAACCCGACGGGCTGGCGCAGATGATCGCCGGGCTCGATTCGCCGACCCGAACGCGTATCGACCTGCAGAACCCGGTGCGCGTGCAGCGCGCCTGGGAGGTGCTCAGGACCACCGGCCGCGGCATCGCCGCATGGCAGGCGGAAACGCCGCCGCCACTGATCGCGCCTGACGCCGCGCATCGGCTGGTGCTGCAATCCGATCGCGACTGGCTGGCCGGGCGCATCGCCCGGCGCTTTCGCCTGATG
Organism: Paracoccus sp. J55; assembly: GCF_000513975.1. Lineage (NCBI taxonomy): Bacteria > Pseudomonadati > Pseudomonadota > Alphaproteobacteria > Rhodobacterales > Paracoccaceae > Paracoccus > Paracoccus sp. J55. Next base: position 173,513 of record NZ_AZVA01000001.1, read on the forward strand.
CTCGACCAGGGCGCGCTGGAGGAGGTGCGGGCGATGCTGCCGCATTGGAACCCCGACGCGCTCTGGGCCAAGGCCATCGGCGCGCCCGAGCTGGTGGCGCATCTGCAAGGCGCGCTCGGCCTCGACGAGGCGGCAGAGCGGGCGATCACCGCCACCCGGCAATATGCCAAGGCGCAGCGCAGCTTCTTTCGCGGCCGGATGCGCGACTGGCGCTGGATCGAGACCGGCCGCTGAGCCGTCACGAAAAAGAGACATATTAAACTTTTGGCAACCATAAGCTGTGTAAACGCTTCGGGAACCCGCGCCCGGAGTCTAGGTTGTGTTTATGGATTTGCTGAAAGCCGCGCCCTTATGAACAAAGCCTTTCGCGCCTTCGACAGCACCGATTCCGATCCCGCGGCGGCCCGGCTGCTGGCGGCCGGCATCACCGCGCCGGGGATCATGGAACCGGCCGAGCACGACCCCCGGTTGCAGCGCGAATCGCAGCCGGCGGCGGCGCAGGCGCAAAGGCCCTCGGTCCTGGCCCCGACCGTCGCCGGCACGACCGAGGCCGCGCCGGACCGGCCTGCTCCGCGCGCCCTGCCCCGGGGCCGGCCCGGCGACGGCTTGCGGCTGATTCCGCTTTCCGGCTTCCATTGGGGCGGCGCCACGCGCAGCCGGACCGCCCCGCCCGCCCCGCGCGTCCGCGGCGATCATGTGCTGATCCGGCCCGGCTCGGGCATGGTCACGGTGCAGTTTCCGCGCCACAACCGCCCCGTCACCGCCGGGCGCCTGGCCTTCATTCCCGCCGGCACCGCCTTTTCGCTGAAGCCGCCGCCGGATGTCGCGGGCCAGGCGCTGCTGATCCCGCCCGACTGGTTCCGCGACCAGCCGCTGCCCCGGGGCTTTCGCTGCGGCCTGCCCGCGCCCGAGGATGCCGGGATTCTGGACCCCGCCATCCTCGCCCTGGCCGAGGGAGCGGCGCGCCATCCCGGGGGCGACGAGGCGACGCGCCACCAACTGGGGCTGATCGCGGTGGCGCTGTCCCGGCTTGAGGACCGGCCGGGCCGGCCCGAACCGCGCGGCGACAGCATCGCCGAGGCGCGGCCGCTGACCGAACGCTTCCTGCAACTCGCCCGGCAAGAGCTCGACCGCAGCCAGACCATCGCGGAAATGGCCGGGCGGCTGGGCTGCACGCAGGCGCATCTGGACCGCGCCTGCCGCCAGAGCCGGGGGCGCGGTGCGCTGGACCTGCTCTACGACCTGCGGCTGCAAGCGGCGACCGAGGCGCTGCGCGCCAGCGCAAAGCCGATCCCCGAGATCGCCGAGGAGCTGGGCTATGCCGGGCTTGGCCATTTCATGCGCGCCTTCCAGGCCGCGACCGGCCGCACGCCCGAAGCCTATCGCGCGCTGATGCGGGAAGCCCCTGGCGACCCGCCCGGCGATCCCGGCTGATCGGGCCGAAAGGTTCGGAACCGCCTCCCCGCCATCGCGGGGCCGCTGCGCCATCACGGTCGCCCGCCGGCGTGCAGCACGGAACGCGGCACGGGGCCCATGGGCCAGAGAGCTTGTCGCACCCGAAGCCGCGCCGCAAGCCGCACAACCTGCCGAAGCCGGAGCGGTGGAGTCAGGCGAACCGGCTTGTCCAGCCCGGCCTTTCCCCGCCTTCATGAACCCTGCCAGTGCCACGATTGTCGGCTGCCTGGCTTGCCGGCGCGGAACGGACAAGCCCGCCCCCGGCCGCGGGGGATGGCCTGCCGCTTCGATCCGTTGCGGGGCCGCTTCGGTCCGCGCCGGACACGCAGACCGGATCCCCGGCCTGTTGCCTTGGGCGCCGCCATATCCGGCACCGCCGTGTTCGAACCCTGCGCCTCCACGAATCTCCCGGCGCAGCACAGCCGCCTCAGTCCGGATCAGCCGGCCCGCCCTCTGGGGCCGCCTCGTCCCCCCGGCCCCGGAACCCTTGCGCCACCACGAATTTCTCCGAGGAATCCGAGCGGCTGGCCGGCGGTTTCACATTCGCCACCTTGCGGAAATTGCGCTTGAGCATGGCCTGCATCTCGGTCTCGGCCCCGCCCGCCAGCACCTTGGCGACGAAGGTGCCGCCCGGCTCCAGCACGTCGAAGGCCAGCTGCGCCGCCGCCTCGACCAGCGCCACGATGCGCAGGTGGTCGGTGCCCTTGTGCCCGGACGAGGCCGCGGCCATATCCGACATCACCACGTCGGCGCGCCCGCCCAGCCAGGCCTTGACCTGCTCGTCCGCGCCGTCCGACAGGAAGTCCAGCTGATGGATCTCGGCCCCGGCGATGGGATCGACCTCCTGCAGGTCCACGCCCAGCACCCGACCGACCTTCTTGCCGGGCTTCTCGCCAAGCGCGTTGACGCGCGCCACCGCCACCTGGCACCAGCCGCCCGGCGCGCAGCCCAGATCGACCACCCGCGCGCCCGGCACCAGGAAGCGATACTTGTCGTCCAGCTCCAGGATCTTGTAGGCAGCGCGGCCGCGATAGCCCTCGCGCTTCGCCCTCGCGACATAGGGATCGTTCAGCTGCCGCTCCAGCCAGAGCGTGCTCGACAGCTTGCGCCCCTTGGCCGATTTCACCCGCACCCGCAGGTCGCGCTGGCCGCGGCCCGAGCTCTTGCGTCCCGAACCCGGCTTCTTGTCGTCGCTCATCTCATGCCACCCCGTTCATGCCATCCGGGGCCAACACCCCGTCCTTGACCATCTGCGCATAAAGCAGCCCCTCGCGCAGGCCGCGATCGGCGACCGACAGCCGCGTCGTCGGCCAGACCCGCATCAGCGTCTGCAGGATCGCGGCGCCCGACATGATCAGCGCGTGGCGCTCGCGCCCGATGCGGGGATCGGCGCGCCGCCCCTCGGGTCCAAGCGCCAGGTAGTCGCGGATCACCCGGTCGATCTGCGCCGAGGTCATGGTCAGCCCGTCCACCTTGGTCCGGTCATAGCGGCGCAGGCCCAGATGGCTGGCCGCCACCGTCGTCACCGTGCCCGAGGTGCCGATGATCTGGAAGCCTTCCTCCATGGTCTGGGCCAGGGAATAGGGCGTGAAATCCGCCAGCATCTCCTCGAAATGCCAGGACATCAGCGCAAAGCGGCCCTGATCGTCCTCGACATCCTCGAACTGGTCGCGCAACGTGGCGACGCCCAGCGGCACGCTGATCCAATCCACCACCCGCGCCCCGCCCGGCAGGGGATCGCGAAAGCCGTCGCCCAGCCGCATGATGGCGCGCGAGCGTTCCTTGGGCTCGACATCCTCCAGGTCGATCCAGACCAGCTCGGTCGAGCCGCCGCCGATATCGACGACCAGCAATTGCTCGGTGCGCTGGCTGACCAGCGGCGCGCAGGAGATCACCGCCAGCCGCGCCTCCTCCTCGGCGTCGATGATCTCGACCGGCAGCCCGGTCTCGCGCCGGATCATGCGCAGGAAGTCGCGGCTGTTGCGCGCCCGCCGGCAAGCCTCGGTCGCGACCAGGCGCATGCGCGTGACCTTGTGCGCCTCGAGCTTGCGCCGGCACACCTGCAGGGCATGCACCGTCCGCGCCATCGAGGGACGCGACAGCCTGCCTGATGCCTCGAGGCCGTGGCCCAGCTGGACCGGCTTCGAGAAACTGTCGACCACCTGGAACTGGCTGCCCGCGGGGCGGGCAATCAGCATCCGGCAGCTGTTCGTGCCAAGATCCAAGGCCGCATAGAGCGGCCCGTCCTCGGCCGGGCGGGTGGCGAAAGGCTCGACCGTTTTTCTCGGGAACGCGTCCGCACCCGCAGGACGCCTGGGCGCCATGGTCACGCCCTCCGATAACAAGTTGGTCCGAAAGTAACCTGCGCCCGCCACGCCTTCAAGGGGGGCGTTCAGGGGCCTGCCCCTCGACAGGGGCGCGGGGGCGGGCTATGCCCTGCCCCATGATCGTGATCGCCGCATTCATCCTTGGCGCAGCGATCGGCTGGATGCGCGCCGCGAAAGCCGGCGGCAGCCGCGCCGACAAGCTGCAATATGCCGCCGCCCATGCCCTGGCGCTGACCGTGCTGGGGATATTCCTCACCATATTCCTCAGCCGGATGGGCTGATGTTCCGGCCCTTCCTCGACAGTCTGCGCCGCCATGGGGTGCCGGCCAGCCTGCGGGAATACCTGGACCTGCTCGCGGGGCTGCAGGCCGGGCTGTCGGACTGGACGCCCGAGGGCTTCTATCACCTCGCCCGCGCCACCCTGGTCAAGAACGAGGCGCATATCGACCGGTTCGACCGCGCCTTTGCCGAAGCCTTCTCGGGCCTTGACGAGATCCCCGTCGAGGCGCTGGTGAACGAGGTCTCGATCCCGCGCGAATGGCTGGAAAAGCTGGCCGAGAAGCTCTTGACGCCCGAGGAGCGCGCCGCGGTCGAGGGCGCCGGTTCCTTCGAGGAGCTGATGAGGCGCCTGCGCGAGCGGCTGGCCGAGCAGCAGGGCCGCCACCAGGGCGGCAACAAGTGGATCGGCACCGCCGGCACCTCGCCCTTCGGCGCCTATGGCTACAACCCCGAGGGCGTGCGGATCGGCCAGCATGAGAGCCGCCACCGCCGCGCGGTCAAGGTCTGGGACAAGCGCGAATTCCGCGATTTCGATGATTCGGTCGAGCTTGGCACCCGCAACATCAAGGTGGCGCTGAAGCGGCTGCGGCAATGGGCCCGCCACGGTGCGCTGGAGGAGCTGGACCTGCCCGGCACCATCCGCGCCAGCGCCGAGCACGGCTATATCGACGTGCAGACCCGGCCCGAGCGACACAATGCCGTGAAGGTGCTGCTGTTCCTCGACGCCGGCGGCAGCATGGACGACCATTCCCGGCTGGTGGACGAGCTGTTCTCGGCCGCCCGCGCCGAGTTCAAGCACCTGGAGCATTTCTATTTCCACAACTGCGTCTATGAAGCACTGTGGAAGGACAACCGCCGCCGCTGGACCGAGACCACGCCCACATGGGAGGTCATCAACCGCTTCGGCCGCGACTACAAGGCGATCTTCGTCGGCGACGCCTCGATGTCGCCCTATGAGATCGCCATCCCCGGCGGCGCCAACGAGCACTGGAACCCCGAATCGGGCGAGACCTGGCTGCGCCGCCTGCGCGAGACCTGGCCCGACCATGTCTGGCTGAACCCGGTGCCGCGCGCGCATTGGGGCCATACCCGGTCCATCGCCATGATCCGCGAGATCTTCGAGGACCGCATGCAGCCCCTGACGCTTGAGGGGCTGACCCAGGCCATGCGCCTCCTTGGCTGATCCCGCCGCACCCCCCATATTGGCGGCATGCTGAAGCTTACGCCGATCCTGCTGATCCTGCTTTATGCCGCCGCGATGTGGTTCTTTTCCGCATGGCGGCTGAAGGCCGAGCTGAACGCCAAGTCCACACCGCTGCGCCATCCCCGGCTGCTGCCGATGCTGGAGCGGCTGGGCCGGGCCATGGACCTGCCCGAAGTGCGGGCCCATGTCTACGAGGTCGGGCATGTGAACGGGCTGGCCGCACCCGACGGCCGCATCTTCCTGACCCGCGGCTTCCTCGACCGGCTGGACCGCGGCGAGGTGACCGAGGCCGAGCTGGCCTCGGTCATCGCGCATGAGCTGGGCCACGTCGCGCACGGCCATACCAGGCGCCGCATGGTGGATTTCGCCGGCCAAAACGTGGTGCGCATGGTGCTGGCGGGCGTGCTGGGCCGCTTCCTGCCCGGCATCGGCGTCTGGATCGCCAATATCGCCGCCAGCGCCATCGCCGCCCGGCTGTCGCGCCAGGACGAGTTCGAGGCCGACGCCTTCGCCAGCGCGCTGATGGTCAAGGCCGGGCTGGGCACCGCGCCGCAGAAAAGCCTGTTTCGCAAGCTCGACCGGCTGGCGGGCGGGGGCCGGGCGGGCGCGCCGGCCTGGCTGCTCTCGCACCCCCCGGCCGAGGCGCGCATCGCCGCCATCGAGAAGCTCGAGGCGCGCTGGGGTGCGGCCTGACTTGCGGGCCTGCGCGGATGGGCTATTCTGCCTGCGCAAGCAAGCGTTTATTTCATGACCCGCCCCTTTCGCCGCCGCGTGCTCTACATCCCGGGCTATGACCCGATCCCGCCCCGCCGCTATCGCGAGCTTTACAAGCGCGAGGGGACGGAACAGGCACGCATCTCGGGCTACGGGCTGACCTTCGGCCCGCGCCGCGACCGCAAGGGCTTCGGCTGGGGCGTCCTGGGCGATTTCGCCGGCCGGCAGGCCGAGGCCGAGTTCGAGGTGCTGGTCTGGGCCGACATCGTGCAGGGCTCGATGGGCCAGGGCATCCTCGCGACCTATGGCCAGCTGTTCCGCACCGCCTGGGCCTATATCGGCTCGGGGGCGCTGTTCCGGCTGATGCGGCTGCGCCGCGGCCCGGTGATCGCGGCGCTCTACCCGGTGGTTGTGCTGCTGGCGCAGCTGCTGGTCTCGGCGCTGGCCGGGGCACTGATCGGCTGGGCGCTGGGGCGGCTGACCGGGCTCGGCTGGTGGCTGGGCCTGCCGGTGATGCTGGGACTGACCTGGGCCGGGCTGCATCTGTGGCGGCGCATCGACGGCAAGATCTTCGCCTGGTATCTGATGCACGACTATGCCTTCACCGCCCAGGGCCAGGGCGCCTGTCCCCCGGCATTGGAAGCGCGGCTGGCGCAATTCGCCGACCGCATCGCCGAGGTGCTGGCGGGCGACTGGGACGAGGTGCTGGTGGTCGGCCACAGCTCGGGCGCCTATCTGGGTGTCTCGGTGCTGGCGGACCTGATCCGCTCGGGCCGGGTGCCGGCGTCAGGACCCCGCCTCTCCTATCTGTCGCTGGGCCATGTCGTGCCGATGGCGTCGTTCCTGCCGCGCGCGAACCGGCTGCGCGCCGACCTGCGCTTTCTCTCGGCGCGCGAGGAACTGGACTGGGTGGACGTCACCGCGCCGGGCGATGCCTGCTCGTTCGGCCTGTGCGATCCGGTCGCGGTCTCGGGCGTCGAGCCGCCGGACCGCCGGCATCCGCTGGTGCTTTCCGCCGCCTTCACCCGCACGCTTTCTCCCGAAAAGCGGCGCGCGCTGCGCGGGCGCTGGTTCCGGCTGCATTTCCAGTATCTCTGCGCCTTCGACCGGCCGGGCGATTACGACTATTTCGCCATCACTGCCGGGCCCTTGACGCTTGGCCGGCGCTTCGCCGGGCGCGGCCATTCGCCGGGCCGGATCGCGCGCGCCGTGAACCGCTGGACGGCGACATGATCCCGCCCAAGCCCCCGGCGCGGCAGGGCCGCGGTTCGGTCTGGCGCTTCATCCGCGACTTCCGGCGCGACATCCTGTCGGCGCAATCCGACCGGCTCTATCGCGCCTGGATGGCCGAGTTCCGCGGCCCCTTCATCCACAGCTTCACCTGCAACGATCCGGCGCTGGTCGAGCTGATCCTGAAGAGGCGGCCGATGGACTTCCCGAAATCGCCGCGCATGGCGGCGGGGCTGCAGCCGCTGCTCGGCAATTCCAGCTTCATCTCGAACGGCGAGACCTGGCTGCGCCAGCGCCGCATCATCGACCCCGCCTTCGAGGGCGGAAGGCTGCGCGAGGCCTTCCCGGCGATGTGGGATGCGGCCCAGGCCGGCGTGGCCCGGCTGGCGCCGCTGGCCGACGGGACCGAGATCGACATCGAACCCCAGACCAGCCATGTCGCCGCCGACGTGATCTTCCGCACCCTGTTCTCGATCCCGATCGAGGATGCGACCGCCGCCCAGGTCTTCCAGGCCTTCCGCGAGCATCAGGAGGCGCAGCCGATGGTCAACCTGGGCGGGCTGATGGCCCTGCCCCGCTGGGCGCGGCTGCACACCCGCCGAGTACGCGAGACGGCGCGCCGCATCCGCGGCCTGATCCGCCAGCTGGTCGCGGCCCGCGCCGCCGAGATCGCCGCCGGCACCGCGCCGCCAGACCTCGCCACCAAGATCATGACCACCCCCGACCCGCAGACCGGCCGGACCTTCAGCGAGGCCGAGATGATCGACGAGGTCGCGACCTTCTTCCTCGCCGGCCACGAGACCGGCGCCTCGGCCCTGGCCTGGGCGCTTTACCTGCTGGCGGAAAGCCCGGACTGGCAGGACCGGCTGGCCAAGGAGGCGCGGCAGAACCTGGCCGCCGATTTCGGCACGGTCCGCAACCTGCCGCTGGCCCGCGCCGTCTTCCGCGAGGCGCTGCGGCTCTACCCGCCCGTCGCCATGACCGTGCGGCAATGCGCCCAGGCCGAGAGCCTGCGCGGCCGCAAGGCCCCCAAGGGCGCGCAGCTGGTGCTGTCGCCCTGGCACCTGCACCGCCATGAACGGCTATGGGACAATCCCGACGGGTTCGACCCCGGCCGCTGGGAGACCGAGAACGGCAAGGCCTGCCAGCGCGACGCCTTCATCCCCTTCTCGGCCGGCCCGCGCGCCTGCCCGGGCGCCGGCTTCGCGATGATCGAGGGGCCGCTGATCCTCTCGGCCCTGGTCGGGGCCTACCGGCTGGAACCCGGACCCGAAAGACCCGTGCCGATCATGCGCCTGACGCTGCGGGGCAAGAACGGCATCCACTTGCGCCTGTCGAAACGTTGAATGAGTACTTAAAAAACGGTGAAAGCTAAGGCGCTGCGGCCCTCCTTCACCGTTTTCCAAATACTCTAGCCCAAGCTCAAAGCCGGTAGATGGCCGAGAATTTCTCTTCCAAGTAGTCGAGAAGCGGCTTCTCGCTGACATCGGCGCCGGTAGCGCGCTCGATCAGCTCGCGCGGCGGATAAAGCCCGCCATGGCGCTGCATGTTCTCGCGCAGCCATTCCACCGCCGGGTCGGCCTCGCCGCGCGCCAGCGCCTCGTCGAGATCGGGGACCGCGGCGCGCAGCGCGGCATGCAGGCAGCCGGCATAGACATTCCCCAGCGCATAGGTGGGGAAATAGCCGAAGAGCCCCACCGCCCAATGCACGTCCTGCAACACGCCATTGGCCGGCCGGTCCACCGCGACGCCGAAATCCTTGAGGAAACGGGCGTTCCAGGCCTCGACCAGATCCTCGACATCCAGCCGCCCGGCGATCAGGTCGCGCTCGATATCGAAGCGCAGCATGATGTGCAGATTGTATTGCACCTCGTCGGATTCCGTGCGGATGAAGCCGGGCGTGACGCGGTTCACCGTGGCATAGAAGGCATCCGCGTCCGGCAGCGACAGGCCGCCGAAGGCATCCGACATGCGCCGGTAGAGCCAGCCGGTAAAGGCGCGGCTGCGGCCGATCTGGTTCTCGTAGATCCGGCTCTGGCTTTCATGCGCGCCCATCGAGACGCCGCGGCCCAGCGGCGTGAAGGCATAATCGGGGTCGATGCCCAGCTCGTAGCTGGAATGCCCGACCTCGTGGATGGTGGAATAAAGGCAATTGAACGGGTCGGTCTCGACCACCCGGGTGGTGATGCGGCTGTCCTGCCAGCGCCCCGAGCTGAACGGGTGGACAGCGATGTCCATGCGGCCGCGCGTCCAGTCGTAGCCGAAGGCGGTGGCGCAGGTGCGGGCCAGGCGCAGCTGGGTTTCCTGCGGGAAATGCCCGGTCAGCGGCTGCGGCTGGTAGTCGGCGCCCAGCACGTCCTCGCGCAGCGCCACCAGCCGCGGCCGCATCGCGTCGAAAAGCCGCGCGATCTCGGCCTGGGTGGTGCCCGGCTCGTAATCGTCCAGCAGCGCGTCGTAGAGATCGCCGCCATCGGCCAGCGCCGCCGCCTCCTCGCGCTTGAGCATCAGGATGTCGTTCAGCACCGGCAGGAAATCCTCGGGCGCGTCCTTGGCGCGGGCCTCAGCCCAGATGCCCTGCGCCAGCGAGGTCTGCCGCGCCAGTTCCGTCGCCAGCCGCGCGGGAATGCGCGAGGCGCGGCGATGATCGCGCGCGATCAGCTCGATGATGCGGGCATCCTCGTCATCCTCGGGCTCGGCCTGGTCCAGCCATTCGCCCAGGCGCGGATCGGTGCGCCGCTCGTGCAGCACCGATTCCATCGCCGCCATTTCCTCGGCGCGCTGTTCGACGGCGCCGCGCGGCATCACGGTTTCCTGGTCCCAGGCCAGCCGTTCGGCGACCGAGGACAGCGCCTCGGTCTGGCGCTGGAAGGCGAGAAGTTCGTCGAAGGCGCTCATCGGACAGTCCCCCGGGCCGAGGTTTCAAAAGGATAGCGCGCATGGTGGCGCGCGCGCAGGATCAGCGTGAACAGTGCCACGGCTCCGATCTGATGCGCCAGTGCCAAAGGCAGCGGCGAGGCGTGCAGCACGTTCATGATGCCCAAAAGCACCTGCACCGCCAAGGCGGCCAGCATCGCGGCATAGGCGCCGCGCGTCACAGGATGCGGCGAGCGCCGGGCGCGCAGGAACACCACCACGGCGAAAATCGCCAGCAGATAGCCGGTCATGCGGTGGATGAACTGCACCAGAGCCGGGTTTTCGAAGAAATTCCGCCAGCCGAGCGCCGCGTCCCAGATCGCCGACGGAATCCATTCGCCGCCCATGGTCGGCCAGCCGGTATACATGCGCCCGGCATCGATCCCCGCGACCAGCGCCCCCAGCAGAATCTGGACGAAGGCCAGGTGCATCAGCCCGTTGGTCATCGAGAAAAGCTTCGCCTCGCCCGCCCGCCGGGCCCGCAGAAGCGCCGCCTCGGAGCGCGACAGGGCCAGGACATACCAGGCGATCAGCCCGAGAATGGCGAAGGCCAGCCCGAGATGTGTCGCCAGCCGATAGGAGGCCACCCGCACCATCTCGCCCGACAGGCCCGAATGCACCATCCACCAGCCGATGGCCCCCTGGGCGCCGCCCAGCACGCCCAGCAACAGCAGCCGCGGCGTCCAGCCCGCGGGGATGCGCTTCGTCACCAGGAAGAACAGGAAACCCAGCGCCCAGACCAGCCCCACCAGCCGCCCCAGCAGCCGGTGCGACCATTCCCACCAGTAGATGCGCTTGAAGCTGGCCAGGTCCATGTCGGAATTGACCAGCTGGAACTGCGGGATCTGCCGGTACTTGTCGAACTCGGCCTGCCAGGTGGCGGCGTCCATCGGCGGGATCGCGCCGGTCACCGGCTTCCATTCGGTGATCGACAGGCCCGAGCCGGTCAGCCGCGTCGCGCCGCCAAGCGCGATCATCGCCGCGACCATGACAAACAGCACGATCAGCCAGATGCGGATCGCGCCGCGCGCGCCCTTGTTGCCGGCGTCGATCATGCCGCCTGCGGGCGGCGTGCTCTGCGGGGTCGTCTCGGTGACTTCCTGAAAGACGGGACGTCTTGCCATGTCAGCTTCCTTCTCGATCGGGCGCGACCTTGGCCCGCGCGCGCCCGGAAATCAATCAGCCGCGACGGATCAACTGCCGCAGCATGCCGTGGAAGATGCGCGTGTCGGCCCGGGTCAGCGGCAGGCGCGACCACAGGTTGCGCAGCGTCAGCTTCATCGCCGGCGCCTTTTCGGGCGGGAAGAAGAAGCCGGCCTCGACCAGCCGCTCCTCCCAGTGATCGGCCAGACGCTCGATCTCGAGCCGCGTGGCGGGCGCCTCGCCATCGGGACGGCGGCCCTGCGGGGCGGGCTGGGGCGGCAGGCTGTCCTGCGCCCATTCATAGCCGGTCAGCAGCACCGCCTGCGCCAGGTTCAGCGAGGGAAAGTCGGGATTGACCGGCACGGTGATGATGGCATTGGCCCGCGCCACATCCTCGTTCTCCAGCCCGGCGCGCTCGGGACCGAAGATCACCGCCACCCGGCCGCCCTGCGCCACCCGCTCGCGGGCATCGGCCATGGCCGTGGCCGGGGTCAGGACCGGCTTGGTCAACTCGCGCCCGCGCGCGGTGGTGGCATAGGCGTGATCTACGTCCGCCATCGCCTCGGCCAGCGTGGCGAACACCCGCGCCCGGTCCAGCACCCGGCCGGCGGCGCCCGAGGCCATGGCCACGGCGCGCGGGTTCGGCCAGCCGTCGCGCGGCGCCACCAGCCGCATGTCGGTCAGGCCGAAATTCAGCATGGCGCGCGCGGCCGCGCCGATGTTTTCGCCCATCTGCGGGCGGACGAGAATGATCGCGGGTTCCATGCGCGCGGCCATATCCTTCCGCAGACCTACTGGCAAGGCGCGCGGCGCTGCGCTATCTGCGGACGGAACACGAGGGATGACAGCGCCATGACAGACCAGCCCAACACGCCGCAACTCTACCTGATCACCCCGGTCGGCGCCGCCGCCTCGACGCTGGGGCCGATGCTGGCCGAGGTCATGGACCGCTTTCCCGTCGCCTGCCTGCGCATCCCCGGCGCCGGCACCGAGGAGGAGCTGGGCCGCATCGCGGATCTCGCGCGCGAGATCGCCCATGCCCGCGACGTGGCGGTGGTGATCGAGGACCATGTGCAGCTGGCGCAACGCCACGGGCTGGACGGCGTGCACCTGAGCAACGGCGCGCGCGGCGTGCGCCATGCCCGCAAGGAGCTGGGCCAGGACGCCATCGTCGGCGCCTTCTGCGGAACCTCGCGCCATGACGGCATGAACGCGGCCGAGGCCGGGGCGGATTACGTCAGCTTCGGCCCCTGCGGCGCCACGGCGCTCGGCCAGGGCGAGACGGTGCCGCTGGACCTGTTCCAGTGGTGGTCCGAGATGATCGAGATCCCGGTGGTCGCCGAGGGCGCCCTGACCCCGGCGCTGATCGGCCAGTTGGCGCCGCTGACCGACTTCATCGCCCTGGGGGCAGAGATCTGGGCGGAACCGGATCCGGTCGAAGCCTTGGGGCATCTCTGGCGCTGAAGGTGCCGGTGGCAGCTCTTGCCGGGGGTATTTGAAAAACAGAGAAGACGACTGGCTCGGACTGGACCGCACCGTCGGTAGAGGCGCGACGGCCGGCCTTCTCTGTTTTTCAAATACCCCGGCGGCGCTGCAGCCGGCGATGCGTCAGCCCTCTTGCGAAGCGCATTGCCGCGGCCTAAAGCCTTGCCATGACCCAGCATCAGCGCCTTCTCATCATCGATTTCGGCTCCCAGGTCACGCAGCTGATTGCGCGCCGCCTGCGCGAGCTGAACGTCTATTGCGAAATCCACCCGTTCAACGCGGTGGACGACGCCTTCCTCAAAGACTTCGGCCCGCAGGCCGTGATCCTGTCGGGCGGTCCCGCCTCCGTCACCCAGGCGGATTCGCCGCGCGCGCCGCAGAGCCTGTTCGAGCTGCAGATCCCGGTCTTCGGCATCTGCTATGGCCAGCAGGTGATGATGGAGCAGCTGGGCGGCCGCGTCGAATCGGGCCATCACGCCGAATACGGCCGCGCCTTCATCGCACCCGCCGAGGGCCACAAGGGCGACGGCATCTTCGCCGGCCTGTTCGACACCGGCCGCGAGGAAGTCTGGATGAGCCACGGCGACCGGGTGACGCAGCTCGCGCCCGGTTTCGAGGTCATCGGCACTTCGCCCAACGCTCCCTTCGCCATGATCGCGGACGAGGCGCGCAAGTTCTTCGCCGTGCAGTTCCATCCCGAGGTGCACCACACCCCGAACGGCCGCCGGATGCTGGAGAATTTCGTGCGCATGGCCGGCTTTACCGGCGACTGGACCATGGCCAGCTATCGCCAGGAGGCGATCCGCAAGATCCGCGAGCAGGTGGGCGACAAGCGCGTCATCTGCGGGCTTTCGGGCGGCGTCGACAGCTCGGTCGCCGCGGTGCTGATCCACGAGGCGATCGGCGACCAGCTGACCTGCGTCTTCGTCGATCACGGGCTTTTGCGGCTGAACGAGGCCGAGGAAGTCGTGACCATGTTCCGCGACAATTACAACATCCCGCTGATCCATGCCGACGAGAGCGAGCTGTTCCTGTCCGCGCTGGAGGGCGTCGCCGACCCGGAGGTCAAGCGCAAGACCATCGGCAAGCTGTTCATCGACGTGTTCCAGAAATACGCGAGCGGGATCGAGGGCGCGGAATTCCTGGCCCAGGGCACGCTTTACCCGGACGTGATCGAATCGGTCAGTTTCTCGGGCGGCCCCTCGGTCACCATCAAGAGCCACCACAATGTCGGTGGCCTGCCCGAGAAGATGGGGCTGAAGCTGGTCGAGCCGCTGCGCGAGCTCTTCAAGGACGAGGTGCGCGCGCTCGGCCGCGAGCTGGGCCTGCCCGAGAAATTCATCGGCCGCCACCCCTTCCCCGGCCCCGGCCTCGCCATCCGCTGCCCCGGAGAGATCACCCGCGACAAGCTGGACATCCTGCGCAAGGCCGATGCGGTCTTCATCGACCAGATCCGCAAGCATGGGCTTTACGACGAGATCTGGCAGGCCTTCGTCGCCATCCTGCCGGTGCGCACCGTGGGCGTAATGGGCGACGGGCGCACCTATGACTATGCCTGCGCGCTGCGGGCGGTGACCTCGGTGGACGGCATGACGGCGGATTACTACCCGTTCAGCCACGAGTTCCTGGGCGAGACCGCGACGCGGATTATCAACGAGGTCAAGGGCATCAACCGCTGCACCTATGACATCACCTCGAAGCCGCCGGGCACCATCGAGTGGGAATGACCCCGAAGGGCAGCCAAGGGGCTGCCCTTTTCGTTTCGGGGGCCGGATCCGGCGCAAGGCGCGGCTTTGCAAATTGACAAGGCCGGCTTAATGCCGCCCGATAAGGTTGCCGCCGCTAACGGCTTCGGCCCCGGAAACGCTGCCGGTTCCCCCCGGCCTGCCATTGCGGCAACCGTTCACAACAAGGATCCTGCCATGAGTTGCGCCTGCGGACATAACCACAACCACGCCCCCCCTGTGGCTTTGGGCGGCGAGGAGATCCGGCTGGACCGGCCGCTGGTCTCGCTTTCGGGCCGGCTGATCTGCCAGGACGCCGCGCAGATGCTGCTGGCCCTGGACCTGCTGACCGAACATGCCGAACTGAGCCGGGCCGAGCCCGGCAACCTGCGCTTCGACCTTGTCCAGGCCGAGGATCCGCTGGTCTGGGAACTGAACGAGCTTTACGCCGACGAGGCCGCCTTCCAGGCGCATCGCGACCGGTTGAAGGACAGCCGCTGGGGCCGCGAGAGCCATGGCATCCGGCGCGATTTCACCCGCAGCGAACCGATGCCGCGCATCCGGGCCGAGATGGCGCATGACCGCACCGCCGTCTCGGACCTGCTGACCCGCGCCTTCGGGGGCGAGGACGAGGCGCGCCTGGTCCAGGCGCTGCGGGCCGAGGGCAGCCTTGCCCTGTCGCTGGTCGCCGAGACGGAAGGCACCCTCGTCGGCCATGTCGCCCTGTCGCCGCTTCGGGCCGAGGCGCCGGCGCTGGCGCTGGCGCCGCTGGCCGTGCATCCCGCCGTGCAGTCGCGCGGCATCGGCGAGGCGCTGGTCCGTGCCGCGCTTGCCGCATTTGACGGCCATACCATCGTGGTCCTGGGCGACCCGACTTATTACGGCCGCTTCGGCTTTGCGCCGGCCGAGCTGGATTCGCCCTATGCCGGGCCGCATCTGATGGCGCTGGGACCGCAGCTGCCCGCAGGCAGCCGCATCGCCCACGCCCCGGCCTTCGCCGCGCTCTGACGCTTCAGCTTTCGGTCTCGGCCGGCGGCGGCTCCTGCTGCGGCAGCCGGAGCCGCACGCGTTTGACCCGGCGCGGATCGGCGTCGACGATCTCGAATTCGGCGCCGCTTTCATGCGGGATCACCTCGCCGCGCACCGGCACGCGACCGGTCAGCATGAAGATCAGCCCGCCCAGCGTGTCGATTTCTTCCTCTTCCTCGTCGGTGGCAAGGCGCAGTCCGGTCTGCGCCTCGACTTCCTCAAGCGCGGCGCGGGCCTGGATCAGCCATTGCCCGGGCTTTTCCTGGATGACCAGGCCGCCCTCGATCTCGTCATGCTCGTCCTCGATCTCGCCGATGACCTGCTCGATCAGGTCCTCGATGGTGACAAGCCCGTCCACGCCGCCATATTCGTCGATCACCAGCGCCATGTGGATGCGCTTCTGCTGCATCTGCTGCAAGAGCACGCCGATGGGCATCGAGGGCGGCACGTAAAGCAGCGGCCGCAACATCGGGCGCAGCGCGAACTTGACCGGGACCTGGGCGCCGAAGCCGTATTTCAGCGCCAGATCCTTGAGATGGATCAGCCCCAGCGGACTGTCGAGCGTGCCGCGAAACACCGGGATGCGGGAAAAGCCGTGCTCGCGGAACATTTCGACCAGTTCCGGCAGGCTGGCGGTCACCGGGGCGGCGGCGATTTCCGCCTTGGGAATGGCGACGTCATCGACGCGCATCCGCCGCAGGTTGACCATGCCGGGCACGCCCGCCGGGGCGGCGGCCGGCCCCTTGTCGCGATCCTCGGCGCCTTCCGGCTCGGGCTCTCCGCCGCCCAGGGCGCCGAGGATGCGCCCCAGAAAGCCGCGCGATTGCGGCAGGTCACGCCCGTCCCCGCCGATGCCATCCGCCCATGAGGCGGGTTCGGCAGAGACGGGCGTGTCGGGACTTCGGTCGTTACTCATGTCTCGTGTTCCAGATAAGGATCGGGGATGCCCAGCCTGCCCAGGATCGAGCGTTCGGCATCCTCCATGGTTTCGGCATCCTCGTCGTCGATATGGTCATATCCTGCAAGATGCAGCATTGCATGGACAAGAAGATGCGTGGCGTGATCGGCGAAGGGCTTGCCCTGCGCCTCGGCCTCGCGCAGGCAGGTGTCGTAGGAAATGGCGATATCGCCCAGCTCCTCGTCCCCCGGCGGCTCGGGGCGGGCGCCCGGGGCGCGCGGCTCGAACTCGGTCGAGGGCCAGCTCAGCACATTCGTCGGCTTGGGCTTGCCGCGGAACTCGGCGTTCAGCGCGGCGATGCGGGCGTCGTCGCAGCCCATGACCACCACCTGGAACGCGCCCAGGTCCAGCCATTCGCCCACGGCGCGGGCGGCGCGCTCGGCCATGGCGGGCAGGCCGGCATCCTCCCAGCGGTCGTCCTCCAGCACGATGTCGACGATCTCCGGCGCCTCGTCGCGGGCGGTTCCGGCCTCAGGCATCACCCGCCCCTCCTGCCATGCCGCCGCCCGCCAGCCGCGGCTCGCGGCGGCGGATGCGCTGGCCGCGCTCGTCGAAGATCTCGCCGCGGGCCAGCGCCGCCTCGGCCTCGGCGTCATAGGCCTCGATGATGCGGGCGACCAGCGAATGGCGCACCACGTCCTTGGCGGTGAAATAGCTGAAGCTGATGCCCTTGATGTTCTTGAGGATCTTCTCGGCATCGACCAGGCCGGAATGCACGCCGCGCGGCAGGTCGATCTGGGTGCGGTCGCCGGTCACGACCATGCGCGAGCCCTCGCCCAGCCGGGTCAGGAACATCTTCATCTGCATGGTGGTGGCGTTCTGCGCCTCGTCCAGCACCACGAAGCTGTTCGACAGCGTCCGGCCGCGCATGAATGCCAGGGGCGCGATCTCGATGCGCTTTTCCTCCATCAGCTTCTGCATCTGCTTGCTGGGCAGGAAATCGTTCAGCGCGTCATAGAGCGGCTGCATGTAGGGATCGACCTTCTCCTTCATGTCGCCGGGCAGGAAGCCCAGCCGCTCGCCCGCCTCGACGGCCGGGCGCGACAGGATGATGCGGTCGACATGGCCGCCGATCAGCATGGTCACGCCCACCGCCACCGCCAGATAGGTCTTGCCGGTGCCGGCCGGGCCGATGCCGAAGGCCAGCTCGTTGGCGAAAAGCGCGCGGACGTATTCCTTTTGCGCGTCGGTGCGCGGCTCGACGGTCTTCTTGCGGGTGCGCAGCTCGATCGGGCCGGTCTGGAACATCTCCAGCTGCTCGGCCGGGCTGGGCCCTTCGGTCACCGTCTCGCTGCCCATGCGCAGCGCCGCCTCGACCTCGGCCATCTCGACCGGGCGGCCCTGTTCCAGCCTGGCGTAAAGCGCGCGCAGCACCTGCGCCGCCTCGGCCTGGGCCTCGACGGGGCCGACGACCGACAAGAGGTTGCCGCGTCGCAGGATATGCACCTTCAGCGCCTCCTCGATGCGGGCGAGATAGCGGTCATGCGGGCCGCACAGGTCGATCAGCAGCCGGTTGTCGTGAAATTCCAGCAGGGTTTCGCCGGGGGTCGCGGTCGCGGGATGCGTAGGGGTCAGACCCAAATTCGTCTCCGAGGTGGGATTCTCAGTAACTCATGGTTGCAACTGCGCGGGATTCGCACAAGGGGGGCGGCCCCGCTGTTTTGGATTTGCAGCCGATTCGGCGGAAAAACGGGCATCACGCGCCGGGGCCCCGCGCCATGGGACGGGCCCGGCCTGCGACGAAATCCCGCAGGTAGTCGTCCTCGGCCGCGTCCATTTCGGCAACCCCGCCCTGCCAGCGGACCCGCCCTCGGTCCAGCAGCGCCACCCGGTCGGCGATGCTGCGCACCGAGCTCATGTCATGGGTGATGGTGATGGCGGTGGCGCCGGTCTCGTCCACGATGCCGCGGATCAGCGCGTTGATCGCCGCCGCCCGGATCGGGTCCAGCCCGGTCGTCGGCTCGTCGAAGAAGATCATCTTCGGGTCGGCGGCGATGGCGCGGGCCAGCCCGGCGCGCTTGCGCATGCCGCCCGACAGCTCGGCCGGGTAAAGATCCGCCACCTCGGGGCCAAGGCCGACGCGGGCCAGCTTTTCCACGGCGATGGCGCGGGCGCGTGCCTTGGGCATGGTCCGCAGCAGCCGAAAGGCGACGTTGCGCCAGACGGGCAGGCTGTCGAACAGCGCCGCGTTCTGGAACAGCATGCCGAAATGCTCTATGAACGCGCCCCGCTGCCCGGCCAGCGGCCGGCCCTGCCACAGGATCGCGCCGGCATCGGGCGTCTCCAGCCCCAGGATACAGCGCAGGAGCACCGATTTCCCGGTGCCCGAGCCGCCGATGACCACCAGGCTCTCGCCCTCGGCCAGGTCCAGGTCCACGCCGTCCAGCACCCGCTTGGCGCCATAGGCTTTGCACAGGCCGCGCACCGAGAGCATCAGAAGAACAGCCCCGTCAGCGCGAAATTGGCGGCGAGGATGCCGACCGAGGCCGCGACCACGGCATTGGTCGTCGCCCGTCCGACCCCGGCCGCGCCGCCGGCGGCCGTCATGCCGAACCAGCAGCCCGACAGCGCCACGATCAGCCCGAAGACCGCGCCCTTCAGCAGGCCCGAGACCACGTCCCAGCTTTCCAGATAGGCCCAGGAATTGGACAGGTAGAGCGCCGAGTTGAACCCCAGCGCATTCACCCCGATCAACCAGCCGCCCATGATGCCGATCACGTCGCCGACGCCCACCAGAACCGGCACGCACAGAAGCGCCGCCCAGAGCCGGGGCGAGACCAGCCAGCCCATGGGATCGGTGGACAGCGTCACCAGCGCGTCGATCTGCTCGGTCACCCGCATGGTGCCGAGTTCCGCCGCGATGGCGCTGGCGACCCGGGCCGCGACCATCAGCCCGCCCAGCACCGGGCCCAGCTCGCGCGCCATGCCGATGGCGACGATGGCGGGCACCACGTCCCCGGCCTGGAAGCGTTCGCCCCCGGAATGGATCTGCAGGGCCAGCGCCGCGCCGGTGAACAGCGCCGTCAGCCCCACCACCGGCAGCGACAGCCAGCCGATCTGCATGACCTGCCGCGCCAGTTCCGCCGGGTGCTGCCCGGCACGCGCCAGCCCGCGGGCGGCAAAGATCGCCACCCGGCCCGTCATCCGGGCAAGGCCGATCGCCGCCCTGCCGGTCAGCCGGATCGGGTTCACAGCCAGCGACGCTCGTAGCGCCGGCCGAGCGAGGTCAGGATCTCGTAGCCAATGGTGCCCGACAGCGCCGCCAGGTCGTCGACGCCCTGCCGGGCGTTCAGGATCTCCAGCGCCGGCGGCACGTCGGGCAGGTCGGTCACGTCGACGGTGATCAGGTCCATCGAGATGCGGCCGATCACCGGGCAGGGACGCTCGCCGGCCCAAAGGCTCAGCTTGCCATCCCGCGCCAGGGCCCGCGCCAGACCGTCGGCATAGCCTGCGGCCACCGTTGCCACCCGCGACGGGCGCGCGGCGGTCCAGGCATAGCCGTAGCCCACGGATTCGCCCGGTTTCACCTCGCGCGTCTGGATCACCGGCAGCGCCAGCGTGACCACCGGCTGCGCATCGCCAAAGGGCTCGCCGCCGTAAAGCCCGATGCCGGGCCGCACCAGGTCGAAATGATAGTCCGGCCCCAGCAGGATGCCCCCCGTCGCCGCCAGCGAGCGCGGCGCGGCCACGCCCTCGGTCATGGCGCGGAAGGCGGCGAGTTGCCGGGCATTGGCCGGGTGGTCCGGCTCGTCGGCGCAGGCCAGGTGCGACATGATCAGAGCCGGCCCGCCGGCCAGCGCCTCGGCCCGGACCGCGGCCCATTCGCCGGGCTCGAAGCCCAGCCGGTTCATGCCGCTGTCAAGCTGGATGCCGAAGGCTCCGCGCGGCCGCAGCGCCCGGTCGCGAAAGAACTGCTCGGGGCTGTTCAGCAGCGGAATCAACCCGGCCAGGTCGGCGCCCTCCATATGGCCCGACAGCACGAAGATACGCGCGTCCTCGGGCAGAAGCGGCCGGATCGCCTGCCCCTCCGAGGCCAGAGCCACGAAGAAATCCCGCACGCCTGCCGCATGAAGCGCCGGCGCCACGCGATCCGCGCCCAGCCCATAGGCATCGGCCTTGACGACGGCCGCCGCCCGCGCGCCGGGGGCCTTGGCCGCAAGCGCCTTCCAGTTGGCCACGATGGCCGGAATATCGATGACGAGTCCCATGGCAGCGGCATGGCTCTTGCCCATGGCGGCGTCAAGGCTTTTGCCAATTTTGCTATTTGCAGCGCGATTGGCTAGCATATTTTGCAAATTTTCGCCTTTCTGCTTCCCGCATGGGCGCCGAGCCGATAGTTTGCGCCAAACCCAAAGGGAGACGGCTCATGAAGGACATCCTCGGCGAACTGGAATCGCGCCGCCGCGATGCGCGGCTGGGCGGCGGGCAGCGGCGCATCGACGCCCAGCACGCCCGCGGCAAGCTGACCGCGCGCGAGCGGCTCGAACTGCTGCTGGACGAGGGCTCCTTCGAGGAATTCGACATGTTCGTCCGCCACCGCTCGACCGATTTCGGCATGGAGGAGGACCGCCCCTACGGCGACGGCGTCGTCACCGGCTGGGGCACGATCAACGGCCGCATGGTCTATGTGTTTTCGCAGGACTTCACCGTCTTCGGCGGCTCGCTGTCGGAAACCCATGCGCAGAAGATCTGCAAGATCATGGACATGGCGGTGCAGAACGGCGCCCCGGTGATCGGACTGAACGATTCGGGCGGCGCGCGCATCCAGGAGGGCGTCGCCAGCCTCGCCGGTTACGCGGACGTGTTCCAGCGCAACATCATGGCCTCGGGCGTGGTGCCGCAGATCAGCGTCATCATGGGCCCCTGCGCCGGCGGCGCGGTCTATTCGCCGGCGATGACCGACTTCATCTTCATGGTCAAGGACACCTCCTACATGTTCGTGACCGGCCCGGACGTGGTCAAGACGGTGACGAACGAGGTGGTGACGGCCGAGCAGCTGGGCGGCGCCTCGACCCATACCAAGAAATCCTCGGTCGCCGACGGCGCCTTTGAAAACGACGTCGAGGCGATGTCGGAAATCCGCCGGCTGGTCGACCTCTTGCCGCTCAACAACCGCGAGAAGGCGCCGACCCGGCCGTTCTTCGACGACCCGAACCGGATCGAGCCCAGCCTCGACACGCTGATCCCCGACAACCCGAACCAGCCCTATGACATGAAGGAACTGATCCTGAAGGTCGCGGACGAGGGCGATTTCTACGAGATCCAGAAGGATTTCGCCGCCAATATCATCACCGGCTTCATCCGCATCGAGGGCCAGACCGTCGGCGTGGTCGCCAACCAGCCGATGGTGCTGGCCGGCTGCCTCGACATCGACAGTTCGCGCAAGGCGGCGCGCTTCGTGCGCTTCTGCGACGCCTTCGAGATCCCGATCCTGACCTTCGTCGACGTGCCGGGGTTCCTGCCGGGCACCGGGCAGGAATATGGCGGCGTCATCAAGCACGGCGCGAAGCTGCTCTTTGCCTATGGCGAGGCGACGGTGCCGAAGGTGACCGTCATCACCCGCAAGGCCTATGGCGGCGCCTATGACGTCATGGCCTCCAAGCACCTGCGCGGCGATTTCAACTATGCCTGGCCCACGGCGGAAATCGCGGTAATGGGCGCCAAGGGCGCGGTCGAGATCCTGTATCGCAGCGAGCTTGGCGATGCCGAGAAGATCGGCGCCCGCACCAAGGATTACGAGGACCGCTTCGCCACCCCCTTCGTCGCCGCCGAAAAGGGCTTCATCGACGAGGTGATCCAGCCGCATTCGACGCGCCGCCGCGTGGCGCGCGCCTTTGCCAGCCTGCGCGGCAAGAAGCTGTCGAACCCCTGGAAGAAGCACGACAACATCCCGCTGTAACGGCGGACGACCGAGGGAGGAAGCATGTCGGGACTTGCGGCGATCGGCTTTGCGCTGGTGCCTCCGGCCGTTCTGGCCGGGGCAGCGGGCGCTGCGCTGGCGCAGGATGCCGCGGGCGACATCACCCTGCCCTCGGGCGCCGTGGTGCGCTGGCAGGAGACGCGGCACGACGATGCCGGCGGCTTCGGCCTGACCTATCGCTTCCGCTTCGTCATGCCCGACCTGGCGCAGCGCGTGCCGGCGACCAGCGGCCCGGCCACGGATTTCGCGGATGACGAGGCCCGCGGCCCGATCGAGATCGACACCGAAAGCGGCGAGACCCGGGGCGCCGAGCCCGATGACGGGCTGATCGACCCCGCGGCGCTGGAGGATCTGACCGAAGCCGATATCCCCGACGAAGCCGACGAGCAGGCCGCCGACGCGCTGATCGGCGAGCCGGTGCTGCCCGCCGCGCCCGATGTGCTGGCCCAGGACCCGGTGCATGACGACATCGTCTGGCTGTGCGAGAACTGGGCCCTGCCCCGCATCGCCGCGCCCGCGCCGCGGCCCAGCCAGATCATCATCAGCCTTTCGGATCGCGAACTGCCCTTCGGGGCGCTGGACCCCGAGGCGGTGCAGCTGTTCGAGGCCTTCCGCCTGCCTCCCGACCGCGACGTCTGCGAATGGGAGCCGTGGTGATGGCCGTTTCCCCGCGCCCTGATGCAAGCCTGCCACAGCCGCCCGCAGCAGCGCCCGCCTGCCTGCGGGGTGCCTGTCGGCACTGCGCGGCGCTGGCTATGATGGCGCCGCGGCCGCATGGGGCGGCCGAATCTCAACCGAGCAGTCGGGACGCAAGCGTCCCGCATTACAGGAGCACGACGACATGTCGAAGAAGCTTGCACTGGCCCTCGTTCTCGTTGGCCTCGCCGCGGCCTGCGCCAAGAAAGAGCCCGAAGTCACCCCGATTCCGGTCCAGCCCGAGCCGGTCTTCCAGGGCAAATACGGCGCCAACTGAGCCATTGGCCGCGCGCGGGCTGCAAGGCGGCCCGCGCCATCCGCGTCCCGCCCGCCCCCCGCGCGATCACGCAATCATCCAAGGGGGCAAGACATGCTGAAGCATCGCGGCTTTCCGGGCCGCCTTCCCGGCACCGATTTCCAGTTCACCATCCGCCGCGCCAACAAGAAGGGGGCAACGCCCCTGGTCCGGCGCGAGCGCTATCGCGACCGCAAGCCGGCCGACCGCCGCGCCGATACCGCCTTTCTGGCCGCGCTGATCGAGCATTTCGGCGAGGAACCCTTTCAGCGCGGCAATCTCGACGCCGGGCGGCTGTCCTGGCTGATCGGGCGCGAGGTGGTGCCGGTCGGCAAGCTTGATCCCACCGATTACGACCAGCTGCTGCGCGTGGACCTGAAGCGCGCCGAGGCAGGCTTTCCCGAACTCTTCGCCGAGGACGCCCCGGAATTCGACTGGGACGGGGCCGATTGGGACGACGAGGACTGGGACGACGAAGACGAGGACCCGCGTCGATGATCGGCCAGGGAACGGACGGGCCGCGGATGGGCGGATTGCCGCGTAGTGACGCGTTTTCACACCGTTGTCAGTTTCTTCCCGAAATGCTGCATGCAATATTGTGGGCACCTCTCTCATCAACGGCCCGTAACCGGGTCCATAATACAGGCAAAAAGCTATGCAAAAATCCGTCATCCTCCGTCTTTCCGGCGCGGTCCTGCTGGTCGCCGGCCTTGCCGCCTGCGAACAGGGCTATGGCGGCGGCGCGACCCTCTCGCCCGACGCGCAGCGCGCGGCCGGCGGGGCGCTGGCCGGTGCGGCCGTGGCAAAGATCATCGACGGTGACGTTGCCACCGGCGCGCTCATCGGCGCGGCTGGCGGCGCGCTTTGCGACGACGCCGGCGTCTGCCAGCGCCGCTACTGATTTCAACAGGGCCGACGGCGCAGGGCAGACCGCCCGCGCCGCAGCCCGCATCCCGGAGCAAACGAGATGTCCAAGAAACTCGTCCTCGCGCTCGGCCTTGGCCTGTTCGGCCTGGCCGGCTGCACCCAAGGCATCAACCCGACCGACATGGACCGCGGCCTCATCGGCGCCGGCGTCGGCGCAACCGCTGCCTATGTCGGCGGCCATAACGTCGCCAAGGGCGCGGCCATCGGCGCTGCCGCCGGCGCGCTTTGCGACGACGTCCGCCTCTGCGAGCCGAACCGCCGCTACTAAGCCGCGCGGCCATAATCCATTGCCGTTTTCAGGCCGTCCCGGCACCCTGCCGGGGCGGCTTTTTCACGTCCGGGATCTGCCCCAAGGGAAAGAAGCATGTTCAAGAAAATCCTGATCGCCAACCGGGGCGAGATCGCCTGCCGGGTCATCAAGACCGCCAAGAAGATGGGCATCCAGACCGTCGCCGTCTATTCCGACGCCGACCGCAACGCGCTGCATGTCAAGATGGCCGACGAGGCCATCCATATCGGCCCGCCCCCGGCGAACCAGTCCTATATCGTGATCGACAAGATCATGGAGGCGATCCGGCAGACCGGGGCCGAGGCGGTGCATCCCGGCTACGGCTTCCTGTCCGAGAACATGAAATTCGCCGAGGCGCTGGAGAAGGAAGGCGTCACCTTCATCGGCCCGCCCTCGCCCGCCATCGAGGCGATGGGTGACAAGATCACCTCGAAGAAACTGGCGCAGGAGGCCGGCGTCAGCACGGTTCCGGGCTATATGGGCCTGATCGCCGATGCCGATGAGGCGGTGAAGATCTCGGGGCAGATCGGCTATCCGGTGATGATCAAGGCCAGCGCCGGCGGCGGCGGCAAGGGCATGCGCATCGCCTGGAACGACCAGGAGGCGCGCGAGGGCTTCGAATCCTCGAAGAACGAGGCGGCGAACAGCTTCGGCGACGACCGCATCTTCATCGAGAAATTCGTCACCCAGCCGCGCCATATCGAGATCCAGGTGCTGGCCGACAAGCACGGCAATTGCGTTTACCTGCACGAGCGCGAATGTTCGATCCAGCGCCGCAACCAGAAGGTGATCGAGGAAGCCCCCTCGCCCTTCCTCGACGAGGCGACCCGCAGGGCCATGGGCGAGCAGGCCTGCGCATTGGCCAAGGCGGTGGGCTATACCAGCGCCGGCACGGTCGAATTCATCGTCGATGCCGACAAGAACTTCTATTTCCTGGAAATGAACACCCGCCTGCAGGTCGAGCATCCGGTGACCGAGCTGATCACCGGCATCGACCTGGTCGAGCAGATGATCCGCGTCGCGGCGGGCGAGCCCCTGCCCTTCGCCCAGGCGGACCTGAAGATCAACGGCTGGGCCATCGAAAGCCGGCTCTATGCCGAGGATCCCTATCGCAACTTCCTGCCCTCGATCGGCCGGCTGACCCGCTATCGCCCGCCGGCCGAGACCGCCGCCGGGCCGATGGTCGAGGCCGACCGCTGGGTGCCCGCCCATCCCGGCGACCATCCGCCGGTCGCCGCGACCGGGGTGCGCAACGATACCGGCGTCTACGAGGGCGGCGAGATCAGCATGTATTACGACCCGATGATCGCCAAGCTCTGCACCTGGGCGCCGACCCGCGAGGCCGCCATCGAGCAGATGCGACTGGCGCTGGACGAGTTCGAGGTCGAGGGCATCGGCCACAACCTGCCTTTCCTGTCGGCGGTGATGGACCATCCGAAATTCGTCTCGGGCGACATCTCGACCGCCTTCATCGCCGAGGAATATCCCGACGGCTTCCTGGGCGCGACGCTGCCCGATGCCGAGATCACCCGCGTCGCCGCCTCGGCCGCGGCCATGCATCGCGTGGCCGAGATCCGGCGCGCCCGCATCTCGGGCCGGCTCGACAATCACGAGCGCCATGTCGGCGAGCATTGGGTCGTCTTCGTCGCCGGCAAGGAGATCCCGGTGCGCATCACCGCCGACCGCCAGGGCTCGACAGTCGAGATCGACGGGCGCAAGCTGCGCGTCGAAAGCGACTGGCTGCCGGGGCAGTCGCTGGCACGGCTGTCCGTCGACGGCTCGCCGCTGGTGATGAAGGTGGACCGGCTGCCCTCGGGCTTCCGGCTGCGGGTGCGGGGCGCGGACCTGAAGACCTATGTCCGCCGCCCGCGCGCCGCCGAGCTGGCGCGGCTGATGCCCGAGAAACTGCCGCCGGACACCTCGAAATTCCTGCTCTGCCCGATGCCGGGCCTGATCGTGCGGATCAATGTCGAGACCGGCGACGAGGTGCAGGAAGGCCAGGCGCTGGCCACGGTCGAGGCGATGAAGATGGAAAACATCCTGCGCGCCGAAAGGAAGGCGGTGGTGAAATCCGTCAACGCCCAGCCGGGCGAAAGCCTCAAGGTCGATGACGTGATCATCGAGTTCGAGTGACAGGCAACCGCCGGGCGCCCGCCAGCGTCCGGCCAAGGGATCGGGATCATGCCGGTTTTCGACGACTATCTCAGCCCCCATGCACAGCAGGCGGTGATCGCCGGGCTGTTCATCGCCACGGGCTGGTGGGTCGTCGCCTTCCAGAACCGCCGCCGCGATGCCAAGCTGCGGGCCGAGCGGGTCGATGACATGCAGCGCGCGCTG
Source organism: Paracoccus sp. J55 (assembly GCF_000513975.1). NCBI lineage: Bacteria > Pseudomonadati > Pseudomonadota > Alphaproteobacteria > Rhodobacterales > Paracoccaceae > Paracoccus > Paracoccus sp. J55. The sequence goes on from NZ_AZVA01000001.1 coordinate 200,438, forward strand.
CTGGCCGAGGTGCGCGCCCATGTCGTCGCGCTGGAGCGCCAGGTGCAGGACGGGCGCTTTGACACGCTGCTGTCGCAGATCGAGGAAGGCAATGCCGGCCTGGTCATCGCCCATGGCGGCAACGACCGCATCTTTCGCGCCGTGCTGCCGGACATCCACCTGCTGCCGGGGGGTGTGATCGACCCGGTGGTCATCTATTACCGGCTGATCGCGGTCATGGATTCCATGGCCGAATCCATCCGCCGCATGGCCCGCAGCCGTCCCGAAAGCGCGGCCGACATGATGCTGGACTATATCCTGCTGAACCAGGAAGCGCGCGAGGCCGGGCTGGACGTCCTGGAGGTGCTGACCGCCAGCCTGCGCGGCGGCGAGGCCGAGATCCAGGCCATGCTGCGCAAGCAGCGCGAGGATGCGGCCCGACTGATCGCCGCCACCCTGCCCGGCGAATTGGCCGGGCTGCGTGATCGCCTCAATAGGCGATCTTCGGACCGGAGCGGCCTCTGATGGGCTTCAGGCCGATGACACTGGTGATTTCATTCGCGCTGCGGGTGCGGCGCAGCCGCTCGATCACCTGTTCGGTGGCCGTGTCCGGCTTGCGCGGCCGGGGCGGAGCGGCCTCGTCGGTCACGCGCGTCAGGGACGATTTCGCCATGGCACAGCTCCTTTGCAGCGGGCAGCACGTCTGCCCTGGCCTCAAGATAAGGCGTCAAGCCCCTTGTCGCAATGAAGGAGTTGCGATTTTCGCAACATCCTATGGCAGCCCGGCCCGGCCGATCTCGCGCAGGCGCAGCGGGAACTTGTCGATGGCGCGGGTGATCTCGCGCACCGACCAGGGCACGGGCTTGCGCTGCTTGACCTGGCCGTCCTTGTCCATCAGCACCAGCGAAAACCCCTCGGGGCGCAATTGCCGGCGCCAGACGCTGGCCGCGGCCGGGTCGGTATCGGTCACCACCACCACGTCGCGGGCCAAGAGCGGCGCCGGATCGCGCTGCAGGGCGGTCAGCTGCTCGACGAAGGCCGGGTCGGCCGCCGTATCGGCAAAGATCACCACCGGCCGGGCCTGCCACATGAATTCCGCCGGGTCGGCCTCGGCCGCCGGCAGCACGGTCAGTTCGCGCTCGGCCGGCCCGGCGGGCGCGGCCGTGCCTTCGCTGCGCGCGGCGGGCACTTCGCCGCGGACATACGGGCGATGGCCGTCGGCCTCGCCCTCGGGCCTGGGTCCCATCGCCGCCAGAAGCGGCACCCCCGCCAGAAAAATCAACCGTTTCAGTTTCATCGCCCCCTCTACTCTCTCTTCATATAAGAGCAGAGGGGCCATGGGAAAGGATGCAAGATGAGCGAAAACACGAAAGCCTCCCTGGAGGAATGGCGCAGGCTCGCCAGCAAGGAGCTGAAAGGCGCCGATCCGGACAGCCTGACCTGGCACACGCTGGAGGGAATCGAGGTCAAGCCGCTCTATACCGAAGAGGACGTCCGCGACCTGCCGCATCTGGGCAGCCTGCCCGGGATCGAGCCCTATACCCGCGGCCCGCGCGCCACCATGTATGCCGGCCGGCCCTGGACCATCCGGCAATATGCGGGGTTTTCCACTGCCGAGGAATCGAACGCCTTCTATCGCAAGGCGCTGGCGGCGGGCCAGCAGGGCGTCTCGGTCGCCTTCGACCTGGCCACGCATCGCGGCTATGACAGCGACCATCCCCGGGTCGAGGGCGACGTGGGCAAGGCCGGCGTCGCCATCGACAGCGTCGAGGACATGAAGATCCTGTTCGACGGCATCCCGCTGGATAAAGTTTCCGTGTCCATGACCATGAACGGCGCGGTGATCCCGGTGCTGGCCAATTTCATCGTGACGGGCGAGGAACAGGGCCATTCCCGCGCCGTGCTGTCCGGGACCATCCAGAACGACATCCTCAAGGAGTTCATGGTCCGCAACACCTATATCTATCCGCCCGAGCCCTCGATGCGGATCATCGCGGACATCATCGAATACACCTCGAACGAGATGCCCAGGTTCAACTCGATCTCGATCTCGGGCTATCACATGCAGGAGGCGGGCGCGAACCTGGTGCAGGAGCTGGCCTATACGCTGGCCGACGGGCGCGAATATGTCCGTGCCGCGCTGAAGGCCGGCATGGACGTGGACCAGTTCGCCGGGCGGCTGTCCTTCTTCTTCGCCATCGGCATGAATTTCTTCATGGAGGCGGCCAAGCTGCGCGCCGCGCGCCTGCTGTGGACGCGCATCATGAAGGAATTCGATCCGAAGAAGCCGGGCAGCCTGATGCTGCGGACGCATTGCCAGACCTCGGGCGTCAGCCTGCAGGAACAGGACCCCTACAACAACGTGGTCCGCACCGCCTACGAGGCGATGGCCGCGGCGCTTGGCGGCACGCAGTCGCTGCACACCAATGCGCTGGACGAGGCCATCGCGCTGCCAACCGAATTCAGTGCCCGCATCGCCCGCAACACCCAGCTGATCCTGCAGGAGGAAACCGGCATCACCCATGTCGTCGATCCGCTGGCGGGCTCCTATTACGTCGAAAGCCTGACCCATGAGCTGGCCGAGAAGGCCTGGGCGCTGATCGAGGAGGTCGAGGCCATGGGCGGCATGACCAAGGCCGTGGCCTCGGGGATGCCCAAGCTGCGCATCGAGGAAAGCGCCGCCCGCCGCCAGGCCATGATCGACCGCGGCGACGAGGTGATCGTCGGGGTGAACAAGTATCGGCTGGCCAAGGAAGACCCGATCGACATCCTCGACATCGACAACATGAAGGTGCGCGAGGCGCAGATCGCCCGGCTGCAGGCGATGCGCGCGGCGCGGGACGAGGCGAAATGCCAGGCGGCGCTGGACGAGCTGACGCGCCGGGCCAAGGAAGGCGGCAACCTGCTCGAGGCGGCGGTCGAGGCCGCGCGCGCCCGGGCCAGCGTGGGAGAGATCAGCATGGCGATGGAGAAGGAATTCGGCCGCCACCGGGCCGAGGTCAAGACGCTGGCCGGCGTCTATGGCGCCGCCTATGAGGGCGACGACGATTTCGCGCAGATCCAGCGCGACGTCGAGACCTTCGCCGAGCAGGAGGGTCGCCGCCCGCGCATGCTGGTGGTCAAGATGGGCCAGGACGGCCATGACCGCGGCGCCAAGGTGATCGCCACCGCCTTCGCCGATATCGGCTTCGACGTCGATGTGGGGCCGCTGTTCCAGACCCCCGAGGAAGCCGCGCAGGACGCCATCGACAACGACGTGCATGTGGTGGGGATCTCGTCTCAGGCGGCGGGCCACAAGACCCTGGCGCCGAAGCTGATCGCGGCCTTGAAGGACCAGGGCGCCGGCGACATCATCGTGATCTGCGGCGGCGTCATCCCGCAGCAGGATTACGATTTCCTGAAGAAGGCCGGGGTGAAGGCGATCTTCGGGCCGGGGACCAACATCCCCTCGGCGGCGCGCGACATCCTGAGCCTGATCCGCGAGGCGCGGGCGGCCTAGGCGCCCCGCCGGCAACGGCGCCTCTTGCCGGCGCCGTTGCATGGGTATTTGTGAAACAGAGAAGATGGCCAGCCGCCGCGCGAGGGATCGGGCCGCGGCTTCCAACCGGAGCAAGCCCATGATCATCCGACCTGCCGAGGAGCGCGACCTGGCCGCCATCCTGGATTTCTGGAACCCGCTGATCCGCGAGACCACGGTCACCTTCTCGAGCGAGGAGAAGACCGCAGAGGGGCTGGCGCGCATGATCGCCGGCCGCCGGGCGGCGGGGCGGGCGTTCCTGGTCGCCGAAGAGGCGGGCGAGGTGCTGGGGCTGGCGAGCTATGACCAGTTCCGCAGCGGCAACGGCTATGCGCATTGCATGGAGCACACCATCATCCTGGCGGCGGCCGCGCGCGGGCGCGGGGTCGGCCGGGCGCTGATGGCGGCGCTGGAGGATCACGCCCGCGCCGCCGGCGCGCATGGCATGATCGCCGCCGTCTCGGCCGAGAACGAGGCCGCGATCGCCTTTCACCGCGCCATCGGCTATGGGCCGGCCGGGCTTGTGCGGCAGGCCGGGCGCAAGTTCGGCCGCTGGCTGGACCTGGTGCTGCTGCAGAAGATCCTCTGACCGCGCCTTGCCTGTCGCCGGGCGCTGTGGAACACTCGCGCCCGGAACGCGGAGGCAGGATGGACAACGGACGGGGCAGGCGGATCACCGGCATCACCGGCGAGGGAGACCCGGTGCGCGATCCATCCGTCGGGGCCCTTCCCCCGGCCCCGCGGGACGCGGGCCGAGGCCGCAGGCCCCCGCCCCCCGGCCGCATCGGTGGGCCATGGCGAGGATAGGCGCGCCGCCCGAGACCCATTACACCCTGCCGCCGGATTTCGCCGCCGCGCTGGGGCAATGCGTGGCGAATTTCGGCTGGCTGGAGGAGATCATCAAGCGCACCATCTATGCGCTCGACCGCGCCCGGCTGGCCGACGACCTGACCGAGGCCGAGCTGCAGACCTGGCTGACCCGCATGGGCGCCGTCGCCGATGATTCCATGGGCACGCTGATCGAGCAGCTGGACGCCGCCATGAGCCGCTATCCCGGCTTGCGCGACCGCAGCCGCATCACCGACCGGCTGGCCGAGATCCGGCTGCTGCGCAACCTGCTCTGCCATGCCTCCTGGCGTCCGACCGAGCATCGCGGGCGCTGGCACCCGGCCTTCGTCAGCACCAGGGGCGAGGTGCAGCGCGATCCGCTGGGCATCGACGACCTGAACCGCATCCGCGAGGAGACGGTCGAGATCGGCACCCGGGTGCTGCGGGTGATGCGCGCCACCGGCGTGCAAGGCTATTGGGCCGGGGACGACGAGGCGTAAGCCTTGCGTTGCAAGCTCGCGCGCCATCCGCTAACACCGCTTCGTCCATAGATAAGAGTTTCATATGTCCGCCCAGAACCAGGGGCAAAACGCCTCTCCGCTTCGTCTCGGCATCGCTGGTCTCGGGACGGTCGGCACCGGCACCGTCAAGATCATCCAGAAACACGCCGCCCTGCTGGGCCTGCGCGCCGGCCGGCCCATCGCCATCACCGCCGTCAGCGCCCGCGACCGGATGAAGAACCGCGACCTGGACCTGTCCGGCTATGCCTGGGAAGACGACGCCCGCGCCCTGGCGCTGCGCGAGGACGTGGACGTCCTGGTCGAGCTGATCGGCGGCGACGAGGGCATCGCCCGCGAGGCGGTGACCGCCGCGTTGCGCGCCGGCAAGGATGTGGTGACCGCCAACAAGGCGCTGCTGGCGATCCACGGCCAGGAGCTGGCGGAACTGGCCGAGGCCCATGGGCGGGTGATCCGCTTCGAGGCTGCCGTGGCCGGGGGCATCCCGGTGATCAAGACCATGACCGAGTCGCTTTCCGGCAACGAGATCCGCCGCGTCATGGGGGTGATGAACGGCACCTGCAACTATATCCTGACCCGGATGGAAAGCGCCGGCCTGCCCTATGAGACGGTGTTCGAGGAGGCGCGGCAGCTGGGCTATCTGGAGGCCGATCCGACGCTGGACGTGGGCGGCATCGACGCCAGCCACAAGCTGGCGATCCTGGCCGCCATCGCCTTCGGCACCCGCCCGAGCTTCGACGCGGTCGAGATCGAGGGCATCGAGCGGGTCAGCATCGACGACATCCGCCGCGCCGCCGACATGGGCTATCGCATCAAGCTGCTGGGGGTGGCGCAGATGACCGGGCGCGGGCTGGAACAGCGCATGTCGCCCTGCCTCGTGCCCGCCGACAGCCCCTTGGGGCAATTGCAGGGCGGCACCAACATGGTGGTGATCGAGGGCGATGCGGTCGGCCAGATCGTGCTGCGCGGCGCCGGCGCCGGCGAGGGCCCGACCGCCAGCGCGGTGATGTCCGACGTGGTCGAGATCGCGCGCGGCGTCAGGATGCCGAGCTTCGGCCAGCCGGCCGAGACGCTGGCCAGCCCGCAACCGGCGCGCACGGCGGTGCCGGCGGCCTATTACATCCGCCTGCAGCTGACCGACAAGCCGGGGGCGCTGGCCAAGGTGGCCTCGGTGCTGGGCGACAGCGGCATCTCGATCGACCGCATGCGGCAATACGGCCATTCCCACAGCGAGGGCATCGCGCCGGTGCTGATCGTCACCCACAAGACCACCCCCGAGGCCATCGACCACGCCATCGAGGCCCTGCCCCGCACCGGCGTCATCGCCGGCGAGCCGGTCGAGCTGCGGATCGAGGAGGTCTGATCCGGCGCCGGCCGCGCCCGCCCGCGCTGCCGGATTCGGGGATTTCTGTAACGAAGAAATGGCCGCGCCGGGTTCAGGCCGTGCCCAGGTGCCGCAGGCCGTGGGTCACGTCGGCCCGAACCGCCAGCCGCAGCCCCGGCTCGTCCCCGGCGCGCAGCGAGGCCAGGATCATGCGGTGATGGCGCGGCGGCTCGTTGCGCTTGACCCGGCCGTATAGCGCGCGCATGGTCGGGCCGAGCTGCAGCCAGACCGTCTCGACGATGGCCAGCATCGCCGGCGCCTGGGCGCGCAGGTAGAGCAGCCGGTGGAATTCCAGGTTGGTGCGGATATAGCCGATCGCGTCATGGCTTTCCGCCGCCTCGCCGATGGCGGCGTTGATCACCGCCATGCGCTCGATCAGCGCCTGATGGGCGCGCGGCAGGGCGCGGGCGGCCAGTTCCGGCTCGATCAGCCCGCGCAGCGCCGCCAGTTCCTCGATGCGCTCGACCGAAAGCTCCGGCGTGGTGATCCGCCCCGAGGAGGAGAGCGACAGCGCCCCCTCGGCCACCAGGCGCCGCACCGCCTCGCGCGCCGGGGTCATCGAGACGCGATGCTCGGCGGCGATGCCGCGCAGGGTCAGGGCCAGGCCGGGCGGCAGTTCGCCCAGCATGATGCGCTGGCGCAGGTTGCGATAAAGCCGCTCATGGGCGGAACTTTCCGAGGAACGCGAAGCAGTCATGCGCCAGCTGTGATCACAAAACCGGGCGCCGTCAAGTCCGCACGTCAGAGGCGGAACCGCCAGGCCAGCAGCTCATGGCCGTGCCTGCGCAGCCAGGCGCGGTGGCGCGCGTAATCCGGCATCAGCCGCCCGGTCGCGGCCCAGAAGGCCGGCGAATGGTCCATATGCGCCAGATGCGCCACCTCATGCGCCGCGACATAGTCCAGCACCTCGGGCGGCGCCATGGCGAGGCGCCACGAGAACATCAGCCGTCCGTCATGGGTGCAGCTGCCCCAGCGCGAGCGCGTGTCGCGCAGCGCCAGCGCCCGGAAGCCGCGCCCCAGCGCCGCCGCGTAGCGGTCGCAGGCCGCGACCAGCCGGGCCTGCGCCAGATGCTTCAGCCAGGCCTCGACCACCACGCCGGCCGGCCGGGCCTGCGGCACCAGCAGCGCCTCGTCGGTCAGCTCGACCCGGCGCGTGCCTGCCGGAGTGATGCGGCGCAGCCGGCCCTCGACCGGCAGCAGCGCGCCATGCTCGGCAAGCTGCAGCGCCGGCATTTCGGCCCGGGTGCGGCGCAGCCACTCGGCCCGCGACTCGGCAAAGGCGCGGCCGTCCGAAAGGCTGGTGCGGCTGGGCAGGGTCAGCACCACCTCGCCCCCCGCCCGCGCCACGCGCAGCGTCATGCGCCGCGCCCGGGCCGAGCGCCGCAGCGTCACCGGAATGTCGCCTCCGACCAGAATCCTGTCCATCATGTCCCGCATCTTGCGATGGTCCGCCTGTTGCCCCATCTTTCCCCTGCACCGCCACCCGCCCGCAAGGGGAAAAGGCTTTGACAGCCCCGCGCGGCTATGGCAGGGGACAGCGGATTTACCTGAACGCGGCAGAAAAAGAGAATACCATGCCCAAAGAGGAATGGGGCACGAAACGCCTTTGCCCCCATTGCGCCACGCGCTTCTACGACCTGAGAAACGACCCGATGACCTGCCCCGCCTGCGGCGCAGAATTCACGCTGGAAAGCCTGACCAACGGCCGCTCGCGCTCGCTGATCTCGGAAAAGACCGCGGCGCGGGAAGAAGACCAGACCGATCTGGTCGATGACGAGGATCTGGACGACGACGCCGATACCGGCGATCTGGACGACGATCTGCTGGACGACGACGATGACGGCGACATGTCGCTGGACGACATCGCCGACGTGCCCGAGAGCGACGACGAATAAGCCCTCGTCCCGACTGGTCCAGGCCCCGGAACGCGACCCGCGGCCGGGGCCTTTCCTTTGGCGGCCGAAGATGCGGATCATCGACAGACAGGCCATGCGCGCCATCCTGCTGACCCCGGACGACCGGGTGCTGCTGATGCGCGTCGATTACGGCACCGGCGACTGGTGGATCACCCCCGGCGGCGGCGCCGAGCCCGGCGAGACCGCCGAGCAGACCCTGCGCCGCGAACTGGCCGAGGAACTGGGCTTCGCCCTGCCCGCGCTTGGCCCGCTGGTCTGGCGCCGCCGCGTCGCGATGACGCTGCGGCAGCGACGCTGGCGGCAGTCCGAGGACTATTTCCTGATCGAGACCCAGGATTTCGTGCCGGTGATCCGGAACGCGCCCGAGGCCGGCGCCATCCGCGAATTCCGCTGGTGGAGCCTGCCCGAGATGCGCCATACCGGCGAGCGGCTGGCGCCGGCCGCGCTGCCGCGCATCGTGCTGGACTATCGCGCGAACGGGCCGCCCGGCAGCCCGCCCGAGATCGAGATCGTCGAGGATTGACCGTCAGGCCGCGTAGACCTCGTCGAAAAACGCCCGTTCCAGCGTGACGGCGCGCCGGAAGAAGTCGCGCGCCTGATCCGCCGCTCCGGGCCCGGCCCGGTCGAACTCCTCGCGCAGGAAGCCGACGAAATCCCGGAAGAAGGCATTATCGTGCAGTGTGATCCATTCGGCATGGACGAAACGCTCGGGCAGCGGCTGCGGCGCGCGGCTGGCCCAATCGAGGTAAAGCCCCTCGGCCACGTTCAACACCGCCAACACGGCGGGATAGCTGCGCGTCGCCGCCGCCTCGCGCATCAGCGCCTGGAACCCCGCGGTGGGCGCGCTGTCGGGGGTGGCGGCGCGATCCGCCTCGTCCACGCCGAGCGCCGCGAAGGCGCGCAGGAAATAGTCGTTCTCCTCGCCCGAGACCATGCCGGCGAAACGCCCGAAGCGCAGCCGCGATTCGAAGCGGTCGGCCGAGGCGATGGCCGCGCCCAGAAGCGTCAGGAAGGCGTCGAGAAAGCGGTGATCCTGCATCAGGTAGCGCGCCATCGCCGCATCCGCGATGCTGCCGGCGAACAGCTCGCGTACGAAGCGGTGCTCGACGGCGGCGGTCCAGTCCGCGGCGCATTCCCGGCGCAGGGTTTCGAAAAAGCTCTCGGTCATCGGGGCCCTCATGGCTTGGGGCGAGACCGGGTTGCAGTTCGGCCTCGCGGTGAGGCCGGCAAAAGACAGGCGCATCCTTCCCATCCCTTCGCCGGCATGATCCGGATCAGGTTCGAAGGGTCACCGCGCCGCCCGTCGTCGGGTCGATCGAGGCCAGCGGTCTCTCAGCCCCTTGCCGGGACTCCCCTTGGTGGCGCCAGACTAGCGCGCGGCGCGGCGGCTGTCACGGCCTGCCCACAAGATCGTGAGCCGCGAAATCCGGAACCGGCCGGCTGCGGCGCGGCATTGCGTCTTGCAGCCGGGGGCGAGATGTTATCTCGTTGCCGCAGGGCGGGCGCTACCCGCCCGCAGTCAGGACCGGGACCATGACGACGGGCGAAATGCCGAAACCCACGACCGCGACAGAACTGAACGATCCCGCCGCCTCGCGGCAAAGCCCGAAACAGGTCGGCCTGCGCCTGCACCGGCCGCCGCTTCTGACCAATATCTCGGCCGCGCGCTGGCTGCTGCTGGCCATCGTGGCGGCCTCGATCTATTTCTTCCACGGCTTCCTGGTGCCGGTGCTGGCGGCCATGGTGATCGCGCTGGCCAGCTGGCCCCTGCGCGAGCGCGCCGCCCGCCAGCTGAACCTGGGCCGCACCGGGGCGGCGACGGTGCTGGTGCTGGTGCTGGTCTGCTTCCTGCTGATCCCCATCGCCATGGCGCTGATCTATGCCTTCCGCGAGCTGCGCGACTGGATCAACTGGGCGATCGTGGTCAACAGCTCGGGCGCGCCGACGCCGGGCTGGATGGTCGAGCTGCCGCAGGTCGGCGACTGGCTGGACGAGAACTGGCAGACCTATATCGGCCGGCCCGGCGGCATCAGCGAGATCGTGCAGCTGGTCAGCGGCTCGAATATCGGGGCGATCTATCGCGGCGCGGTGACGGCGGGGACGCTGGCCTTCCATCTGGCGCTGACCTTGCTGTTCATGCTGATTACCCTGTTCGTGCTGTATCGCGACGGCGACAAGATCGTGGCGCAGATCGACCAGGTCGGCCGCCGCATCCTGCCCGACCGCTGGAGCAGGCTGTCGCGCGTCGTGCCCGCGACGATCAGCTCGACCGTGACGGGCATGACCCTGATCGCCATCGGCGAGGGGGTGATCCTGGGCGTGGCCTATTGGCTGGCCGGCGTGCCCTCGCCGGTGACCTTCGGGGTGATCACCGGCTTCATGGCGCTGATCCCGGGCGGCGCGCCGCTGTCCTTCACCCTGGTCTCGGCCTATCTGGTGGCCAGCGGCTCGCCCGTCGAGGGGGCGGCGCTGTTCGTCTGGGGCACCTGCGAGCTGTTCGTGGTGGACAAGACCATCCGCCCGGTTCTGGTCGGCGGCCCGGTCAAGCTGCCGTTCCTGCCGACCTTTTTCGGCCTGATCGGCGGGGTCAAGACCATGGGCATCGTCGGGCTGTTCGTCGGCCCGGTGCTGATGGCGCTGCTGGTCTCGATCTGGCGGGAATGGCAGCGCGAGCTTGCCGAAGAAGAGCAGCGGCAGGACAGCAAGCTGATCGGCCTGGAGTGACCGGGGCCTGACCGGCCCCCGGCGCAAGAACGGCGGAACATGGAAAAAGGCGGGGCGCAGATGCGTCCCGCCTTTCCTGTTGCGGCCGGGCTTCCGTCGGCGCCGGCGTCCGGATCAATCCGCCGGAAGCGGCGCCGGAGGCACCACGGGATCCTCCTGCGGCGGCGCGGCCAGCGATTCCGGCAGCGGCGTCAGCGTCACGCCGGCACCGGCGCCCAGCGGCTCGCCCTCGCGATTGGTCTCGGTCGGGGCGACGGCCTCGCCGGGTGCGATCGCGCCCGAGCTCTCGGCCTCGGCTTCGTCCTCGTCCGCGGCGGGGGTCGAGGCCGGCCGGGGCACCGGCACCGGATTGGCCCGGTCGGCCCCGTCGTTGCGCAGGTAGTCGAAGAACTCGCCCTGCGGCTGGATCACCAGCGAGCTGTTCTCGCCCCGCAGCGCCCGCTCATAGGAGGTCATCGAGCGGGTGAAGGCAAAGAACTCGGGGTCGCGGCCGAAGGCATCGGCGTAGATGGCGTTGCGGCGGGCATCGGCTTCGCCGCGCACCACCTCGGCGCGCTTCCGCGCCTCGGAGGTCAGCTCGACCACGGTGCGGTCGGCGGCGGCGCGGACGCGCTGCGCGGCCTCGCCACCGCGGGCGATCTCGTCGGCGGCCTCGCGCTCGCGCTCGGCACGCATCCGGGCATAGGTCGCGGTCAGGTTCTGCTCGGGCAGGTCGGTGCGGGTCAGGCGCACGTCGATGACGCGGATGCCCAGGTCGCGGGCATCGTCGCGCGACAGGTCGCGGATGCGATTCATCAGCGGCGTCCGGTCGTCCGACAGCACCGTGGTCGAGGGCACCGAGCCCAGCACCTGCCGGATCGCATTGGTCACGATCGGCTCAAGCCGGCGCTGCGCGAATTCGATGCCGCCCGCACCCACCGCGCGGCGGAACTGCACCACGTCGGTGATCTGCCAGCGCGCGAAGGCATCGACCACCAGACGGCGGTCGTCCAGCGGCGTGACCTCCATCGGCGGGGTCGGCAGGCCGAGGATGCGGGCGTCGTATTTCACCACATTGTCGAGGAAGGGCACCTTGACGCCCAGGCCCGGCTCCTCGCGCACGTCGACCACTTCGCCGAAGCGCAGGACGAGCGCCTTTTCACGCACATCGACGATATAGAGCGAGGAGATGACCAGGACCGCCACCACGACCAGGAAGGGCAGCGCCAGAAGCGAGATTGCACGGTTCATCACTGGTTCCCCCCGCTGGTGTTGCCCGAATTGGCGTTGCCCGTATTGCGGTTGCCGGAAGCCGGCGCCCCGCTGCGCAACTGATCCAGCGGCAGATAGGGCACCACGCCCGGCCCCGCCTCGCCGTCGAGGATGACCTTGTTCACCCCGCCCAGAACCTTCTCCATCGTTTCCAGATACATCCGCCGGCGCGTCACCTCCGGCGCCTTCACATATTCGTCATAGACCGAGTTGAAGCGCGCGGCCTCGCCCTCGGCGGTGTTCACCGCCTCGGCGCGATAGGCCTCGGCGCGTTCGATCACGGCGGCGGCCTCGCCCCGGGCGCTGGCCAGCACGCGGTTCGCATAGGCGTCGGCCTCTTTCTCCAGCCGGTCGCGTTCCTGCTGGGCGGCCTGCACCTCGCGGAAGCTGTCGATCACCTCGCGCGGGGGGTCGGCGCGGTCCAGGTTGACGCGCAGCACGTTGATCCCCGCCTCATAGGCGTTCAGCGTGTTCTGCACCGCCAGCTTGAGGTCGTCGGCGATGGCACCACGGTCACGGTTCAGGATCGGCGCCAGTTCGGACCGCGCCACGATGTCGCGCATGGCCGATTCCGAAACCGCGCGGATCGTGTCCTCGGGATCGGCGAGGTTGAACAGGAATTTCTCGGGGTCCGAGATGTTCCAGACCACCTGATAGGCCATGTCCACGATGTTCTGGTCGCGGGTCAGCATCAGCCCCGAATCCATCGGCCCGGCGCGGCCGGTGCCGATTTCCGTGGTCCGTTCGCCCGAGACCTGCACCACCTCGGCGGTGACGACCGGCCAGGGCGCGAAGTTGAGGCCCGGCTCGCCGGTGCCGACGGGCTTGCCGAACAGCAGCTCGACCGCGCGTTCCTCGGGCTTGACGGTGTAGAAGCTGGAAAAGGCCCAAAGCGCCACCACGGCAAGCGCCGCGATGCCCCAGGTGCCGCGGTTCATCTGGAATTGCGGGCCCTGCGGACGGCGCGGACCGCCGCCGCGATTGCCGCCGCCCGGCCCCTTGCCGCCCATCAGCACCCGCAGACGGTCCTGGCCCTTGCGCACCAGTTCCTCGATCTCGGGGATCTGGTCGCCCCGGCGCGGCCCCTGCGGACGGTCGTCCTTGCCGCCCCCCGGCCCGCCCCAGGGACGCTGGCCGCCCCCCTGCGGCGGCTCTCTGCCGCCCTTGCCATCATCTCCGCCGCCGCCCCAGGGGCCTTGTCCTGCCATAAATCTCGTGCCTCGCTTTACGTCCGTGTGGTTGAAACTGGTGGCTTCGGCCGGAAAATCAAGCCGATGCGACGGGTTTGTCCAGATTTGCCGCCCCGACCCGGCGGGTGGGCCTGCGCATGGTCACAAGCTCTTCGGCCAGGGTCGGATGCACGGCGATGGCGGCGTCGAAATCGGCCTTGGTGGCGCCCATGCCCATCGGCACCGCGACCATCTGGATCATCTCGCCCGCCTCGGGACCGAAGATGTGGCAGCCCAGCACCTTGTCGGTTGCGGCATCCACCACCAGCTTCATCACCGCCCGCGCATCCGAGCCGGCGAAAAGCGAGCGCATGGGCCGGAAGCTGGCGACATAGATGTCGGCGGGACCGCAGGCCTCGGCCTCCTCCTCGGTCAGGCCGATGGTCGCCAGCTCATGCGGGCGGGTATAGACCGCCCCCGCCACCAGCCGGTGATCGACCTTGCGGGGCCGGGCGCCGAAGACCGTGTCGGCGAAACTGTGCCCCTCGCGGATCGCCACCGGGGTCAGGTTCACCCGGTCGGTCACGTCGCCGACGGCATAGATCGACGGCACCGAGCTTTGCGACCATTCGTCCACCAGGACCTCGCCCTTGCGGCCCAGCCGGACGCCCGCCTCCTCGAGCCCCAGCCCCTTGGTATAGGGCGCGCGGCCGGTGGCAAACATCACCGCGTCGAAGATCTCGCTGCTGTCGTCCTCGAAGGTGGCGCGGATGGCCGCCCCCTCGCGGTCCAGCCGCACCGGATTGGTGTTCAGCCGCACATCGACGCCGATGGCGCGCAGCTGCTCGGTGACATGGCGGCGCATCTCGGCATCGAAGCCGCGCAGCACCGCATCGCCGCGATAGGCCAGCGCGGTGGCGCAGCCGAGGCCCTGCAGGATGGTGGCGAATTCGCAGGCGATGAAGCCGCCGCCCACCACCAGCATCCGGCCCGGCAGATCTTCCATCGTGAACAGGTCGTCCGAGATCAGCCCCAGCTCCTTGCCCGGAATGTCGGGGCGCTGCGGCCGGCCGCCGACCGCGATCAGGATATGCTTGGCCGTCAGGCGCTGGCCGTCCGCCAGCTCGACCGTATGGGCGTCGTGCAGCCGGGCGCGCTGGATATGCACATCGACCCCGGCATTGACCAGCCCCGAGGTATAGGCGCCCTCCAGCCGGTCGAGCTCGCGCCCGAGCTTGCCGTGGAACTCGGCCCAGTCGAAGCGGCCCTCGCTGGCGCCCTGCCAGCCATAGCCGCGCGATTCGGCCGCGGCCGCCCCGGCCTGCGAGGCGAAGATCATCAGCTTCTTGGGCACGCAGCCGCGGATGACGCAGGTGCCGCCCATGCGGCTTTCCTCGGCCAGGCCGACGCGGGCGCCGTATTCGCTGGCCGCGATCCGCGCCGCGCGCACCCCGCCCGAGCCGCCGCCGATGACGAAAAGGTCGTAGTCGAATTTCATGCCATGTCCTCGCGCCGCAGTTCCACCACCGAGCCGTCCGGGCAGCCGATGATCGCAAGCTCGCAGATATTCAGGAAAAGCCCGTGTTCAACCACCCCGGCGATGGAGGACAGCTCGGCCGCCAGTTCCTCGGCGTCCGGGATGGATTCCAGCGCCAGGTCCAGGATCAGGTTGCCCTCGTCGGTCAGCAGCGTCTGCTCGCCGCGCTTGCGCAGCAGGATCGGGCGCCGGGTCAGGTCCAGCCGGTCCAGCGCCCGCTGGATCAGCGTCTTCGTGGCCTGCCAGCCGAAGGGAATCACCTCGACCGGCAGGTGAAAGGCGCCCAGCCGGTCCACCACCTTGCCCTGGTCGGCGATGACCACCATGCGGTCCGAAGCGGTGGCGACGATCTTTTCGCGCAGATGCGCCGCCCCGCCGCCCTTGATCAGGTTCAGGTCCGGGTCCACCTCGTCGGCGCCGTCGATGGTCAGGTCCAGCCAGCCGATATCGTCCAGCTCCTCGACCTTCAGCCCCAGCGCACCCGCCAGTTCGGCCGTCGCCTTCGAGGTCGCGGCGCAGCGCAGCTCGAAGCCTTCCTCCCTGACCCGCTGCGCGAGGCGGCGCACGAAGATCGCGGCGGTCGAGCCGGTGCCCAGGCCCAGCCGCATCCCCGGCTCGACCAGCGCCACGGCGGCACGGGCGGCGGCATCCTTGGAAAGGTCGGCGATGGCGGGGTCGGTCATGGCAGGGGTCCTTGGCAGAATGGCAGGCTCGCGTCCTTATACGCAGAAGCCGCGCCATGGGCTACTGCCGGCTGCGTCTTTTGGCCGCGACGAAACGCCTGCCTTGCGGCGATTGCCTCGGGGCGGCGGCTGACCTAAATCTGGCGGCCATGACGATACCCGCCACATATGCCGCCATCATCACCGCCGCCGGCCGCGGCACCCGCGCCGGAGACGGCCCGCCCAAGCAATGGCGCCCCCTTGCCGGGCAAACCGTGCTGGAGCGCAGCATCGCCGCCTTTGCCGGCTTCCCGCGCATCGTGGTGACGCTGGCGCCCGAGGACATGGCGCGCGGCGTGGCCGAGCTTGCCGGCCCGGTCGTGCTGGTCGCGGGCGGCGCCACGCGCAGCGACAGCGTGCGCGCGGCGCTGGAGAGCCTGGAGGGCAGCGGCGTCACCCATGTGCTGATCCATGACGGCGCCCGGCCGCTGGTCTCGCCCCGCGTGATCGCCGGCGTCATCGAGGCGCTGGAGGCGGGCAGCCCCGCCGCCGCCCCCGCCCTGCCGGTCACCGATGCGCTCTGGCGGGCCGAGGACGGGCGCGTCGCCGCCACCGCCAGCCGCGAGGGGCTGTTTCGCGCCCAGACCCCGCAGGGTTTCGCGCTGGACGCCATCCTGGCCGCGCATCGCGCCCATCCCGGGGGCGCGGCGGATGACGTGGAACTGGCGATCCGCGCCGGCCTGCCCGTCGCCGTGACGCCGGGCGACGAGGACAATCTGAAACTGACCTGGCCCGGCGATTTCGCCCGGGCCGAGCGTATCCTGGGGGACGCGATGGACATCCGGCTTGGCAACGGTTTCGACGTGCACGCCTTTACCGAAGGCGACCATGTCTGGCTTTGCGGGGTGAAGATCCCCCATGACAAGGCGCTCTTGGGCCATTCCGATGCCGATGTGGGGATGCATGCCCTGACCGACGCGCTTTATGGCGCGCTGGCGCAGGGCGATATCGGCCGGCATTTCCCGCCCTCGGACCCGCAATGGAAGGGCGCGGAAAGCCACATCTTCCTGCGCCACGCCGCGATGCTGGCCCGGCAGATGGGCTATGAGATCTCGAATGCCGACGTGACGCTGATCTGCGAGCGGCCCAAGGTCGGCCCGCATGCCGGCGCCATGGCGCTGCGCCTGTCCGAAATCATCGGCGTCGAGCCCGACCGGGTCAGCGTCAAGGCCACCACTTCGGAACGGCTGGGCTTTACCGGGCGCGAGGAAGGCATCGCCGCCATCGCCACCGCCACGCTGGTCGGGGGATGACGATGGAACGGATGATCGCGAGCTTCTTCGGCATCGGCCACCTGCGCCCCGCGCCGGGCACCTGGGGCTCGGCAGCGGCCGTGGCGCTGGGGGTGGCGGCCCATGAATGGCTCAGCCCCTGGCTGGTGCCGGCGGGCGTGGTGCTGGCGGTGCTCTTGGGCTTCTGGGCGGTGCCGCGGGTGCTGGAGGGCAGCGCCGACAAGGATCCGTCCTGGATCGTCATCGATGAGGTCGCGGGCCAATGGCTGGCCATGAGCTTCACGGTGATCCCGCTGGCGCGGCACGGCGTTTCGATCCTGGATGCCTGGCCCGGTTTCGTCGCGCCCTTCCTGCTGTTCCGGCTCTTCGACATCTGGAAACCCTGGCTGGTGGGCCGGGCCGACCGGCGCGGCGGCGCGGCGGGGGTGATGCTGGACGACCTTTGGGCCGGGTTGTTCGCCGGGCTGGTCTCGGTCATGCTGGCCGGGCTTTACCATGCGCTGCTGGAGCCGATGCTGTCGTGACCGATCCCGCGGAAATCCTTGATCTGGCACGCAAGCGCGGGGTGATGATCGCCACGGCGGAAAGCTGCACCGGCGGGCTGATCGCCGGGCGGCTGACCGATGTGCCGGGCTCGTCGGATGCGGTGGACCGGGGCTTCGTCACCTATTCCAACGCCGCCAAGATCGAGATGCTGGGCATCCGCCCCGAGACGCTGGAGGCGCATGGCGCGGTCAGCGAGGAGATCGCCGCCGAGATGGCCCAAGGCGCGCTGGCGCGCTCGCAGGCCGGCGTCGCGGTCGCCGTCACCGGCATTGCCGGGCCGGGCGGGTCGGAACACAAGCCCGAGGGCCGGGTCTGCTTCGGCCTTGCCGATGCGGGCGGCGTGCGGACGGAAACGGTGGAATTCGGCCCGCGCGGCCGCGCCGCGGTGCGCGCCGCCACGGTCGAGCACGCGCTGGCGCTGCTGAAGGCGGCGCTGCTCTAGGCCAGCGCCCGCAGGGCCGCGGTCACGTCGTCCAGCCGCGTGTCCCAGCCGCAGACCAGCCGGATCGAGACCGGCTCCTCGCCCTCGGCATCCTGGGTATGCGGCCAGAGGTGATAGCAGATGCCGCTGGCGCAGGCCCGGCCATGCAATTCGCGCGGGATGGTGGCAAAGACCGCGTTCGATTCGACGCGCTGATCGATGCGCACCCCCGGCAGCCGCGCCAGACCCAGCGCCAGCTCATGCGCCATGGCATTGGCATGTCGCGCCAGCTGCAGCCACAGCTCACCCTCAAGCCAGGCCAGGACCTGCGCCGAAAGGAAGCGGTGCTTCGAGATCAGCGCCCCGGCGCGCTTGCGGCGGAACGCGAACTCCTCGGAAAGCGCCGGATCGAAGATCACCACCGTCTCGACGCCCATGCAGCCGTTCTTGGTGCCGCCCAGCGACAGGATGTCGACCCCCGCCCGCCAGGTCAGGTCGGCGGGCGAGACGTCGAGGCTGGCCAGTGCATTGGCGAAGCGCGCCCCGTCCATATGCACGCCCAGCCCGTGTTCGCGCGCCAGCCCCGCCAGCGCCGCGACCTCGTCCGGGCCGTAGACCGTGCCCCATTCGGTGGCGTTGGTCAGGGTCAGCGCCGCGTTGCGCCCGACATGGACGGCGTCGCGGCCGTGGACGTGCAGCGCCTCGGCCAGCGCCTCGGGGGTGATCTTGCCGCCGGTGCCGGGCACCGGGACCAGCTTCGCGCCGGCGGTGAAGAATTCCGGCGCCCCGGCCTCGCTGGTCTGCACATGCGCGTCGGCATGGCAGAAGATCTTGCCCCAGCCGGGCGAGAGCAGCGACAGCGCCAGCGCATTGGCCGCGGTGCCGGTGGGCACGAAATGCACCGCCGCCTCGGGCGCGTCGAACAGCTCGCGCACGCGGTCCTGCGCCGCGCGGGTGACGCTGTCGCCGCCATAGGAGGGCAGATGGCCTTCATTTGCGGCCGCCAGCGCCGCCATGATGCGGGGATGCACGCCCCCCGCATTGTCCGAGGCAAAGTTCATGCCAGATCCTCGATGATATACTCGTCCCAGTCGTCCTCGGTCACCGTAAGCTCGCTGACGGTCCAGCCGCGCACCGAGGCGCCGGCGCGGTGCACCGATTCGCGATCCCCCGAAATCAGGTAGTGCCAGTCGTAGAGCGGCTTGCCCTCGGCACGCAACCTGTAGGCGCAGGTCGAAGGCAGCCACCAGGCGATATCCTTGAGCTTCTTCGGGGTCAGGACCACGCAATCGGGGACGAAATCATGGCGGTTGGCATAGCTCATGCATTGGCAGGACTGGCCGTCGAGCAACCGGCAGGCGACGCGGGTAAAGGCCAGCTCGCCGGTATCCTCGTATTCGATCTTGTTGAGGCAGCACTTGCCGCAGCCGTCGCAAAGCGCCTCCCATTCCTGCTGATCGAGGCTGGCCAGCGGCAGCTCCCAGAACCGGGGGCGCATCAGCGGGTCGCCAGGATCTCGCGCGCCTGGGCGCTGTCGCGGTCCATCTGCGCGATCAGCGCCGGCAGGCCGTCGAACTTCGCCTCGGGGCGCAGATATTCGACCAGCGCCACCGAAAGGTGCTGACCATAGAGATCGGCGGCGAAATCGAAGATATGCACTTCCAGATTGGGCCGGTTCTCGCCGAACATCGGCCGCACGCCGAGGCTGGCCACACCCTTGTAGCTGCCGCGGTCCGGCCCGGTCAGCACATCGACCAGGACGGCATAGATGCCCAGTGCCGGCAGGTGCAGCCCCTCCACCGCCATGTTCGCGGTCGGATAGCCCAGGTCGCGGCCGCGCTTGTCGCCGTGCAGCACCTCGCCGTCGATGCGGTGCCAATGGCCCAGCATGCGCTCGGCCTCGCGGGTGCGGCCCTCGGCCAGCGCCTTGCGGATCGCGGTCGAGCTGTATTCCACCTCGCCATTGCCGACCAGCGGCGCGACGGTGACGCCGAATCCCAGCTCGCGCCCCAGCCGCGCCAGGACCTGCGCATTGCCGGAACGCTTGCGGCCGAAGCAGAAATCCGCGCCCACGGTGATATGGCGCACGCCCAGCCCGTCGACCAGCACCTCGCGCGCGAAGCCCTCGGGCGAAAGCCCGGCCAGCACCGCGTCGAAGGGCAGTTCGTAAAGATGGTCCACGCCCAGCCGCGCCAGCCGGTTCGCGCGCGATTCCGCGTTCATCAGCCGGAAGGCGGGGCCTTCGGGCGCGAAGAACTCGCGCGGATGCGGCTCGAAGGTGATGACGCCCAGGGGCGCGTCGCAGGCGGCCCGCGCCGCGTCGATCACCGAGCGATGGCCAAGATGGACGCCGTCGAAATTGCCCATGGCGACGGTGGCCCCGCGGGCATCGAGCGGCAGAGCTTTCCAGTCGTGATGGATGCGCAATCGGGCCCCCGATGGGCCGAAGGCCGGCCCTGTCAGTCGAATTTACGGCTTGGCGCCAGGACGACGGCCTCACCTTTCAGGACGACCGTATCACCGACAAGGCAGCGGGTTGCAAGGGTCACGCGGCGCTTTGTATGGTCGATCGCCTCGACCGTGACCTCGGCGCGCACCAGATCGCCCGGACGCACCGGGGCCATGAATTTCAGCGTCTGGCCCAGATAGACCGTGCCATGGCCGGGCAGCTGCTCGCCGATCACCGCCGAGATCAGCCCCGCCGTCAGCATGCCATGGGCGATGCGGCCCTCGAAGATGGTGTCCTGCGCATAGGCCTCGTCCAGATGCACCGGATTGCGGTCGGTCGAGACCTTGGCGAACATCTCGATATCCTCGTCGGTCACTACCTTCTGCAGGTAGCGCATCATCCCGACCTCGAGATCCTCGATGACGATCGTGCCGCGCGGCAGGTTGTCCAGCATCATTCAGTGCTCCCGATGAGTGGCTCCATGCTGCATAGCAGCAAAAACACCGCCGCGCAACAAAATAACACAGCCACCAGCCAGAAAGACTGATTGTTACCGAACCGTTCAGCGCAGCCGGCCGATGCTGTAGGCCGGATCCTGCGAGCGCAGCGCCAGCCATTCGGCAAGCCGGGCCGGGTCGGGATTCTCGACATCCGGGCCGAACTGGTCGAAGCCGAGACCCCCGGTCACGAACAGCGCATCCAGCCCCTCGCCCGCGGCACCGGCGATGTCGGTGGCGATGCCGTCGCCGATGGCCAGGATGCGGGCATTGTCCTCCAGCCCCAACCGGCGGCGCGCGAGGTCGTAGATCGGCGGATGCGGCTTGCCGAAGTAAAGCGACGTGCCGCCCAGATCCTCGTAAAGCTCGGCCAGCGCCCCGGCGCAGTAGAGACGCTTTTCGCCCATGTCCACCACCACATCGGGATTGGCGCAAAGCAGCTTCAGCCCGCGTTCGCGCGCCAGCACCAGCCGGCCGCGATAATCCTCGGGCACCTCGGTCAGGTCGTCGAACAACCCGCAGCAGACGATGCCCTCGGCCTCTTCCAGAGGCACGCGGGCGATCGGCGGGGCGTCGCGCCATTCCTCGGGGATATCGGCAAAGAAGCCCTCGTCCTTGGGCTGGGCGATGGCCCAGACGCGGCGGCCAACGGCACCGGCGAACATCGCATCCTGCGCCGCGTCGCCCGAGCTGACGATGGCGTCCCAGGCATCGCGCGGCACGCCCATGCGGTCGAGCTGCGCGGCCACGTATTTCTGCGGCCGCGGCGCATTGGTCAGCAGCACCACCCGCCCGCCATTCGCGCGGAAGCCCTGCAGCGCGGCGACGGCGGCGGGAAAGGCCGCGACGCCATTGTGCAGGCAACCCCAGAGGTCACAGAACAGCACGTCGTAGTTCAGCGCGATCTCGTCGAGCGCGCGGATGATCTGCGTCATGGAAGGGCCCTTCGGGTCAGACGGCCAGCGCCGGGATGATCTGCTTCTTGCGCGACATGATGCCGGGCAGCACCACCGTGTCGCCCGAGACGGCAGCGTTGAAGCTTTTCTCGGCGACCTGCTTCACGAAGTCGTTCGGCACCAGCAGTGTGGCTTCCTCGTTCAGGATGTCGACGATGAACAGCAGCACCTCGTCGGCGCCGTCGGCGGCGGCCACGGCGGGCATGGCGGCGATCAGCGCGTCCTTGCGGTCCAGCAGGACCTGCGGCGCCGTGGTCTCCAGCACCGAGACGCGCAGCTGCTTGCCGCCGAGCGCGTATTCCTTGCTGTCCATGCGCAGCAGCGCCTCCTCGGTAAAGGCCGAGACGTCGGACTTGGCCGCGAACATCTCGGCGGCATAGTCGGGGATCGAGACGCCCAGGTCCTTCGCCAGCTTCTCGGCCACGAAGCGGTCATGCGGGGTGGTGGTCGGGCTGCGGAATTCCAGCGTGTCCGACAGGATGCAGGTCAGCATGGCGCCCTTGACGGCGCGGGGCGCGCGGGCCAGGTCCTCGTCGCCGATCAGGTCGTGCATGATCGTCGCGGTGCAGGCCAGCGGCCGGATGGTGATGTTGATCGGCAGGCGGGTCTTGATACCGCCGGCCAGCAGATGGTGGTCGATGATCTCGATCACATCGGCCTCGGCCAGCGAATCGGGCAGCTCGGCGGGGTTGTTGGTGTCCACCACCACGCATTGCTCGCCCGGCGCCACATCCGCGATGATCTCGGGCTTGTCGAGGCCCCATTTCGCCAGCATCCAGGCGGCTTCGGTGTTCGGCTCGCCCTGCAGCACGGGTTTGGCCGGGGTCTTGCGCACCTCGGACAGATACCAGGCCCAGATGATGGGCGAGCCGGTCGAATCGGTGTCGGGGGCCTTGTGGCCGAAAACCTTGATCATGGGGATCCCCTGAAGCTTGGGCGGAAAATTCGCCGGCGTTATAGGGGCGCGGCCCGGCAATGTCTATCAACCCAGCGAGACCGCCGCGTTCACCGCCAGCGCCAGCAGCACCGTGTTGTAGAAGAACGAGAAGGCGGAATGGAACAGCGTCACCCGCCGCATCCGCGTGCTCTGCGCCGTCACGTCGGCGGTCTGGGCCGCCATGCCCAGCGTGAAGCTGTAATAGAGGAAATCCCAGATCCCCGCATCCCCGCCGCCATGGACAAGGCCGGGAAAGCCCAGTCCCCGCGCCTCGGTCCCGTCCGGCCCGCGCGCATACCACAGGCTGGCATAGTGGAAGGCCATGACGGTGTGGATCATCGCCCAGCCCAGCGGCACCGAGGCCAGGGCCAGCACCGGGCGCAGCGCGATCCCGGCATGAGGGTCGCGGATCGTCAGCAGGATGGCGGCCAGGCTGATCGCCACCGCGCCGCCCGCCAGCGGCACGATCAGCACCATGCCCTCGTCGTCGCGGTCGGCCTGCCGGCGCAGCTCCTCGGCGCCGATGCCGCGCATCAGCAGCCCGGTCAGCGCCAGATAGGCAGCGCAGAACAGCACCGAGAAGATCAGCAGCCGGTCCACGGCCTGCAGCCGGTAGAAGGCCAGCCCGGCCGCCAGGCCAAGCGCGAAGCTGAGCAGGAAGCGCAGATGCCTGCGCAGGTCCTGCAGCATCAGACCCGGGTCTGCTGGTGCTGAAGGATGCGCCAGTCGCCGGCGCGGCGGATCCAGGTCGTGGTGCAGAGCGCGCGATAGGTCTCGGCCCCGGCGCGGCGGGCGGTGGCGTGATAGGCCAGCACGCAGACCTCGTCGGTCTCGATGCTGGCGCGCTCGGCCATGGTCACCTCTTGCCAGCGCGGGGCGGATTGCAGGGCGGCGACGGCCGCGGCGCGATTCAGGATGCCTGTGGGCGCAAAGGCCATCAGGCAGGACCCGTCCAGCTTGCGCGCCGCCTCGGCCACGCCCGCCAGCCAGAATTCGCGTTCCTCGCGCCAGAGCTCATCCGCCATCGCCTTTCCCCTCCACCGTGATCGGGCTGATGGTCCAGCCCCTGTTTTCCAGCAATCGCAGCACGCCATGCTCGCCCGGCAGGTGCAGCGCGCCGAAGCCGACGACCACGGCCTTGCCCTGCCCGGCCGCCTCGGCCGCTGCCTGTTCAATGGGTTCGATCCAGCTTTCGTTCCGCTGGTCCATCAGCTTTTCCTGCGCCAGCCGCATCTGCCCGTCGATCTCGGCCCGGGTCAGCCCGGAATGGTCATAGGCGTCGAAGCGGCCGAATTCCCAGATCTTCCAGCTGTCGCCGGCGAAATAGGTATCCGCCAGCGTCACCGCGTAATCGTCGGCATATTGCGCGGCGGGCATGGCGGCGCGGATCATGTCCTCTTCCTCCTTGGGGGTCATGCCCTCGAAAAGGGTGAAGACCGTGTCCCAGGGCTCCAGCGCCCGGACCGGCACGCCGGCGGCCTCGGCCCGCCCGACCAGAAGGTGATCCAGGCCGCCGGGATCGCCCTTTTCCTCGATCACCCGCATCATGCAGGGCGAGACGCCCAGCATCACCGCCACATACCAGGGCCGCAGCCGGCTGGCGATGACCGCGGGCAGGCCCCGCGCCTCGAGCGCCGCGGCAAGCGATTTCCATTCCGCCTCCGTCAGCCGCTCGGGCAGGGTCGGCCCCTCGGGATCGACCAGCAGGGACGGGTCCGAGGTCATGGCCTCGGCCAGCCGCGCCTCTTCCTCGGGGCCGGCCTCGACCAGCAGCAGGGCGGCCGCGTCGATCTCGGGGCCGAAATGCCGCATGGTCAGGTCATGGCGCGGATCGGCGAAGTGATAGGTGCCCAGCAGCGTGACCCGCCGGTCGCCCTTCTCGGCGCGCCAGAACAGGCCGTGGCGATAGGGCACGCCCTCGGCCGCGGCGTCCAGCTCGGCCCGCCGTTCCGGCGTCATGCGCTCGAAGAGGTTCTGCCCCACGCAGTCCTGCGCCGCCGCGGGCAGGGCCAGGGCGGCGGCGGCAAGCAGGGCGGTCAGGATCGGCTTGAGGCGCATCGGTTCGGTTCCAGCAGCATCGACATGTGGCGGGCAGCATGGCACGGGCGCGCTGGCGGCGCCAGCCTAGCCGGGCAGCGGCAGTTCCTGCGGCGGCGGCGCCCCGGCGGCCACCGCGCGCCAGATGCGCTCGACCTGCGCGGCCTTGGCGGACCAGGTGAAATCGCGCATGACGCGGGCCTGCGCCGCCGCCGCCATCCCCGGCAGCACCGCCGGATCGGCGGCGATGGCCTCGAGCCGCGCGCGCAGTCCCGCCACCAGCTCGGCCCGGCTGCCCATGGGAATGCGAAAGCCGGTCGCCTGATCGACCAGCTCGCCCGGCCCGGCGTAATCCGCGACCACCGGCACCACGCCGAGCGCCATCGCCTCCAGCACCACCCCGCCGCCGAATTCCCGCACCGAGGGAAAGACCAACAACTGCGCCTGCGACGCGACGCCCTGCACCTGCTCGTGCGGCAGCCAGCCGTGGAACCGGACCGCCTGCTCCACCCCCTCGCGCGCCACCATCGCGCGCAGGCTGTCGCCCTGCGGCCCGTCGCCGACGATATCCAGCGTCAGCTGCCCGGCGCGCAGCAGCGGCAGCGCCGCCTCGACCGCCATGTCGGCCCCCTTGTAGGGCACGAGGCGGCCGATGAAGCAGCCGCGCAGCGGCAGGGTCCCGGGCTGGGGCGCGGTCAGGCTGAAGCGCGCGGGATCGATGGCGTTCTCGGGCAGCCAGACGGTCTTGTGGCGGTATCGCGCCGGGATCTCGCCCAGGGTGTGCATCGAGCCGCAGATGATCGCCGCGGCATGGCGCAGCATCGCCCCCCTGCCCGGCAGCGCCTTGTAGGCGCCGCGCACATAGGACAGCCATTCCTTTTCCCGCCGCCGCTCGCTGTCGAAGCCCCGGGGCCAGGGGACGCCGCCGTTCAGCGGTCCCAGCACGAAAGGCACGCCGGCGCGGGCGCAGAGCGGCGCGATGCGGCTGTTCGCTGTGGGCGTCAGCGGCGTCACCCGATGCACGACGTCATATGCGCCGGCGCGGATCCGCTCGCCGAAGGCGCGCCAGACCAGCCGCTCGAAATAGCCGTAGCCCAGGGTCGAGACCGCGGTCTTCATGGTCCAGCCCACGCCCTTGCCCATGCTGAGCCGCTCGGCCAGCCGCCACATCGGCGCGGCCAGCTTCTCGCTGTCGATGGCGGTGAAGTCGCGCCCCTCGACCAGGCCGGCGCGCAGGATCGCCTCGCGGTTGCGGACCTGGGTGACGATATGGACATCGGCCACCGCGCGCAGCGCATGGGCCAGCGACCAGCCGACCAGCGGGACCGAGACCCATTCGGGGTTCGCCGCCTCGGCAATGACAAGGGCCTTCAGACGCCGTTCCACCATCAGTTCCGCCCGCGCTGCTTCCCCTTCGGCCTAGCCGCGGCGCAGAAAGCGCGTCAAGCGGATTTCGCGATGAAATTTCCCGATCGCGGACCGTTGACAGCCCGCGCGCACGCGCCTAGATGGGCGTCATTGGCACTCACCGGAGCCGAGTGCCAACAGCTGCAACACTGCAACCTGAAACACCGGAGTGTTCTACAATGGCTTTCAAACCGCTGCATGACCGCGTTCTGGTCCGTCGCGTCCAGTCGGACGAAAAGACCAAGGGCGGCCTGATCATCCCCGACAGCGCGAAAGAGAAACCCGCCGAGGGCGAGATCATCGCCGCCGGCGAAGGCGCGCGCAAGGATTCGGGCGAGCTGATCGCGCCCGCGGTCAAGGCCGGCGACCGGGTGCTCTTCGGCAAATGGTCGGGCACCGAGGTCACGATCGACGGCGAAGAGCTGCTGATCATGAAGGAAAGCGACATCCTGGGCATCATCGCCTGATCGTCCCTTCCAGATAACCCATTCAAGGAGCGATTCAAATGGCTGCGAAAGAAGTCAAGTTCAACACCGACGCCCGCGACCGCATGCTGAAGGGCGTGAACATCCTGGCCGATGCGGTCAAGGTGACGCTGGGCCCGAAAGGCCGCAACGTGGTGATCGACAAGTCCTTCGGCGCGCCGCGCATCACCAAGGACGGCGTCTCGGTCGCCAAGGAGATCGAGCTCTCGGACAAGTTCGAGAACATGGGCGCCCAGATGGTCCGCGAAGTCGCTTCGCGCACCAATGACGAGGCCGGCGACGGCACCACCACCGCCACCGTGCTGGCCCAGGCCATCGTGAAAGAGGGCATGAAGGCGGTCGCCGCCGGCATGAACCCGATGGACCTGAAGCGCGGCATCGACGTTGCCACCGCGAAAGTGGTCGAGGCCATCAAGGCCGCCGCCCGTCCGGTCAACGACAGCTCGGAAGTCGCCCAGGTCGGCACCATCTCGGCCAACGGCGAAAGCTTCATCGGCCAGCAGATCGCCGAAGCCATGCAGCGCGTCGGCAACGAGGGTGTGATCACCGTCGAAGAGAACAAGGGCATGGAGACCGAGGTCGAGGTCGTCGAAGGCATGCAGTTCGACCGCGGCTACCTCTCGCCCTATTTCGTGACCAATGCCGACAAGATGATCGCCGAGCTGGAGGATGCCTACATCCTGCTGCACGAGAAGAAGCTGTCGTCGCTGCAGCCGATGGTCCCGCTGCTGGAATCGGTGATCCAGTCGCAGAAGCCGCTGCTGATCGTGGCCGAGGACGTCGAGGGCGAGGCGCTGGCCACGCTGGTCGTCAACAAGCTGCGCGGCGGGTTGAAGATCGCCGCCGTCAAGGCTCCGGGCTTCGGCGACCGCCGCAAGGCCATGCTGCAGGACATCGCGATCCTGACCGGCGGCCAGGTGATCTCGGAAGACCTGGGCATGAAGCTGGAAAACGTCACCATCGACATGCTCGGCCGCGCCAAGAAGATCTCGATCAACAAGGACAACACCACCATCGTCGACGGTGCCGGTGAGAAGGCCGAGATCGAGGCCCGCGTGTCGCAGATCCGCCAGCAGATCGAGGAGACCACCTCGGACTACGACCGCGAGAAGCTGCAGGAGCGTGTCGCGAAACTGGCCGGCGGCGTCGCCGTCATCCGCGTCGGCGGCATGACCGAGATCGAGGTCAAGGAGCGCAAGGACCGCGTCGACGACGCGCTGAACGCGACCCGCGCGGCGGTGCAGGAAGGCATCGTGGTCGGCGGCGGCGTGGCCCTGGTGCAGGGCGCCAAGGCCCTGGAAGGCCTGACCGGCGCGAACTCGGACCAGGAGGCCGGCATTGCGATCATCCGTCGCGCGCTGGAAGCCCCGATGCGCCAGATCGCCGAGAACGCCGGCGTGGACGGCGCCGTGGTGGCCGGCAAGGTGCGCGAATCCTCGGACAAGGCCTTCGGCTTCAACGCCCAGACCGAAGAATATGGCGACATGTTCAAGTTCGGCGTGATCGACCCGGCGAAAGTCGTGCGCACCGCGCTGGAAGACGCCGCCTCGGTCGCCGGCCTGCTGATCACCACCGAAGCCATGATCGCCGAGAAGCCCGAGCCGAAGGCTCCGGCCGGCGGCATGCCCGACATGGGCGGCATGGGCGGTATGATGTAAGCAGCCCCGCCTTTGGCGAAGCATTGGGCCGTCCCGAAAGGGGCGGCCTTCTTCATATCGGCAGCCGGTATCCCATCGCCTCACCCCCGAAAACGCAGCAAAAAGAGCGCCTTCAGGTCGCATCGAGCGCGCTGAACCGGGTGTCGGTGTCGGGGGGATCGTCAGCCTCGGCGACCGGGCACGCCAATATCGCCGCCGGTCCGCGGCATCGAAGGGGGCGGCTGCTTCATGCCGGCCGCCTTGTCTGCCGAATTGTTGGTAGCTGTCGGTCGTGGGCATGACCTGCGCCGGCCGTTCATCAGGCTGACGGGAGCCTGGACGGGAACGACAGATGGGCGGGATCGACCTGACCTTGATCCGTCCTTTCCCTGCCGGACCACGGCGTCACGGAAAACGGCGGGCTGGCCCCGATCACGCCCAAAACCGGCCGCGGCCTATCGCCGGGGCAGCCCGGCACCATGAAGGCGGCAGGATTTTCCCAGGTTCTGGTCGGATGGAAAGTTCGTGGCTGCGGATCTGCCAAAGCCCCCGGCAGCTCGGCTGCCGCGGGGTGATCCGCTGCCGGGCGAGTCCCTTCGCCCCTTCTCGGCCCGCGGACCGTTGCGCGACGGGAACCCGGCGGTTCGGGGCTATCGCGCCCCGGCTGCCTTGCGGTCGCATTCGGCAACCGCCGAGGCATCGTTCTGCTTGTTCAGGAACATGATCGCCAGCCGGCGCTTGTCCTGATGCCTTTGCGTGATCTTCCTGCGGTTCGCGCGTCTGTTGGGCGTTCTTGCCATTGTCTTGCCTTTTCTTGTGTTATTGGGCAGCCCCACCCGACCCGCGACCCGCAAGGGGCGAAGGATGTCGGGGGGACGAACCACGATCCTGGAAACATTGCGGGCGGGCCGAAACGGCTGCCCTGGCCTGCGCCTTACTTCTTGCGCTTGCCGGTGGGAGCGGGGCCCTTGGCAGCGTCCGAGGCCTCTCGGGCCAGCCGCGCGGCGCGCAGGCTGGCAGTCAGTTCCTCACGGCGCCGGGTCTGCTCGCTGATGATCTGCCGGGCTTCCGAGGTCGTCCGGTCCATCGCGGTCAGCGGCGCCGGCGCGCGGAAAAGCCCTTTCAGTCTGTCCTTGGGTGCCATGCCAGCCTCCGCAGGATGGGCCCGGCCAGGATCGGCCGGTCCCCTTGTCGCAATCGGCTTGCCGAAATCAGGCCAGCGCCAGATCGCGCGCCGACTGGCGGCCGTCGCGGCCGGTCTCGATTTCAAAGGTCACGGACTGGCCGTCGGCCAGATGCTGGATATTCGCCCGCTCGAGCGCCGAGATGTGCACGAACACATCCTTGCCGCCGTTCGCCGGAGCGATGAAGCCGAAGCCTTTGGTGCTGTTGAACCATTTCACGGTGCCGTTGGCCATCGTGATATCTCCTTCATGGTTTGTCGCCCGCGACATGCGGCGACCCGGCTTAGTCAGATCGTAACACAGTCTGAAGCCGGAAGGAGACAGGATGCGGAAGAAATAACGTAGCCAGCATTACATGGCGCGCATCGGGCCGAAATGCAAGGGGCGAAACTATCTTTGTTCTCCGCGCCGCCGAAAACCCGCCGGCGCGAAGCCGCTCAGCCCTCGTCGCGGCCGGCCAGCTCCAGCCATTCCTCTTCCGCGGCGGCCAGCGCCTGCTGGCGCTCGGCCAGCCCTGCGCTGGCCTTGGCGAATTTCGCCGGGGCGGTCTGGAACAGGTCGGGCTGGGCGAGGAATTCGGTCAGCTTGCCGATCTCGGCCTCCAGCCGCTCGATGATCGCGGGCAGCGCCTCCAGCCGCTTCCTCTCGGTAAAGCTCAGCCCGGCGCGTTCGGCCGCGGGCTTCGGCGCGGACCTTGCCGCGGCCGCCGCCGCCGGCTTCGCCGCCTCGGGCGCGGGCGCGGGCGCGGTATCGGGCCGCTGCGCGCGATAGTCCGACCAGCCGCCGGGATAGATCACGGCGCGGCCGTCGCCCTCCATCGCCACGGTGGTGGTGGCCACCCGGTCGATGAAGTCGCGGTCGTGGCTGACCAGCAGCACGGTGCCGTCGTAATCGCCAAGGATGTCCTGCAAGAGGTCCAGCGTTTCCACGTCCAGATCGTTGGTCGGCTCGTCCAGAACCAGCAGGTTCGAGGGTTTCGCCATGATCCGCGCCAGCAAGAGCCGCGCCTTCTCGCCGCCCGAGAGGCTGCCGACCGGCGCCCGCGCCTGTGCCTCGTCGAACAGGAAATCCTTGAGATAGGCGACGACATGGCGCGGATTGCCGCGCACCATGACCTGGTCCGACCGGCCCGAGACCCGCATGGTCGGATCGCCCGCCAGCGCGTCCCACAGCGTCACCGTCTCGTCTATGGCGCTGCGCGCCTGGTCGAAGACCGCGATTTCCAGATTGGTGCCGTGCTGGACGGTGCCGGTATCGGGCGCGATCTCGCCGGTCAGAATCTTGATCAGCATGGTCTTGCCGACGCCGTTCGGGCCGACGAAGGCCACCCGGTCGCCGCGCAGCACCCGCAGGTCGAAGGGTTTCAGGATCACCCGCTCGCCGAAGGACTTGGAAATCCCCTTGGCGTCGATCACCCGCTTGCCGGATTGCGGCCCCGCGTCCAGTTCCATGGCCGCGGTGCCCTGGCGGCGGATCTGGCCGGCGCGCTCCTCGCGCAGCGCGGCCAGGGCGCGGACCCGGCCCTGGTTGCGCTTGCGCCGGGCGCTGATGCCCTCGACCGCCCAGCGGGCCTCGGCCTTGATCTTGCGGTCGAGCTTGTGGCGCGCCTCGTCCTCGGCCGCCCAGACGGTTTCGCGCCAATCCTCGAAATGTTCGAAGCCCCGGTCCTGGCGGCGGACCTCGCCGCGGTCGATCCACAGCGTCGCCCGGGTCAGCGCCCGCAGGAAGGCCCGGTCGTGCGAGATCAGCACGAAACCCGCCCTGGTTGCCGCAAGCTGCTCCTCGAGCCAGCCGATCGCCTCGATGTCGAGATGGTTGGTCGGCTCGTCCAGCAGCATGAGTTCCGGGGCCTCGGCCAGCAGCCGGGCCAGCGCCGCCCGCCGCCGCTCGCCGCCCGAGGCGGTGGCGACCGGGCGGTCGGGGTCGAATTTCAGCCCCTCGGCCGCCATCTCGACGCGGTAGCCCTCGGCATCGCCAAGGCCGGCGCGCGCGAAATCGCCCAGGGTGGCGAAAGCCGACAGGTCCGGGTCCTGCTCCATATAGCCGACGCGGGTGCCGGCGGGGGTGATGACCTGGCCGGCATCGGGCTCGACCAGCCCGGCCATGACCTTCATCAGCGTCGACTTGCCCGAGCCGTTGCGGCCGACCAGCGCCAGCCGGTCGCCTTGCTGGACGGTCAGGTCCAGCCCGTCAAAGACGGGATTGCCGCCGAAGGTAAGGGAAATATCGGTGAGTTGCAGAAGCGGAGCGCGTGCCATGAGGGGCAGATATGCCGGGCCGCTGGCCGGGTCAACGGGGGACGGATGTGGGCGGAAGGGGGCTCTGCCCCCGGCCCTGCGGGCCTCCCCCGGGGTATTTTGAAACAGAGAAGCCGTGCAGGAATCACAGTGCCGCCACCAGCTGGCCGGCCAGCGCGTGCAGGTCGCGGCGATAGCCCGAGCGCGCCGAGGGC
The DNA here is from genome assembly GCF_000513975.1 of Paracoccus sp. J55. NCBI lineage: Bacteria > Pseudomonadati > Pseudomonadota > Alphaproteobacteria > Rhodobacterales > Paracoccaceae > Paracoccus > Paracoccus sp. J55. The sequence goes on from NZ_AZVA01000001.1 coordinate 232,223, forward strand.
TGGTCGGGATCCGAGGTCATGGCGATGGCGGCCGGCACGGTCCCCGGAAAGACATAGATCATCTGCCCGCCATAGCCCCAGCCGTAACGCACCGGCCGGCCGGCGATGCGGCTGATGAACCAGCCATAGCCATATTCCTCGCCGTTGAAGATCGAGCGGGTGCGCGGCCGCCAGCTTTCCGCGATCCAGCCCGGCGGGATCACCCCCTGCCCGCCCGCGGCATAGGCGGCGCCGAAGGAGAGCAGGCTGCGGGTGCTCATCGCCATCTGGTTGCCGCCCAGATGGATGCCCTGCGGGTCGCGGTCCCAGGCGGTGATGGAAAAGCCGGGAATGTCCAGCCAGTCGCGCGCCAGCGCCAGGGTCGAGCGCCCGGAGGCCCGCGCCAGCATGGCCGAGACCAGATGCGTCGAGGCGGTGGAATAGAGCATCCCCTGCCCGGGATCGGCGACGAAGGGCGCGGCCAGCGCCGCGCGCACCCAGTTGCGGCTGCTGACCCAGGCCCCGTAATTCGGCCCCGACTGCCGTTCCAGCCCCGCCTGCATCGACAGAAGATGACCCAGCGTCAGCCGGGCGAGGCGCGGATCGGGATCGGCGGGCAGGTCGGCGCGCAGCAGTTCGGCCACCCTCTGGTCGGTGCCGGAAAACAGCCCGCGCGCGATGGCGATGCCGGCCAGGGCCGAGATGATGGATTTCGAGGCCGACTTGATGTTGGTCGGCCTGTCCGGGGTGAAGCCGCCGAAGCCGCGCGCCGCCACCTCCTCGCCGTCGCGCCAGACGGCGATGGCGCGCAGCTGCGGCAGGTCCACCGCCTCCAGCACCGCGGTGGGCGCGCCGCGCATCAGGCGCGGCATCGCCAGAAGAGGCAGGGCCAGCAGGATTGAACGTCGCTTCATCCGGGTTATATGGGGGACACCGGGTCCGGGCCGAGCAGGCTCACCCATTCGTGACCCCTTTCATGTCCGCCAGCCGCCGCCAGCCGGACCCGCAAGACAGGAAAGCCCATGTCCCAGACCGTCATCCTTTCGGCCTGCCGCGTGGCGACGCCGAATGCCAGCCGCTACCTGCAACAGCTCTGCAAGCACTGGGCGCACAAGTTCGAGGTCGAGTTCGACCCGAGCCGCGGCCGCATCGCCATGCCCGAGGACCGCACCGTGACGCTGGCCGCCACGCCCGAGGCGCTGGAGATCCGGCTGGAGGCCCCCGAGGAGACCACCGCGCATATGCGCCACGTCGTCGACAGCCATATCGCCCGCTTCGCCTTCCGCGAAGAGCTGGCCTTCGACTGGCAACCGGCCTGAGGGCGGTTGCCGCCCAGGGGCCGGGCCGCTAATCTGCGCCGGTCACGAAAGGCCGGTGCATGAGCGAAGAACAGACCTATCAAGTGCTGGCGCGGAAATACCGCCCCGAGACCTTTGCCGATCTGGTCGGCCAGGACGCGATGGTCCGCACGCTGAAGAACGCCTTCGCGGCGGACCGCATCGCCCAAGCCTTCGTGATGACCGGCATCCGCGGCACCGGCAAGACCACCACCGCGCGCATCATCGCCAAGGGGCTGAACTGCACCGGCCCGGACGGCCAGGGCGGCCCGACGACCGAGCCCTGCGGGGTCTGCGAGCATTGCGTGGCGATCTCCGAAGGCCGGCATGTCGACGTGATGGAGATGGACGCCGCATCTAGAACCGGTGTGAACGATATCCGGGAAATCATTGAATCGGTTCACTATCGCGCGGCCTCGGCGCGCTACAAGATCTATATCATCGACGAAGTCCACATGCTGTCCACCAGCGCCTTCAACGCGCTTCTGAAGACGCTGGAGGAACCGCCGCCGCATGTGAAATTCATCTTCGCCACCACGGAAATCCGCAAGGTTCCGGTGACGGTGCTGTCGCGCTGCCAACGCTTCGACCTGCGCCGCATCGAGCCCGAGGTGATGATCGCGCTGCTGCGCCGTATCGCCTCGGCCGAAGGCGCGCAGATCACCGACGACGCGCTGGCGCTGATCACCCGCGCCGCCGAAGGCTCGGCCCGCGACGCGACCTCGCTTCTGGACCAGGCCATCAGCCACGGCGCGGGCGAGACGACGGCGGCGCAGGTCCGCGCCATGCTGGGGCTGGCCGACCGTGGCCGGGTGCTCGACCTGTTCGACATGATCCTGCGCGGCGCGGCAGCCGAGGCGCTGGCCGAATTGCAGGCGCAATATGCCGATGGCGCCGACCCGATGGCGGTGCTGCGCGACCTGGCCGAGATCACGCATTGGGTCTCGATCGTGAAGATCACCCCGGAGGCGCTGGAGGACCCCACCATCGGCCCCGACGAACGCGCCCGCGGCCAGCAGATTGCAGAAAAGGTGCCGATGCGGGCGCTGACCCGGCTGTGGCAGATGCTGCTCAAGGCGCTCGAGGAGGTGGGCCAGGCTCCGAACGCGATGATGGCCGCCGAGATGGCGATCATCCGTCTGACCCATGTCGCCGACCTGCCCGACCCCGAGGCGCTGATCCGCAAGGTTCAGGCCAGCGCCGCGGCCGGCGCGTTCAGCCGCAGCGCCGCGCCGCCCGCCACGCGCGGCGAGGCGCGCCAAGATGCGCCCCGCGCCGCCGCCCCCCGCGCCCCGGTCGCCGTCCGCCAGGACGGCAGCGCCGCGGCGCTGGCGGTCTCGCCCGACGCGCTGGCCGGTTTTCCCGATTTCGAATCGGTGCTGGAGCTGATCCGGCGCATGCGCGACATGAAGCTGCTGCTGGATGTCGAGGATCACCTGCGCCTGGTGCGCTATTCACCGGGCCGGATCGAGTTCCAGCCCACCGACGACGCGCCGCGCGACTTCGCCCAGCGGCTGGCGGAACGGCTGCGCGGCTGGACCGGCGGCCATCGCTGGGCGGTGACGGTGACCTCGGAACCCGGCGAGCCGACGGTCAGCGAACAGCGCGCCGCGCGCGAAGCCGCGGCCCGCGCCCGCGCCATGCAGAACCCGACCGTGCAGGCGATCTTCGCCGCCTTCCCCGGCGCGAAGATCACCCGGATCCGGCCTGTCCCGATGCCGGCCGCGGTTGAAAAACCGGCGGGCGAGGATACATCCCCGCATGAGCGGACCGAAGGCCCGGTGGCCGAGGTCGAGGAATGGGACCCTTTCGAGGACGAGGATTAGGCGATGTTCAAGGGCCTTGGCGACATGGATCTGTCCAAGATGATGGAAGCCGCCCAGCAGATGCAGGGCAAGATGACCGAGATGCAGGAGGGGCTGGCGCGCCTGACCGTCACCGGCGAGGCCGGGGCCGGGCTGGTCAAGGCCACCGCGACGGCCAAGGGCGAGCTGACGGCGCTCGACATCGATCCCTCGATCTTCAAGGCCGAGGACAAGGAGGTGGTCGAGGACCTGATCCTGGCCGCGATCAAGGACGCGCAGCGCCGCGCCCAGGACAAGGCCGCCGAGGAAATGGCCCGCCTGACCCGCGAACTCGGCCTGCCGGCCGACATGAAGATGCCCTTCTGACCGATGCCGCCCGCCTCCGGCGACGAGATCGAGACGCTGATCGCCACCATGGCGCGGCTGCCGGGGCTCGGGCCGCGCTCGGCGCGGCGCATCGTGCTGCAGCTGATCCGCCGCCGCGCCGGACAGATGGCGCAGCTGGCGGCGCTGATGGCCAGCGTGGCGGAAAACGCCCGCGAATGCCTGGTCTGCGGCAATATCACCCAGTCCGATATCTGCGCGATCTGCGAGGACCCGGCCCGCGCCACCGGCGAGATCTGCGTGGTGACCGACGTGGCCGACCTCTGGGCCCTGGAACGCGGCCGCGCCTTCCACGGCCGCTATCACGTGCTGGGCGGCAGCCTTTCGGCTCTGGACGAGATCGGCCCCGAGGACCTGCGCATCCCGCAGCTGATCGCCCGCATCGCCGAGGAAAACGTCACCGAGGTCATCCTCGCCCTTTCAGCCACCATCGAGGGCCAGACCACCGCGCATTACATCGCCGAGGCGCTGGCCCAGACCGGCGTCGCCGTCACCGGCCTGGCGCAGGGCGTGCCCATCGGCGGCGAGCTCGACTATCTCGACGACGGCACCATCACCGCGGCGCTGCGCGCCCGCCGCAGGCTCTAGCGGCGCCCGCCGCGCCGGGGCTCCGCCCCGGACCCCGGGGTATTTTTGAAACAGAGAAAGACGCCTGAAAAGGGGCCGGCAGCGCGCATGACAAAAGGGGCGCTGCAACCGGCGCCCCCTGACTTTCTCCGTTTTTCAAATACTCCGGGGGTGCGGGGGCGGCGCCCCCGCCTCCTTAAACCGAAGCTCAGGCGTCCAGCTTTTCCACCGCCTTCGCCGGCTTGGCGATCTCGATCCGGCGCGGCTTCAGCGCCTCGGGGATCTCGCGCACCAGGTCGATGTTCAGCATGCCGTCCTCATGGCTCGCGCCCTCGACGCGGACATGATCGGCCAGGGTAAAGCGGCGTTCGAAGGCACGGGTGGCGATGCCGCGATGCAGATAGCTGCGGCCTTCGTCCTCGGCGGCCTTCTTGCCCGAGACGATGACGGCGCCGTCCTTGACCTCGACGCTCAGGTCGTCGGCCGCGAAGCCGGCGACGGCGATCGAGATGCGATAGGCGTTCTCGCCGGTCTTTTCGATATTGTAGGGGGGATAGCTCGCGATATCGGCCGAGAGGGCACGGTCCATGACATCGGCCATGCGGTCGAAGCCGACCGAAGCACGATAAAGCGGAGTCAGGTCGAAGTTGCGCATTTCGCATCCTTTCATCAAAGCGATACAAAGGCTTGCCCCCCGATCCGGGCGGGCAGGTCCGCCGGCGCCGCAAGGGCCGTCCGGCAGGATTTCAGGTAGGAATGCGCGTTGCGGCTTTCAAGCCCGGAACCGCGGGCCGGAAAGGGGGCGCGGACCCGCCGCGCACCCGTCGTTCATGGCGCCGCGGCCGCCCTGACGGCCCGCGGCCAGATCCGGCATCAGGCGCTGGCGCCGGCCAGCATGCGGGCGATCTCGTCCTTGAGCGCGGCGCGCTGCTTGCGCAGGGCGGTCTCCGCCTCTTCCGACATCGGGGTATGGCGGCTTTCGGCGCCCGCCACCTGGTCGTTCACCTCGTCATATTCCGCCAGCAGACGGGCGAAATGCGCATCCGAGACCTTCAGCTCGTGAATGCGCGCCGTATCGTTCGGAAATTCCTCGTGGATGGCGTGGGGTGCTGCCATATCATTATACTCCGGGACAAAGATAACCGGCCATTGGATAGCCGCCGGAACGCCGGCTGGCAACAGCAAGACCGCAGGGGTAGAACCGCGCCATGGATCCGAACTCATCCCCGATCGCGCCCCTGGTGCTGGGCCCCCTGTCGCCGGCGGATCTCGCCGCATTGCTCTGGCTTTTCCTGGCCTGGTTCGGCATCGGCTGGATCACCGAGCGCCCGCCGCGCCGCCATCCCTCGGTCTCGGTGCTGATGAAGGCCTATCGCCGCGAGTGGATGCGACAATTCATCACACGCGACCCGCGCATCTTCGACAGCAATATCCTGACGACGCTGCGCGAGGGGACCGCCTTCTTTGCCTCGGCCTGCCTGATCGCGGTGGGCGGCGGGCTGGCGCTGATCGGCAATACCGACCAGCTTGCCGGAGTGGCGCGCCAGTTCGACCTGGGCCATGTCCCGGCGCTGAAATGGGAAATCAAGATCGTCGTGGTGCTGTTCTTCGTGGCCAACGCGCTCTTGCGCTTCGTCTGGTCGCACCGGCTGTTCGGCTATTGCGCGATCATCATGGCCTCGGTCCCGAACGAGCCCGAGGACCCGCGCGCCATGCCGCTGGCCATGCAGGCCGCCGACATCAACATCACCGCGGCGAAAAGCTTCAACTCGGGGCTGCGCTGCGTCTATTTCGCGCTGGGGGCGCTCGGCTGGCTGGCGGGGCCGCTGGGTCTGTTCCTGGCCACCAGCTATGTGCTCTTCATCTCGTGGCGGCGGGAATTCGCCTCACACTCGCGCCGGGCGCTCCTGCAGCTGGTGCCCGGCGAGACGGGCCTGCTGCCAGGCGAGGCCGAGGGCGACCAGCCCCGCCGCTGACAGCGCCACCGCCACCACGCCCGAAGAACGCCAGCCCCAGCCCGCCGACAGCGCCAGGCCCGCCAGCCAGGGCCCCAGCGCATTGGCGGCGTTGAAGGCGGCGTGGTTCATCGCGGCGGCCATGCTCTGCGCCCTGCCCGCCACGTCCATCAGCCGGGTCTGCAGCGGCACCACCATACCCGAGCCCAGCCCCAGCGCGACCGAGGATGCCAGCATCAGCACCCAGTCGCCCACCGCATAGGCCGCGAAAGCCTGCGCTGCCGCCATGAACAGCATCAGCTGCAACGCCGCGCCCCAGCTGCCATAGCGCATGGTCAGCCGCGCCGCGACGATGCTGCCCAGGGTGCCGCCGATGCCGAAGGCCGAAAGCGTGGCCGGAATCGCCCAGCCCGGCGGCTGCGTCGTCGCCAGGATCGCGGCCGAGAGATAGGAATAGACCGCAAACAGCCCGCCGAAGCCGATGGCCCCGACCAGCAGGATCAGCACCACCGCCGGATTTCCCAGCGCCTTGAGCTCGTCAAACGGCCGCGCGTCCTTCGGCGCGCCGACCCGCGGCGCCAGCCGCAGGATCAGCCAGCCGGCCAGCAGCGCCAGCACGCCCGGCAGCGCGAAGCCCCAGCGCCAGCCGAAGCCCTGCCCCAGGATGCCGGCCAGCGGCACCCCGGCGATATTGGCGATGGTCAGGCCCAGAAGCACCTGAGTCACCCCCTTGGCACGCTGCTCGCGGGGCAGGGCATCTGCGGCGAACAGCATGGCCACGCCCAGGAAGCCGCCATGCGGCAGCCCGGCCAGGAAGCGCGTGCCGACCAGCGTACCATAGCCCGGCAACACCGCCGCCAGCAGGTTCATCGCGCCATAGACCGCGATCAGCGCCGCCAGATAGCGCCGCCGCGGCAGCCGGGCGCCCAGGATCGAGGTGACCGGCGCGCCCACCACCACGCCCAGCGCATAGGCGGACACCACATGGCCCGCCTGCGGCTCGGTGATGCCGAGATCGCCGGCATACCAGGGCAGAAGCCCCATGGCGGCGAATTCCGATGTTCCGATGGCGAAGGCGCCAAGACCAAGGGCAAGAATGGCAAGCTTGAGATTCGGCTGCGGCGGCATGGCGGCACCTTCCGGGCTGGCATGTGGGGAAAGCAAAGGCCCGATAGCGTTAACAGATGCGACCATATGCCGCCAAGCCGGGTCCGGCGAAGTCCAGACATGCAAAAGGCGCAAGGCTGCAGAAAGCGCGCTGCGCCCGTCTTCACCGTTTTCAAATACTCGAAAGCGGCAGGGCCAGCCGGCGCGGCGTCGATCTGCAGGCCCGACATTGCCGCCCCGGCTCGGGTCGCTTTCCGGAATGAGTATTTGGAAAACGGTGAAGCTGCCCCGGCCGGCGCCTCAGCCGGACTGCCAGCGCGGCTTGCGCCTGTCGAAGAAGGCGGCGATGCCCTCGGGCGCCTCGTCGCCTTCCCAGACATCGACCAGGGCCTGGATGCTGGCCTCGATCTCGGCCTCGCCGACGGGGGGGCCGAGGCGGCGGGCCAGGCGCTTGGCCGCCGCCACCGCACCGGGAGCGCAGGAGAGATAGGGCACCACCTCGGCCTCGACGGCCGCGTCCAGCGCCTCGGCAGCGGCAAGGCTTGCCAGCAGGTTCAGCCGCATCGCCTCCTCGGCGCCGAAGAGGCGGGCGGACATGAAGACGCGCCGCGCCTTGTCCTCGCCCATCCGCGCCAGAACATAGGGGCCGATGGTGGCGGGGATCAGGCCGAGCCGCGTCTCGGTCAGGCCGAAGCGCGCCTCGGGCACCGCCACGGCCAGGTCGCAGACCGAGATCATGCCGATGCCGCCGCCGAAGGCGTTGCCCTGCACCCGGCCGATCAGCGGTTTCGGCAGGGTGTTCAGCGCGTTCAGCATCATGGCGAGCTCGCGGGCGCCGGCCCGGCGGGTCTCGGCATCGGCGCGCATCTGCTCCTGCATCCAGCCCAGATCGCCGCCGGCGCAGAAGCTCTTGCCCTCGGCCGCCAGCACCACGACGCGCACCGCCGGATCGGCGCCGAGCGCCCGGGCGGCTTCGGTCAATTCGCGGATCATCTGCGCCGACAGCGCATTGTGCTTGTCCGCGCGCGCCAGCCACAGATGCGCCACGCCGCGGGCGTCGGTGTCGATGCGGATCGTCTCCATCATGCTCCTCCTCTCATCGCGCGCGCCATGGCGGCGGCCTCGTCGACCACCGCGAGGTCGAGCCCGGTGTCGTGGCCCTGCGCGACCAGATGCGCGGCGACCTTTTCCGTCGCGACATTGCCGGCGGCGCCCGGCGCATAGGGGCAGCCGCCCAGCCCCCCCACAGCGGCGTCGAAGACCCGCAGCCCGCGCGCCAGGCTCGCGTCGATATTCTCCAGCGCCCGGCCGGCGGTGTCGTGGTAATGGCCGGCCAGGCGTTCGGACGGCAGTTCCTGCAGCACGGCGGAGAGCATGGCGTCGATGGTCTCGGGCCGGCCCTGGCCGATGGTGTCGCCCAGGCTGACCTCGTAGCAGCCCATGTCGCGCAAGGCGGCCGCGACGCGGGCGACATTCGCGGGCGGCACCGGCCCGTCGAAGGGGCAATCCGTCACCACAGAGACATAACCGCGCAGCGGAATGCCGTCGGCCCGCGCCGCCTCGGCCACCGGGGCGAAGCGTTCCAGGCTTTCGGCGATGCTGGCGTTCAGGTTGGCGCGCGAGAAGCCTTCCGAGGCCGAGGCGAAGATCGCCACCTCGTCGGCGCCGGCCGCGCGCGCCGCCTCGTAGCCGCGCAGGTTCGGGGTCAGCACCGCGTAGCGGATGCCGGGCCGGCGGGCGATGCCGGCCATGACCTCGGCCGCATCAGCCATCTGCGGCACCCATTTCGGCGGCACGAAGCTGGTGACCTCGATGCGCCGGAAGCCGGCCTGCGACAGCAGGTCGACCAGCGCGATCTTTTCCGCCGCCGGGATCGGGCGCTTTTCGTTCTGCAGCCCGTCGCGCGGGCCGACTTCGAAGATCTCAACCCGGGACATCGGGTACCTCGTAGAAATCGCGGTCATAGATCGCGTCGCCCCCGGCACGGGTGGCGGCGCGGCGATAGGCGGGGCGCGCCGTCATGCGGTCGCGATAGGCCGCCAGCGCCGGGTGGTCGGCGGCGGGCAGGAAGCGAAACAGCGCCTCGATATTGAAGCCCAGCATGCAATCGGCGGCGGAAAACCCGGAGAGCAGCGTCTCGCGCCCCGCCAGATGATCGTCCAGCGCCCGGGCGGTCACGGCCAGCCGTTTCGTGTCGAGGCGCATCAGCGGGATCGAGCGCGCGCTTTCGGGCCGCAGGAAAATATGGTGGATGTTCAGGGCCTGCAGGATATTCGCCTGCGTCTCGGCGAAATGCACCCATTCCAGGAAATCGGCACGCTCGGGCTCGCCGGGTTTCGGGGCCAGCCTGCCCTCGCGCTCGGTCAGGTATTGCAGGATGGCGCCGGATTCGAAGATGGCGCGGCCGTCCACCTCCAGCGCCGGGATGCGGCCGGCCGGCGAAAGGGCGCGGAATTCGGGGCTGCGCAGGCCGCCATCGGTCAGCGACCAGAGCCGCAGTTCGCAATCGAGCCCCAGTTCCTCGATCAGCCAGAGCACGCGCATCGAGCGCGAGCCGGGGACGTGATGCAGGATCATGCGTCTTCTTCCTCCTCCAGCCGGATCAGGGCGGCGCCGGCCTCGACCTGATCGCCGGCGGCCGCAAGCACCTCGGCCACCTTGCCCGCGCGGGCGGCGGTCAGCGTATGCTCCATCTTCATCGCCTCGAGGATCGCCAGAGGCTCGCCCGCCGCCACCTGCTGCCCCGGCTCGACGAAGATCGCCTTGACGAGGCCGGGCATGGGCGAAAGGGTCATGCCGCCGCCCGCCTCCTCGCCGCCGCGGGCCAGCGGGTCGAGGGGGGCGAGCGTCAGCGAGCGGCCGCCGAAGACGCTGGTTCCCGCCGCATGGTTGACGATGCGCGAGCGGCGCGGGCTGCCGTCGACCCACCAGCGCCCCCCTTCATAGCCGATCTCATGCGTGCTGCCCTCCAGCGTCACGCGGGCGGCGCCGGGGCCGAGCACCTCCAGCACCGCCTCGCCGCCCTCCCAGGCGATGGTGCGGCGCAGCGGCTGCCAGAGGGTGATGCCGCCGCGGATCCGGGGATCGTCGAGCCCGGCAAGGCCGAGGACCGCCAGCGCCTTCGCCCGCGGATCGGGCTCGGCGGCCGCGACCAGCGCCTGAAGGTCGCGGGCGATCAGGCCGGTATCGACCTCGCCCTTGCCGAAACCCTCGTGCCGGGTCAGCGCGATGAGGAAATCGACATTGGTGACCGAGCCCGCCACCTCGGTATCGACCAGCGCCGATTCCAGCGCCCGCAGCGCGATGGCGCGCGTCGCGCCATGGGTGACGATCTTGGCGATCATCGGATCATACCACGGCGAGATGGTGTCGCCGGGCCGCACCCCGGTCTCGATCCGGGCATGGTCGGGAAAGCGCAGATGCGCAAGGGTTCCGGTGGCGGGCAGGAAACCCGCGGGCACGTCCTCGGCATAGAGCCGGGCCTCGAAGGCATGGCCGGTGATGGTCAGATCCTCCTGCCGCGCCGGCAGGGGCTCGCCGCTGGCGACGCGCAGCTGCCATTCGACCAGATCGACGCCGGTGATCAGTTCGGTCACCGGATGCTCGACCTGCAGGCGGGTGTTCATCTCCATGAACCAGAAGCCGTCGGGGCGCAGGCCCTGGCTGCCGTCGACGATGAATTCGACGGTGCCGGCGCCGGCATAGCCGATGGCCTCGGCGGCGCGGGTGGCGGCCGCGCCCATGGCGGCCCGCATCTCGGGCGTCATGCCGGGGGCCGGGGCTTCCTCGATCACCTTCTGGTGGCGGCGTTGCAGCGAACAGTCGCGTTCGAACAGGTGCAACGCGCGGGTCCCGTCGCCGAAGACCTGCACCTCGATATGGCGCGGCTGCCGGATGTATTTCTCGATCAGAACCGCCGGGTTGCCGAAGGCGGTGGCGGCCTCGCCCTGCGCGGAGTGCAGCGCGGCGGGGAAATCCCGCGCGCGCTCGACCAGCCGCATGCCCTTGCCGCCGCCGCCGGCCACAGCCTTGATCAGCACCGGATAGCCGATCGCGTCGGCCTGGGCCTGGAGGTGCTCGGCCTCCTGGTTCTTGCCGTGATAGCCCGGCACGACCGGCACGCCGGCCTCGGCCATCAGCGCCTTGGCCGCGTCCTTAAGGCCCATCTTGCGGATCGCCTGCGCCGAGGGGCCGATGAAGACCAGACCCGCCGCATTCACCGCATCGACGAAATCCGGGTTCTCGCTGAGGAAGCCATAGCCGGGATGGATGGCCTGCGCGCCGGTCTCGCGCGCGGCCTGGATGATGACGTCGCCGCGCAGGTAGCTGTCCCGGGGCGCCGGGCCGCCGATGGGAACGGCCTCGTCGGCCATGGCGACGTGGCGCGCGCCGCGGTCGGCCTCGGAATAGACCGCGACGGTCCGCACGCCCAGCTTGCGGGCGGTGTCGATGACCCGGCAGGCGATCTCGCCGCGGTTGGCGATCAGGATCTTCTGGAACATGGGCGGCTCCTCGTGGCGCGGGCGGCGCCGGGGGTTTCACACCCCCGGACCCCCGTGGAGTATTTGGGAAACGGAGAAATCATCGGCGGGCCTCGTCCACCGCCCGGCGGAGCGTGGCGTGGCTGGCGGCGTCGAAGCCGACCAGCGTGACTTCGAGGCCGGCGCCGTGGCCGAGTATGGTGGCCACGGCGATGCGGGCGGCGCGGTCGGCCGGGAAGCCGTAGATACCGGTCGAGATCGCCGGGAAGGCGATGCGGGCGAGGTCATGGGCCTGGGCGAGGAGCAGGCTGTGGCGATAGGCGCTGGCGAGCAGCGCGTCCTCCTCCGCCCCGCCGCCCCGCCAGACCGGGCCGACGGCATGGATCACGTAGCGGGCCGGCAGGGCGTAGCCGCGGGTGATGCGGGCCTCGCCGGTCGGGCAGCCGCCGATGCTGCGGCATTCGTCGAGCAGTTCGGGCCCGGCGGCGCGGTGGATGGCGCCGTCCACCCCGCCGCCGCCCAGCAGGCTGCGATTGGCGGCGTTGACGATGGCGTCCATGGCGAGCCGGGTGATGTCGCCCTGCAGGGTGGTGAGGCGGGGCCGGTCCATGGCCGTCACATCCGGAAGATGCCGAAGCGGGTCGGCTCGATCGGGGCGTTGAGGCTGGCGCGCAGGCTGAGGGCGAGGATGTCGCGGGTCTTGCGCGGGTCGATGATGCCGTCGTCCCAGAGCCGCGCCGAGGCATAGAGCGGGTGCGACTGGCGCTCGAACATCTCGATGGTGGGGCGCTTGAACTCGGCCTCTTCCTCGGCGCTCCATGTGCCGCCCTGGCGTTCGATGCCCTCGCGGCGCACGGTGGCGAGTACGCCGGCCGCCTGCTCGCCGCCCATCACCGAGATGCGGGAATTGGGCCAGGTCCAGAGAAAGCGCGGCCCGTAGGCGCGGCCGGCCATGCCGTAATTGCCGGCGCCGAAGCTGCCGCCGACCAGCATGGTGATCTTGGGGACCGAGGTGGTCGCCACCGCCGTCACCATCTTGGCGCCGTGCCGGGCGATGCCCTCGTTCTCGTATTTGCGGCCGACCATGAAGCCGGTGACGTTCTGCAGGAAGACCAGCGGGATGCCCCGCATCGAGCAGAGCTCGATGAAATGCGCGCCCTTCTGCGCGGCTTCCGAGAAGATCACGCCGTTATTGGCGACGATGCCGATGGGGCAGCCTTCCAGATGCGCGAAGCCGGTCACCAGCGTCTCGCCGAAGCGGGGCTTGAACTCGTCGAAGCGCGAGCCGTCCACGACGCGGGCGATCACCTCGCGGATGTCGTAGGGGATCTTGAGGTCGGCAGGGACGACGCCCAGGATCTCCTCGGGGTCGTGGGCCGGGGGCTCGGGCGATTGCCATTGCACGGTCTGGGGCAGCCGGCGGTTCAGATTGCCGATGCTGCGCCGGGCCAGGGCGAGGGCATGGGCATCGTCCTCGGCCAGGTAGTCGGCAACGCCGGACAGGCGGGTGTGCACGTCGCCGCCGCCCAGGTCCTCGGCCGAGACCACCTCGCCCGTCGCGGCCCGGACCAGCGGCGGGCCGGCGAGGAAGATCGTGCCCTGGTTGCGGACGATGATCGTCACGTCGGACATGGCCGGGACATAGGCGCCGCCCGCCGTGCAGCTGCCCATGACCACGGCGATCTGCGCGATGCCCTTGGCCGACATCCGCGCCTGGTTGTAGAAGATGCGGCCGAAATGGTCGCGGTCGGGAAAGACCTCGTCCTGGTTGGGCAGGTTGGCGCCACCGGAATCGACCAGGTAGACGCAGGGCAGCTGGCATTCCTCGGCGATCTCCTGCGCGCGCAGGTGCTTTTTCACCGTCATCGGGTAATAGGTGCCGCCCTTGACCGTGGCGTCGTTGGCCACCACCATCACCTCTTGCCCATGCACCCGGCCGATGCCGGCGATCACGCCCGCGCAGGGCGCGGCGCCGTCATACATGCCATGCGCCGCCGTGGCGCCGATCTCCAGGAAGGGCGAGCCGGGATCGAGCAGGTTCGCCACCCGTTCGCGCGGCGGCATCTTGCCGCGCGCCACATGACGCTCGACGGCCCGGGCGCCGCCCCCGGCCGCGGCGGCCAGCGCCGCCTCGCGCACGGTGTCCAGCATGGCGAGATGCGCCGCGCGATTGGCGCGGAAGGCCTCCGAAGACGGCAGGGCCGAGGTGCCGAGTTTCATCGCGTCATCCTTTCGGTCGGGGCGCCGGGGCCTTGCGCCAGTTTGACGCAGGCACGGCCCGGGCGGGAAATTCTTGATCCAGATCAACGCCGCATCCGCGCCCGGGGCGGCATGAGCGGGCATGCGACAAGAAGAGAGGATCGCCATGAGACAGAAGCTTGCCCTCGCCGCGGCGCTCGCCGCGCTGGCCTCGCCCGCGCTGGCGCAATCGCAAGGGGAATGGACGCTTGGCTTCGGGATCGCGCATGTGAATCCCAAATCCGACAACGGCGACCTCGCCGGCGGCGCCTATCCGACCAGCATCGGCGACAGCACCCGTCCCAGCATCACCTTCGAATATTTCATCCGCGACAATATCGGCATCGAGGTGCTGGGCGCCCTGCCCTTCAAGCACTCGATCCGGTCGAACGGCACCGAGATCGGCACGGTGAAGCACCTGCCGCCGGTCGTCTCGCTGCAATACCATTTCGACGCGACGCCGCAATTCAAGCCCTTCGTCGGCCTGGGGGTGAACTTCACCGGCTTCTGGGACGGCGACGCCAGGGGGCCGCTGGCCGGTTCCGACCTGCGGGTCAAGAACAGCTGGGGCCTGGCCGCCCATGCCGGTGCCGATTACTGGATCAACGACCGGGCGGCGATCCGCGCCGACCTGCGCTGGATCGACATCAATGCCGATGTCGAGCTGAACGGCGCCAAGATCGGCGAGGTCGAGGTCGATCCGGTCGTCGCCGGCATCAGCTACGTGATGAAGTTCTAGGCCGCCGCCGGGGCGTTCCGCGACGGGGCGCCCCTGCTCCGGGGACCGGCTCATTCGGCGGATCCCAGCGCCATGAGCAGCGCGACCTGCCGGGCGGTCTCGTCCCGGATGCAGCGGGCGCGGGCCAGATCGCCCTTGCCCTCGGCCGCCGCGTCCCGGGCCTGGTTGCACAGGTCCTCGCGGAACTGCAGCCAGCTGCGCTCGGCCTGGCGCAGGCTCTCCTGCGGATCGGCGCCCTTCTCCCCCTGCGTCTTCAGCGCCGCCTCGTAGACCCCGGTCAGCTTCGCCTCCCAGGCCTGATGCGAGGCGTCGAGGCAGTTGGCCATCGGGAAATCCGGGTCGTCGCCGGTATATTTGCCGCGCGCATAGTCGAGACAGGCTTCCATGCCGGTCCCGGCGCAATCGGCGCGCGCGCCCTGGGTCGAGGCATCGCCAAGGCATCGGTCGATGGCGGCGGGGTCGAAGCCCGAGGCATCGCCGGCGAAGCATGGCGCCGCCAGCAGCAGGGCCAGGGCGCATCCGGCCAGGCGCTTCATTCCATCCCCTCCGCGATGTCGCGCAGGCGCAGGGCCTGTTCGGCCGTCAGGCGCAGCACGCAATCCTGCGCCGCCGGACCGCCCAGCGTCCCGCCCTGATAGCGCAGGCTCTCATAGCGGCACGAGGAATCGCGGAAGGCGATCCAGTGGCGCTGCGCCTGCTGCAGGGCCGGGGCCGCGGGCTCGGCGGCCGAGCCGAGCTCGGCCAGATCCGCATCCGCCGCCTTGGCGGCTTTCAGCGCCCGCTCGTAATAGCCGTTCAGCAGCTTGTCCCAATCCTTCGCCTCATGGCCAAGGCATTCCACCATGCCCACGGTGGTCTCGCCGCCCGGCGTCGCCATGCATTGCGTCGAGGCCTCGCCAATGCAGCTTCGCAGCCCCGGCGCGGCGCTGGCATCGGCTTCCGCATCCGCGATGCATTTCGCGAAACCATCGGTATCGTATCGCGGGCCATCCTGGGCCAGCACCGGGCCGGCGGCCAGCAGAAGGAAAAGGACAAGCAGGCGCATCAGGCGATCTCCATCAGTTGACGCCCGATCAACATGCGGCGGATTTCCGAAGTTCCGGCGCCGATCTCCATCAGCTTGGCGTCGCGGAACAGCCGGCTGACCACAGAATCGTTGAGGAAGCCCGCACCGCCCAGCGCCTGCACGGCCTGATGCGCCTGCACCATGGCCTGTTCGCTGGCGTAAAGCACCGCGCCCGCCGCATCCTGTCGCGTGACCTTGCCGGCGTCGCAGGCTTTCGCCACCTCGTAGACATAGGCCCGCGCCGTGTTCAGCGCGACATACATGTCGGCGATCTTGCCCTGCATCAGCTGGAACGAACCGATCGGCTGGCCGAACTGCTTGCGTTCCTTGACATAGGGCATGACCTCGTCGAGGCAGGCGGCCATGATGCCGGTGCCGATGCCCGACAGCACCAGCCGCTCGTAATCGAGGCCGGACATCAGCACCCGCACGCCCTTGCCCTCCTCGCCCAGCACGTTCTCGAAGGGCACCTCGCAATCCTGAAAGATCAGCTCGCCGGTGTTCGAGCCGCGCATGCCCAGCTTGTCGAAATGCGGGCTGGTCGAGAAGCCCTTCATGCCGCGCTCGACGATGAAGGCGGTGATGCCCTTGCTGCCGGCCTCGGGGTCGGTCTTGGCATAGACCACCAGCGTATGGGCGTCGGGCGCGTTGGTGATCCAGTATTTGCTGCCGTTCAGCACATAGCGGTCGTTCTTCTTTTCGGCCCGCAGCTTCATGCCGACCACGTCGCTGCCCGCGCCTTCCTCGGACATGGCCAGCGCGCCGACCGCCTTGCCGCTGCACAGGTCCGGCAGGTATTTCGCCCGCTGCTCGTCGGTGCCGTTCAGCTTGATCTGGTTCACGCACAGGTTGGAATGCGCGCCATAGGACAGGCTGACCGAGGCCGAGGCGCGGGCGATCTCCTCGGTGGCGCTCACATGCGCCAGATAGCCCATGCCGCTGCCGCCGAATTCCTCGGGCACGGTGATGCCCAGAAGGCCCAGATCGCCCATCTCGCGCCACAGCTCGTTCGGAAAGGCGTTGCTGCGATCGACCTCGGCCGCGATGGGCTTCACCCGCTCCTGCGCCCAGCGATGGACGGTGTCGCGCAGGGCGTTCACGTCCTCGCCCAGGTCGAACTGCATTCCCGCGGTGAACATCGGCCATCTCCTCCATTTATTGAACGAGTGTTCATTTAACTGGTTTATGCCGCCAAGCCGGGGCCTGCGTCAAGCCTGTTCTCGGCGGTTCAGGGCGATCCTGCGCCTGCGGGGGCCGCGTTGACAAGCCTGCGGCCGCGCGCCATTCCTGCCGCGCCTAGCCGCAAGGATGCCCGATGAGCCCGCTTCCCGATGCCGCCGCGCGGCTGCTGATTCTGCGCCACGCCCCGCTGGCCCGGCCGGGGCTTGCAGGGCGCCGCGATGTCGAGGCGGATTGCAGCGACGGCGCGGCGCTCGACTGGGCGCGCGCGGCGCTGGATGGGGCCGGGACGCATTGGTCCAGCCCCGCCCTGCGCTGCCGCCAGACCTGCGCGGCCCTGGGGCTGGCCCCGGAATGGCAACCCGCCTTGTGGGAGCAGGATTTCGGCGGCTGGGAAGAGCCCGGCGCGATCATCCCCGACCTCGGCCCGCTGCCGCCCGAGCAATTGGCACGCCAGCGCCCACCCGGCGGCGAAAGCTTCCTCGACATGGCGGCGCGGGTGCAGCCGCTCCTGGACCGGGCGCGCGGCACGGTGGCCATCGTCGCCCATGCCGGCACGGTGCGGGCGGCGCTGGCGCTGGCGGTCGGTCCGGCGGCGCTGTCCTTTTCCGTGGCGCCGCTGTCGCTGACCGTCCTGTCGCGCAGCCCCGCCGGCTGGGCGGTCGAGGCCGTCAACCGGGTCGCGCCCAAGGTCGCGCCATGATCCTGTCGCAGGACACGCTGACCATTGCGCTGGTGGCGCTGCTGGTCGATGCGCTGATCGGCTGGCCCGAGGCGCTTTATCGCCGCGTCTCGCATCCGGTGGTCTGGATCGGGCGGCTGATCTCGGCGCTGGACGCCCGCTGGAACCGGGGCGGGCATCGCATCGCCCGCGGCGCGCTGGCGGTGGGGGTGACGGTCGGCGCGGCGCTGCTCCCGGCGCTGCTGCTGACCCGGGCGCTGGCGCCGCTGCCCTTGGGCCCCGTCCTGCTGGGCGTGCTGGCCTGGCCGCTGGTCGCCATCCGCTCGCTGCAC
Organism: Paracoccus sp. J55; assembly: GCF_000513975.1. NCBI lineage: Bacteria > Pseudomonadati > Pseudomonadota > Alphaproteobacteria > Rhodobacterales > Paracoccaceae > Paracoccus > Paracoccus sp. J55. The sequence continues at coordinate 250,074 of NZ_AZVA01000001.1, forward strand.
GACCATGTCGCCGCGGTGGCGCGGCCCTTGGCCGCGGGGGATGTCCCGGCGGCGAAAGCGGCGGTGGCGATGATCGTCGGCCGCGAGCTGGACGACCGGCCGGCACCCATCGCCCGCGCCGCGCTGGAAAGCCTGGCCGAGAACACATCCGACGGCGTGGTCGCGCCTCTGTTCTGGGCAGCGGTCGCGGGCCTGCCGGGAATCGCGGCCTACAAGGCCATCAACACGCTCGATTCGATGATCGGCCACATGAACCCGCGCCATGCGCTGTTCGGTCGCGTCGCCGCGCGGCTGGACGACCTGGTGAACCTGCCGGCCTCGCGGCTGACGGCGCTGCTGTTCCTGCTGGCCGCGCCGCCTGCCGGGGGACGCGCGGCAGGGGTGATCCGGCGCGACGCCCGCCGCCACCGCTCGCCCAATGCCGGCTGGCCCGAGGCCGCCATGGCCGGGGCGCTGGACGTGCGCCTGTCCGGCCCGCGCCGCTATCACGGCGTCGAGACGCCCGAGCCCTGGCTGAACGGAAATGCCCGCGACCCGCAGGCGCGCGACCTCATGGCCGGGCTGCGGCTTTATCGCCGCGCCATGGCGCTGCTGGGCCTGGGCCTTGCGGCGCTGCTGCTGGCCTAGGACCAGTCGAAGAAATCGGCCGGCGCCCGGCCGCGCAACTCCTCGGCCAGGTCGGTGCCCATGGCAGCGCCGTCCGAGGCCGGACCGATACGCTCACCCGCGATCACCTCGCTGCCGTCGGGGCGCAGGATCTCGCCGCGCAGCCGCAGCCGGTCGCCCTGCAGTTCCGCCAGCCCGGCGATGGGCGTCTGGCAGGAACCGTCGAGCCGGGCGAGGAAGGCGCGCTCGGCCGTCACCCGCAGCGCGCTGTCCCGGTCCGAGATTGCGGCCAACAGCGCCGCGGTGCGCGCGTCATCGGCGCGCCGCTCGACCCCGATGCAGCCCTGCGCCACGGCGGGCAGCATCTCGTCGGGATCGACCGCGCCGCGCGCGACATGCAGCATGCCCAGCCGCGTCAGCCCGGCCATGGCCAGAAAGGTCGCTACCGCGACTCTATCTTCCAGCTTTTTCAACCGCGTCTGGACGTTTCCCCGAAACTCGACGAGCTTCAGATCCGGCCGCCGTGCCGCCAGCTGCGCCCGCCGCCGCAAGCTCGAGGAACCGACGACAGCGCCTTGCGGCAGCTGGGAAATCGCCGCGAATTGCGCGCTGACGAAGGCGTCGCGCACATCCTCGCGCGGCAGATAGCAATCGATCAGCAGGCCCTCGGGCTGGATCGTCGGCATGTCCTTCATCGAATGCACGGCGATGTCGATGTCCTGCGCCAGCAGCGCATCCTCGATCTCGCGGGTGAACAGGCCCTTGCCGCCGATCTCTTTCAGCGGCCGGTCCAGCACCCGGTCGCCGGTGGTCTTGATCACCACGATCTGGAAGGCGTCGGCCGCAAGGCCATGCGCGGCCATCAGCCGGTCGCGGGTCTCGTGCGCCTGGGCCAGCGCCAGGGCCGAGCCACGGGTGCCGATGCGGATGGGGTTCTGGGGGTCGGGCATCTGGGTCATGGCAAAGGGCTTAGCGCCCCCCCTCGGCCTTGACAACGGGGCCGTGCGCGCCATGAAGGGCCGCAAGAGGTGAACCATGTCCGAAAAAACCATCCTGCGCGCGCTGAAGGGCGAGCGTTTGCCCGTTCCGCCCGTCTGGATGATGCGCCAGGCCGGCCGCTACCTGCCGGAATACCGCGCCACCCGCGCCCAGGCCGGCGACTTTTTGTCGCTGTGCTACACGCCGGACCTGGCGGCCGAGGTGACGCTGCAGCCCATCCGCCGCTACGGCTTCGACGCGGCGATTCTCTTCGCCGACATCCTGCTGCTGCCGCAGGCGCTGGGACTCGACCTGTGGTTCGTCACCGGCGAGGGGCCGCGGCTTTCCACCGTCACCAGCGCCGCCGGGGTCGCGGCGCTGAAACCCGCCGAGGCGATCCACGAGACGCTGGCGCCGGTCTATGAAACCGTCCGCATCCTGGCGCGCGAGCTGCCGCGGGAAACCACGCTGATCGGCTTTGCCGGCGCGCCCTGGACCGTCGCCACCTACATGGTGGCCGGCCGCGGCACCCCCGACCAGGCCCCGGCCCACGGCTTCAAGGCCGAGGACCGCGCCGCCTTCGCCGCGCTGATCGACCGCATCACCGAGGCGACAATCGACTATCTCTCGGCCCAGATCGAGGCGGGGGCCGAGGTGGTGAAGCTGTTCGACAGCTGGGCCGGCTCGCTCAAGGACCGGGACTTCGACGATTTCGCCGTCGAGCCCGCGCGCCGGATCATCGCCGCGCTGAAGGCCCGCCACCCCGGCATCCCGGTGATCGCCTTCCCGCGCGAGGCCGGGCCGCGCTATGCCGGCTTCGCCCGCGCCACCGGCGCCGATTGCGTGGCGCTGGACAATTCGGTCAGCGCCGACTGGGCGGCGGCCGAGGTGCAGAAGGACGGCTGCGTGCAGGGCAATCTCGACCCGCGCCTGCTGGTCAGCGGCGGCGAGGAACTCGTCTCCGAAACGCGCCGGATCGTGCGGGCCTTTTCGCAGGGCCCGCATATCTTCAACCTCGGCCATGGCATCACCCCCGAGGCCGATCCCGAAAACGTCACGCGGATGCTGGAGGCGATCCGGGGCTGATGGGCGGGGTCGGGGCTTGAGCTGGATCCTCGCCACGCTGATCGCCGCCGCGGCCCAGACCGGGCGCAATGCGGCGCAGCGGCGGCTGACCGCCGAGCTGGGCACCATGGGCGCGACCGCCGTGCGCTTCCTCTTCGGCCTGCCCTTCGCGGCGCTGGTGCTGGCGGGGATGGCGGCGCTGGTGCCGGTGCCCCTGCCCGACGCCACGGTGCTGGGCTGGGCGGCGCTGGGGGCCGCCTCGCAGATCGCCGCCACCGCGCTGATGCTGCTGACGATGGAAAGCCGCGGCTTCGGCGTCACCACGGCACTGATCAAGACCGAACCGGTGACGCTGGCGCTGATCGGCACCCTGATCCTGGCCGAGGCGCTGGGCCCCGCCCGCATGGCGGCGATCGCCACGGCGACGCTGGGCGTAGTGCTGATGTCGGGCGCCGACTGGCGGCGCGGCGGCTGGCGTGCGGCGGGTCTGGGCATCGCGGCGGGGGCGCTGTTCGGCCTCTCGGCCATCGGCTTTCGCGGTGCGATCCTCGCCCTGCCCTTCGGCGCGGAACCGGTTCGCGCGGCGACCGTGCTGGTCCTCAGCCTGGCCCTGCAAAGCGCGATCATGCTGGCCTGGCTGGGCGCGCTGGACCGCCCGGCGCTGGCCGGCATAGCCCGGCACTGGCGCAGCTCTCTGGGCGCCGGCGCGCTCGGGGCGCTGGCCTCGCTGTTCTGGTTCCTGGGCTTCGCGCTGACCGCGGCGGCCAATGTCCGCACCCTGGCGCTGGTCGAGGTGGTGATGGCGCAGCTCGTCTCGGGCCGGGTCTTCCGCGAGGGCATCCGCCCGCGGCAACTGGCCGGCATGGCCCTGATCGTGCTGGGCGTCGCCGCGCTGATCGCGGTCAGTGCCCGGTGACGACCGGCAGCATCGAGCCGACCAGCAGCAGCGCCATGACCCGGTTGAACAGCCGCAGCCGCGCCGGCTGGGACAGGACGCCGCGCAGCCCTTGCCCCATCGCCGTCCAAAGCGCGACCGAGGGCAGGTTCACCAGGGTAAAGACCAGCGCCACCACCAGCGTGCCGCCCACCCCGGCCGAATAGGCCGAAAGCGCGCCCAGCGCCATCATCCAGGCCTTGGGATTCACCCATTGAAAGGCACAGGCGGCCAGAAAGCCCATGGGCCGCGCCGCCACACCCTCGCTCCCGGGCGCCGAGGCATGGGCGATCTTCCAGGCCAGCCACAGAACATAGGCCATGCTGACCCACTTCAGCGCCTCGGCCAGACGCGGCGCGCCGGCCACCAGCCGGTCGACGCCCAGCCCCAGCAGCGCCACCATGGCGCCGAAACCCAGCGCCACGCCCAACAGATGCGGAACGCTGCGGCGAATGCCGAAATTCGCCCCGGACGCCATCAGCATCAGGTTGTTGGGCCCGGGCGTGACCGAGGTGACGAAGGCGAAGGCGACAAGCGCCAAAAGGATCTGGTGCGACATTGCGGATTTCCCTGAAGATCCCGCAATGATATTGTCATGTTCATGCAATTTCCGGCCTGATTTGCGAGCGATGGCAGAAAAGGGACAATCAGACTTCGATATAGACCCGGTATCCGCGCGGATCTTGCGCATCCTTGCCCGGAACGGCCGCATGCCGAATCAGCAGCTTGCCGCCGAGGTCGGGCTGTCGCCTTCGGCCTGCCTGCGCCGGGTGCAGGATCTGGAACGGCGCGGCGCCATCCAGGGCTATCGCGCCATCATCGCCCCCGCCGCCCGCGCGGCAGGCTTCACCGCCTATGTCACCGTCGGCCTCGCCCGCCATTCCAACGAGGCGCAGCAGGCTTTCGAGCGCGCCTGCCTTGCCGCGCCGCAGGTGCGGGAATGCCACAACATCACCGGCTCGGTCGAATACCTGCTGCGGGTCGAGGTGCGCGACCTGGACGCCTATCGCCGCTTCCATACCGAGGTGCTGGGCGCCTTCCCGCAGATCGCCACCATCACCACCCATGTCGTCATGGGCTCGCCCAAGGACGAGCGGGCCTGAACGCGTCAGCCTCGCATGGGTATTTGGGAAACAGAGAAGACCGGGCCGGGATGGCTTCTTCTTCGTTCTTCAAATACCCAAATCGCGGCGGGGCCGCCGGAACGGCCTTTCCGCCCCTCGCGCCGCGGGATAACAAGGGCGCATGACCCTGCCCGCCCTTTCCCCCGATCAGGCCGAAGCCTGGGACGCGCTTGCCGCCGTGCTGGAAGAATCCGGCATCGACCTGGTCTCGGAGGAGATCGCGCCGCCGAAACCCGGCAAGGGCCGGGTCATGGCGGTGATCGGCAAGGCCGGTTCGGGCAAGACCCTCTTGCTGGCGGAACTGACCAGGGCGCTGAAGGCGGCCGGTGTCGACATCGTCTCGGGCGATTACGAGGGCAAGAAGCGCAAGGACCGCCGCACCGTCGCCATCCTCGCCCCGACCAACAAGGCGGCCTTCGTGCTGCGCATGCGCGGCGTGCCGGCGACGACGATCCACCGCATCCTCTATACCCCGGTCTATGATCCGGAATACGAGCGCATCGCCGACTGGCTGACCGGCGCCGGCGAGCGGCCTTCCGTCGAGGGGCTGATGGAAGGGTTGACCGAGGCGGCGCTGGACCGGGCCAAGGCCTTTTACGACCAGCATGCCTCGATCCCCGGGGCGCTGGCCGCGGCGGGGTTGCGCGGTTCGGATTTCATCCGCGGCTGGAAGCGGCGCGAGGACGGGCTGGACATCGGGCTGGTCGACGAGGCCTCGATGCTGGACGAGCGCCAGTTCGAGGACCTGCGCGAGATCTTCCCGGTCCTGATCCTGTTCGGCGACCCCGCGCAGCTGGCCCCGGTCGGGCAATCGGGCGAGATGGTCTTCGACCGGCTGGCCGCCCCGCAGCGGCTGATGCTGAGCCGCATCCACCGGCAGGAGGGCGACAGCCCGATCCTGGACCTTGCCCATGCGCTGGCCGATCCGGCGCTGGAATTCGACGCCTTCGAGCGCATGATCCGCCAGGCCGCCGCCCGCGACCCGCGGGTGATCTGGGCCGAGCGGGTCGAGAGCGACCTGATGGCGCAAAGCCCGGTGCTGGTCTGGCGCAACGTCACCCGCATCAAGCTGATCCAGGCCTTTCGTTCCGCCTATGGCGCGCCGGGCGATGCGCTGCTGCCGGGCGAGCCCCTGATCTGCGACGGGCTGGAACTGCCGCTGAAGCACCGCAAGAAGCGCATCGACCTGGAGGCGCGCGGGCTGATCAAGGGCGCGCAGGTGGTCTATCTGGGGCCGGGGCGCAAGCCCGGCTTCTCGCGGCTGCATGTCGTCGGCGCCGAGGAGCCGCGGCTGTCCGCCGCCAGCATCGTCAAGATCGAGATGCCAGATGTCGAGGAGCCCTTCATCCCCTTCGCCGCGCGCATGGGCGCGACCTTCCTGCATGGCGCGGCGGTGACCATCCACAAGGCGCAGGGCAGCCAGTGGCCCGACGTGCAGGTCTTTGCCCCCGACATCGCCGCAGCCGCCTGGTCGGGCCGCAGCGAGGCCGGGGTGGCGCTGTGGAAGCGGCTGGCCTATGTCGCCATCACCCGCGCGCAGGAGCGGCTGCACTGGGTGGTGAAGTCGCGCCTTGCCCGGCCCTCGGCCCCCTTGGACACCGCGCATCTGGAAGCCCCGGCGGGGGTCCTGGAACTGGCCGCCGAAACCGAGGCCTAGCCGCGCCGGGACAGTTTCCGCGCCGCCGTGTTCGGGCGCAGCTGGATCATGCGCAGCTCCAGCGCCTCGGCCAGCGCCTCGCGCGGGATGCCGGTTTCCTGCGACAGCCGCAGCAGGCCGAAATGCACCCGGGCCAGTTCCTGGTAATAGCGGGTGAAGCTGTAATTGATCGAAGCCCCGGCCAGGGCCCCCAGCAGCGGCACCGCCTGCGCCGCCAGCTTCTGCGCCAGCGAGGCCGAGAGCCGCGGCGCCACCCGCGCGATCAGCGCCTGCACGGTCTGGCCGGTGATGGTCATGCGCGCCGCCAGCAGGCCGAGATCGGTGCCGTCGTCATCCGAAAGCGGCCCCGCCGAGGCGAAGACATGCAGCGCCTCGCGCCGCGCCTCGTCCGAGACGGGATCGAAGCCGTGTTCGCCGGCGATGTCCATGATCGCGCGCAGAAGCAGCGTCACCGTGACCGGCAGTTCCAGCATGGCCCCGCCGATCCCGGCCAGTCCCCCGACCGCGCCCGAGGTGGTCGAGAGCATGCGGTTGAACAGGTCGCCGCGATCCCGCATCACCCCGCGCGAGCGCGAGGCGGCGTCGAAGGCACGGTTCAGCGCCGCCAGGGTGATGCGGTCCATGCGCCCGCGCACCGACGCCGGCAGGCGCTCGATCAGCCCTTCGGCCTTGCCGCCGACGGCGGCCATGAGCTCCATCGCCACGCCGCCCGCCTGCAGGTAGCGCCGGGCAAGGCGGTCGATCTCGGCATGCACGGTCGGATCGTCGATCGGGGGCAGCACGGCCTGCCGGGCGGGGATCTGGGTCTGCTCGGTCATCCTGTGGACACCTTGGATTGTCATGGCTTGCGCCGGGAGTTCGTCTGCGCAAGCATCTGGGCATTGGCAAGGGAACCCGCAAGCCGCCCGGCGGGTTCCGACCGCAGAATGCATACCCGCCGCGCCTCCCGCCTTGGCGGCCTCCGTCGGTGGGACAAGGACAAGGAAGACCGGAAATGACCATCCGCCGCATGATCCCGATGCTGACCGTAACCGCCGCGCTGGCCCTGGGACAGGCCGCGACGGCGCAGGATGCCGCCGGGCAGCCCGCGGAACCGGCGGCGCCCGAGGCCGCGCAGGAGGGCGGGCTGACGCTGGCCGACCTGGGCAAGGACGAGGCGCTGACCGCAGCCGTCGAGAAGATGGCCGAGGGGCATCAGCTGCCCGGCTGGCTGCGCGAGGGCGCGGTGGTGACGCCCGGCCAGAAGGTCGGCTTCGGCGGCAAGGAATACCTGGCGATGACCGCCTGCCAGCAGCATGATTGCGCGGAAAACCAGATGGCGGTGCTTTACGCGCCCGATGGCGGCGCGGCCTATGGCGTGCTTTCGGTGCGCGACGGCGAGGGGGCCGAGCTGCTGACCTGGCTGGGCATGGCCGGCGGGCCCGAGACCATCGACGGCCGCACCATCCTTTACGCGGCGCTGACCGGCAGCCTGGCCAACCACCCCGAGGCTTTCGTCTATCCCGAGTGAACCGGCGGCACGCCCCCGGTGCCGCCGCGATCCTCGGGCGGGTCGCGGCGCATCTCGTGCAGACCGGCGGCTTCGCCGGTTTCGCGCTCGACCTGCCCGGTGACGCCTTCCCAGGCGCCGGGGATCAGTTCGATCCCCAGCACCCGGTCGGGATTGGTGGGCGGCGGCATCTCGACGCCCTCGAGCTTCCAGAAACCAAAGCGTTGATAATAGGGCAGATCGCCGACCAGCATCACCCGCTGCCAGCCCATTTCCGCTGCCCGCGTCAGGCTTTCGCGCATCAGAAGCCCGCCCAGCCCCTCGCCCTGCGTCGTCGGATGCACCGCCACCGGGCCGAGCAGCAGCACCGGCCGGCCGCCGACGCGCACCGGCCAGTAGCGGATCGCCCCCATCAGCGCGCCGAAATCGTCGCGCAGCATCAGGCAGAGCGCGCGGACCGGCGCCACCCCGTCGCGCAGCCGGTAGGAGGACAGCGCCGTGCGCCCCGGCGCGAAGCACAGGTCCAGCAGGGCCTCGACCTCGGGCGTGTCGGCGGGGGTCTCGGGGCAAAGTTCGTACATCCTGCCTCCGCTGATGGGGTCGGGATTCGGGTGGGTCTTGGCGCGGCGCAGGGACCGCGTAACATGCAGCCGCCGCGACGAAAACCGCCTGCGGGATCACAAGATGCAAAATCCCCGCGGCAGGTCCGGCGAGAACGGCGAGGCTTGACGCGCCGCGTGCATGGGGTCACTTCTGGGGCCCGCATCACCCAGGGAACAGCGAGGGCAGCCATGTTCTACCGACCCCAGGACGGCCACGGGCTGCCGCACAACCCTTTGAACGCCATCGTGGCGCCGCGGCCCATCGGCTGGATCTCGACCCGCGGCCGGCAGGGCGACAACCTGGCGCCCTATTCCTTCTTCAACCTGACCGCCTATGTGCCGCCGCAGGTCATGTTCGCATCGACCTCGGCCAAGCCGGACCGGCAGGGCACCAAGGACAGCGTGGCGCAGATCGCGCAGTCGCGGGTGTTCTGCGTCAACATCGCCGACGGGCCGCTGAAGGATCAGGTCAATGCCAGCTCGGCCGCCTTCCCGGCCGGGGTGAACGAATTCGAGGCGGCCGGCATCGAGGCCGCGGAATGCGAAAGCATCGACTGCCCGCGCGTCGCCGGGGCCGCCGCGGCGCTGGAATGCCGCGCCACGCGCATCCTGCGGCTGGCAGGCGAGGCGAATTACATGGTGCTGGGCGTCGTCACCGGCATCCACCTGCGCGAGGATTGCCTGAAGGACGGCCGCTTCGACCTGCACGGCACCGGCTGGCTGTCGCGCATGGGCTACAAGGACTACACCATCACCACCGAGACCTTCGAGATGGAGCGCCCCTGATGGAGAACCGGCCGGAAAAGCGCCGCCGCGACAGCCGCACGGTGCGCGACTATATCCGCACCATCGTCGATTTCCCGCATGAGGGCATCCTGTTTCGCGACGTGACCACGCTTTTCGCCGATGCGCGCGGCTTTCGCATGGCGGTGGACCAGCTTCTGGCCGCCTATGCCGGCGAGAATATCGACAAGGTCGTCGGGCTGGAGGCGCGCGGCTTCATCCTGGGCGGCGCGGTGGCGCATCAGCTTTCCGTGGGCTTCGTGCCGATCCGCAAGAAGGGCAAGCTGCCCGGCGCCGTCATCAGCCAGGCCTATGCGCTGGAATATGGCGAGGCGGTGATGGAGATCCATGACGACGCCCTGAAGCCCGGCGAGCGGGTGCTGATCGTCGACGATCTGCTGGCCACCGGCGGCACCGCCGCGGCCGGCATCTCGCTTTGCGAGCGGCTGGGGGCCGAGGTCGTGGGCTGCGCCTTCGTGATCGAGCTGCCCGAGCTGGGCGGGCGGACGCTGCTGGAAGGGCTGGGCCACGAGGTCCATGCCCTGACCAGTTTCGAGGGCGCCTGATCCCTTGCGGCAGGCCCCTGCCGGGGTTAGGTGAGGCCCATGGACAAGAAACCGCCCCTGACCCTTTACCTGGCCGCGCCGCGCGGCTTCTGCGCCGGCGTGGACCGCGCCATCAAGATCGTCGAGATGGCGCTGCAGAAATGGGGCGCGCCGGTCTATGTCCGCCACGAGATCGTGCACAACAAGTTCGTCGTGGACAGCTTGCGCGACAAGGGCGCGGTCTTTGTCGAGGAACTGGACGATGTGCCCTCCGACCGGCCGGTGATCTTCTCGGCCCATGGCGTGCCGAAATCCGTGCCGGCCGAGGCGCGGCGGCGCGAGATGGTCTTTGTCGATGCCACCTGCCCGCTGGTCAGCAAGGTGCATGTCGAGGCCGAGCGCCACCATGCCGAGGGCTTGCAGATGGTGATGATCGGCCATGCCGGCCATCCCGAGGTGCTGGGCACCATGGGACAATTGCCCGAGGGCGAGGTGCTGCTGGTCGAGACGGTCGAGGACGTGGCCAGGATTGCGCCGCGCGATCCCTCGCGGCTGGCCTTCATCACCCAGACCACGCTGTCGGTCGATGACACCGCCGCCATCGTCGCCGCACTGCAGGCGCGGTTTCCGGACATCGTCGGCCCGGCCAAGGAGGACATCTGCTATGCGACGACCAACCGCCAGGCCTCGGTCAAGGCCATCGCCGGGCGGATCGACGCGCTGCTGGTGATCGGGGCGCCGAACAGCTCGAACTCGCGCCGGCTGGTCGAGGTCGGCAGCGCCGCCGGCTGCGCCTATTCGCAGCTGGTGATGCGCGCCGACCAGATCGACTGGCGCGCCATCGCGGGCGTGCGGGCGGTGGGGGTGACCGCCGGCGCCTCGGCCCCCGAGGTGCTGGTCGACGAGGTGGTGGCGGCCTTCCGGGAACGCTACGACCTGACCGTCGAGATGGTCGAGACGGCGCGGGAGAATGTCGAGTTCAAGGTGCCGCGGGTCCTGCGCGAGGCCTGAGCACTCGCCCGTGGGGGCTTTGCCCCCGCCCCTGCGGGGCTCCCCCAGGATATTTGGACAAGAAAGAAGGGTTGCGGGATGAAACTGTGGTCTATGCCGTCCTCGGGCAACAGCTACAAGGTGCGGCTGCTGCTGGCGCTGCTGGGCCGCGATTGCGAGATCCTGGACGTGGAATACCAGACCGAGGCGCTGGAACGCGCCAAGGCCGAGGGGCGGCTGCCCTTCGGCAAGGCGCCGGTGCTGGAACTGGATGACGGCCGGCTGTTGCCGGAATCGAACGCGATCCTGTGCTGGCTGGGCGAGGGCACGCGCTTCGTGCCGAAGGATGCCTTCGGGCGCGCCGCCATGCTGGGCTGGATGTTCTGGGAGCAGAACCAGCACGAGGGGGTCGTCGCCGTGCGGGCGGCCTTGCGGACCTATCCGCATCGCCGTGCGCAGGCGACGCCCGAGCGCATGGCGGAGCTGCTTGAGCGCGGCCATGCGCTGCTGCAGGTGATGGAGGACCGGCTGGCCGGGCATGACTGGCTGGTGGGGGATACCGTCAGCCTCGCCGATATCTGCCTTTACGGCTATACCCATACGGCGGGCAGCCTGGGCGGCTTCGACATGGCGCGCTTCCCCGACATCGGGCGCTGGCTCGACCGCATCGCCGCCCTGCCCGGCTACAAGGGGCTGGAGGCATGAGCGCGCTCTTCGCCTGGACCGACGGCGCCTGCAGCGGCAATCCCGGCCCCGGCGGCTGGGGGGTGCTGATGCGCGCCCTGGAGGGCGAGACGGTGCTGAAGGAGCGCGAGCTGTCCGGCGGCGAGGCCGAGACCACCAACAACCGCATGGAGCTGATGGCGGCGATCTCGGCCCTGGAGGCGCTGACCCGGCCGAGCGAGATCACCGTCGTCACCGACAGCGCCTATGTGAAGAACGGCGTGACGCAGTGGATCCACGGCTGGAAGAAGAACGGCTGGCGCACCGCCGACCGCAAGCCGGTGAAGAATGCCGAGCTGTGGCAGCGGCTGGACGCCGCGCAGGCCCGCCACAAGGTGCGCTGGGAATGGATCAAGGGCCATGCCGGCCATCCCGAGAACGAACGCGCCGACGCGCTGGCGCGGGCGGGGATGGCGCCCTTCAAGCCGGCGAAGGTCTCGGGGTGAGCTTTGAGGCGCTGATCCCGCTGCTGGATTATGCCAGCGTGCTGGTCTTTGCGCTGACCGGGGCGCTTGTCGCCAGCCGCGGGCAGTTGGACGTGGTCGGCTTCATCTTCTTCGCCACGCTGACCGGGATCGGCGGCGGAACGTTGCGCGACCTGGTGCTGGGCCGGGTGCCGGTCTTCTGGGTCGGGCGGCCCGAGCTGCTGCTGCTGACCGCCGGCGCGGCGATCATGGTGTTCTTTACCGCGCATCGGCTGGAAAGCCGCTATCGCGCCATCCTGTGGCTGGATGCCTTTGCCCTGGCCGTGGCGGTGCCCGCGGGCGTGGGCGTGGCGCTGGAGGCGGGAGTGAGCCCGGTGGTCACCGTGCTGATGGGGGTGATGACCGGCACTTTCGGCGGGCTGATGCGCGACGTGGTCGGCAATGAGGTGCCCTTGGTGCTGAAGCAGGGCGAGCTTTACGTCACCGCCGCCTTTGGCGGGGCGGTGGCGGCGCTGCTGTTGCTGGCGCTGGGGACCGGGCGCGGCTGGGCGCTGATCGGCTGCGCCGCCATGGTGCTGCTGCTGCGCGCGGGCAGCATGAGCTTTGGCTGGCGGCTGCCGGCCTACAAGGCGCGGCCGCCGCGACGCTAGCCTTCGGACCAGACCGCCATTTCGGTGCCGCCCGGCTCGCGGAACTGGAAACGGCGGCCGCCGGGGAAGTCGAAGATCGGCCGGGTGATCGTCGCCCCCGCCTCGGTCACGCGGGCCAGCGCGGCTTCCAGGTCGTCGGCCTTGAAGATCACCAGCGGCGGCGCCAGAGGGCCGGCGGCGATGCCGCCCGACAGGCCGGCATCGGCCATCTCCTGATAGTCGGGGCCGTAATCGTTGAAGCGCCAGCCGAAGGCGCGGGTGAAGAAGGCTTTCGTGGCCGGCAGGTCGGGCGAGGAGAATTCCAGATAGTCGATCTTCATGGGAATCCCCTTCGGATGTTCCCGTTTTGTTTACACCCGCGCGCGGCTCAGCGCAAGACCGGCGGGCCGGGGCGCCGCTCGCGCAGGTCCTCGACCCCCATGCGCAGCCCGGCGCCGATGCGATGCGCGAGCGCCGACCAGGCCCGCGCCGTCTCGGGCGGCAGCGTCCGGCGCAGGGTCTCGTCGAAGAGCATGAGCCAGGGCGCGAAGTGCTGGGCCTTCACGTCGCCGGCGCGCATGTGCACCTGCATCGGATTGCCGTCATAGCCGCGCTCGTAGAGGATGGCCTTGCGCCAGAAGCGGGCGATCTTGGCCTCGTGCTCGGGCCAGTCGGCGACATGGGCGGCGAAGACCGGGCCCAGCACCTCGTGCCGGCGGACCGCGGCGTAGAAGGTGGCGACGACGCGGTCGATCTGTTCGGAGGTGACGTCGAAACGGGGCGGGATCATGGCGCGGATATGGACCCCTGGGGCCGGTCCTGCAAGCCCGTCACGGATCGCGCGTCCCGGAAAGCGGCGGGATCATGGTGCCCGCGACCAGATGCGTCAGCCCGCGCCGCAGCAGCGGCAGGGTCGAGAGCGGGGCAAGCACCAAGTCGCGCAGCCGGAGCAGGCTGCGGCTGCCCGACTGATACATCGGGGTGAAGGCCGCGCTCATCGCCTGGTAGATGCGCACATGCCAGCCCGGTGGATGCCGCGGCCCGGCGCGGTCGCCGGATAGGAGACATCCAGCACCTGGCGTCCCCGCACCTCGTGCCGGTGCATCCGGGCGATGGGGCTGGAGAGGCGGCGCGCCTCCTCGCCCGCGCCGATGCGGTCCGGGACGGCCAGCCCCACGGGCGGGATCACCAGGCCCGAGCCCAAGGGACTCGACGTGGCGAACGCTCGAACAGGGCGACCTCGTGGCCCTCGCCGGCCAGCAGCGTGGCGCCGATCCCGGCGCCCCGCGATGGCGATCCTGTAGCTCATGGCCGCTAGCTCCCCGAGGCGCGGCGCGGGTGCAAGCCGCGCTTGCAGGGGTCGGGGCGGTTTCCTATAACCCGCGCATGTTCAGCAGGGCCGGAATTTTTCGAATTATTCGCCCGGCGGCGTAGGATGTCCTCGCCGCCGGGTCATGCATGCCTGCCCAGCCACCGAAGGATTCCCGCCAGATGAGCGACACGACCGCCGAAACCCAAGCCGCGCCCGATTACCGCGACACCGTCTTCCTGCCCCAGACCGATTTCCCGATGCGCGCCGGCCTGCCGCAGCGCGAGCCGGACTGGCTGGCCCGCTGGGAGCGCATCGGCATCTACGACCGGCTGCGCGAGCGCGCCCGGGGGCGGACGCCCTTCATCCTGCATGACGGCCCGCCCTATGCGAACGGCAACCTGCATATCGGCCACGCGCTGAACAAGGTGCTGAAGGACTTCATCACCCGCAGCCAGCAGATGATGGGCCGCGATGCGCGCTATGTGCCGGGCTGGGACTGCCACGGCCTGCCGATCGAATGGAAGATCGAAGAGAAATACCGCGGCGCCGGCAAGGACAAGGATGCCGTCGACGTGGTCGAGTTCCGCCAGGAATGCCGCCGCTTTGCCGAGCACTGGATCGGCATCCAGCGCGAGGAGTTCAAGCGGCTGGGCGTCACCGGCAAATGGGACGATCCCTATCTGACGATGGACTACCATGCCGAGGCGGTGATCGCGGCCGAGTTCATGAAGCTGCTGATGAACGGCTCGCTCTATCAGGGTTCGAAGCCGGTCATGTGGTCGCCGGTCGAGAAGACCGCCCTGGCCGAGGCCGAGGTCGAGTATCACGACCATACCAGCCACACCATCTGGGTGCGCTTCCCGGTGGAATCCTCGCAAGGTATCTGGGCAACGGAGAAACCCGCCAGCGTGGTGATCTGGACCACCACGCCCTGGACCATCCCGCAGAACCGCGCCGTGGCCTATCATCCGGCCATCGCCTACGGGCTTTATCGCGTGGGCGCGGTGGCCGAGAACGCGACGGCGAAGAGCGGCGAGCTGCTGGTGCTGGCCGATGCGCTGGCCGAAAGCGTGCGCCAGGCCGCCCGGATCGAGGACTGGCAGCGGCTTCGCGACGTGACGGCCGCCGATCTGGAGGGGCTGGTGCTGTCGCATCCGCTGCGCGGCGTCGAGGGCGGCGCCGGCGAATGGGATTACGACGTGCCGATGCTGCCCGGCGATCACGTCACCGACGACGCCGGCACCGGCTTCGTGCATACCGCGCCGAGCCATGGCGACGACGACTATCAGCTTGGCCTGAAATACGGGCTGCCGATGACCTACAACGTCGAGCCGGACGGCGCCTATCGCGCCGACCTGCCGCTGTTCGGCGGCCAGGCGATCATCGCGCCGGACGGCAAGGAAGGCCCGGCCAATGTCAGCGTCATCAAGCAGCTGGCCTGGGCGGGCGCGCTGCTGGCCAAGGGCAGGATCAAGCATTCCTATCCGCATAGCTGGCGCTCGAAGGCGCCGCTGATCTATCGCAACACCCCGCAATGGTTCGCCGCCATCGACAAGGTGCTGGACGACGGCATGGGCGAATATGGCGACACCATCCGCCGGCGGGCGCTGACCTCGATCGACAAGCTGGTGCGCTGGACGCCGCAGACCGGGCGCAACCGGCTGTATTCCATGGTCGAGAACCGGCCGGACTGGGTGCTGTCGCGCCAGCGCGCCTGGGGCGTGCCGCTGACCTGTTTCGTGAAGAAAGGCGCCAGGCCCACCGATCCGGAATTCCTGCTGCGCGACCAGCGCGTCAACGACCGCATCATCGCGGCCTTCGAGAAGGACGGTGCCGATGTCTGGTATCACGCCGACTTCAAGGCGCGGATGCTGGAGGGCCTGGCCGATCCCGAGGCTTACGAGCAGGTCATGGACGTGCTGGACGTCTGGTTCGATTCCGGCTCGACCCATGCCTTCGTGATCCGCGACCGCGCCGACGGCAGCCCCGACGGGATCGCCGACCTCTATCTGGAGGGCACCGACCAGCATCGCGGCTGGTTCCACAGCTCGCTTCTGCAGGCCTGCGCCACCAAGGGCCGGGCGCCCTATCGGGGCGTGCTGACCCATGGCTTCACCCTGGACGAAAAGGGCATGAAGATGTCCAAGTCGCTGGGCAATACCGTGGCGCCGGCCGATGTGATCAAGGAATACGGCGCCGACATCCTGCGGCTCTGGGTGGCGCAGTCCGACTACACGGCGGACCTGCGCATCGGCAAGGAGATCCTCAAGGGCACGGCCGACAGCTATCGCCGGCTGCGCAACACGCTGCGCTTCGTCCTGGGCAACCTGGACGGTTTCACCGAGGCCGAGCGCATCGGCGTCGAGGAGATGCCCGAGCTGGAGCGATGGGTGCTGCACCGGCTGGCGCAGATCGACGGGCAGCTGCGCCGCGGCTATGACAGCTACGATTTCCAGGGCGTGTTCCAGGCCGTGTTCCAGTTCGCCACGGTGGACCTTTCGGCCTTCTATTTCGACATCCGCAAGGATGCGCTTTATTGCGATGCCCCCGACGCGCTGCGGCGGCGGGCGGCGCGGACGGTGCTGGACCTGCTGTTCCACCGGCTGGTGACCTGGCTGGCGCCGGTCCTGCCCTTCACCATGGAGGATGTCTGGCTGGCGCGCTTCCCTTCCGAGGACGGCTCGGTGCATCTGCAGGACTTCCCCGCCACCCCGGCCGAATGGCTGGACGAGGCGCTGGCCCGGAAATGGGAAACCATCCGCCGCGTCCGCCGCGTCGTCACCGCCGCGCTGGAGATCAAGCGCAGCGACAAGGTGATCGGCGCCAGCCTCGAGGCCGCGCCGGTGGTGCATGTCGAGGATGCCGAGGAGCTCAGGGCGCTGAAATCGGTGGATTTCGCCGATATCTGCATCACCTCCGGGCTGAGCCTGACCCCCGATCCGGCCCCGGGCGAGGCATTCCGGCTGTCCGAGGTGCCGGGCATCGGCGTGGTCTTCGAGACCGCCGAGGGCGAGAAATGCCAGCGTTGCTGGAAGATCCTGCCCGATGTCGGCAGCCACGGCCACCCGGGCACCTGCGCCCGCTGCGATGCGGTGCTGGCCCGGGACTAGCCGGCCCCGGCCCCTTGGCAGGGTGCGCCCGAGCGGCGCCCTGCGGGGCAGCCGGCAGGCTGCCTCAGCGGAACCACAGCCCGGCGCGGCGCAACCGCTGGCGCATCGCCTTTTCGGTGGGCGGCGGGTCTTCGCCGGCAAAGAGCGGGCGGATCCGGCTGCGCCCGGCCCCCTCCGCGATCAGGTAGCGGGCGGCCTCGTCATCCGCCAGCAGTGGCGCGATGCGCGGATCGGCCGCCAGTTCCTCGATCAGCGCCACCACCGCATCGGATTCGCGGGCATAGAGCAGCGACAGGTTGCGGTAATGGCAGGTCGCCCAGTCGTCCAGCCCGGCCAGTTCCGGTCCCGGGCGGCCGCCGCCCAGAGAATGGATCACCAACGGCAGCGCGACCTGATCCAGCCAGGGATCCAGGCTCTGGCAGGCCAGGGCCTCGCCCGGGTCGTCGCGGATCGCCAGCGCCCAGTCGAGAAAGCGGCGGCCAAATTCCTGCGGATCGGCACCGAAGAACCAGCCGGCGTTGAAATAGAGGTAACGCTCCCAATGCTCGTCCGGCTGGCTGCGGTCGAGCGAGCTTTCGTAATCCAGCCCGAAGCGGTCGTAGAGCGATTTCCAGATGGCGCCATAGCCGGGCCCGTAGGGCGGCGGCTCGGGCCAGGTCGCGCTGCGCCGCATCGAGGCCGAGGGGCGCGCAAAATCCAGGCTCAGCCGCTCCAGCGGCCCGGTGACCAGCGTGTCGCTGTCGAAAAACACGAAGGGCTCGCCGGGTGGCAGCAGGGCCAGCGCCTCGATCTTGTTGCCATAGGGATAGCCGGCGCCGAAATGCGTGGCGGTGAAGGGCAGGATCTCGGCCCCGAATGCGGCCAGGGCTGCGCGCGCCGCCTCGGGCATCCGGGTCTGCGCCCCGCTCCAGGCGCCCTCGGGCTGGGGCTCGGCGACGATCAGCCGGCCGCGCCAGCCGGGGGCATTGCGGCGCAGGCTGGCGGCGAACAGCGCCGCCTGGCCGCCCAGGCGCATGCCCTGCCCGACCAGCAGGATGTTGAAGGGCCGGGTTGCAGCGGCCGGGGGCGGGTGGTGCTGCCCCCCGGACGGCCCGCCGGCCTCCGCCCGGTCCTCTTCGGCGTCGGCGCCGCGGCGGCCGGCGCGTTCGGCCTGTCGGGCGGCGCGGCGGGCCTGGCGCTCGGCGCGGTTGGCAGCCTGGCGGGCGGCGCGTTCGGCCGCACGCCGGGCGGCGCGGGCGGAGGCAGCTTCCCTGCCCCCGCCCTGGTCGTCCCCCGGCCCATTCTGCGCCATGGCCTGCCCCCGAACAGCGAATCCCCTTGGCATCCGCTCATAGCAACAAGGGCCGGCCTCGTTCCAGAGGTGAATTTAAACGGGCTGTTTCAACTTGAATAAGAAAAATGCAACCGGAGGTTAATTAAATCCTCGCCGCAATTGCTGCGGCCGGGCAAGAATTTGAACTGACCTCACCAAAAAGGCAGGTTCTCGATTCACGGCTTTCAATGCAGGGTACCCCTAGCCGTTGAACGATTTCCTCTTTTACAGGTACGGCGAGACCGGGTGAGACGTGGGCACGGTCCTCACCCGGTCGCTTCGTTAAATCAAATCTGGCATTCCCCCCTGAGCTTGTCGATTGTTTCGATCAGGCAGCGGCACTTTTCCGCCGATGCCCTTGGGGAAACCATTTTCCCACTGCCTGTTCTGTCGCCTGTTCCATATGCATATCCGGATAATGCACGCATTGCGCGAAAGCCGCTCCTTCATCGCGGCTGGATTGATCAATGCCGGGCGCGCAGCCTCTGCAAGCAGCGATTGCATTTCGCGCACCGATCGGGGATCACCCGAAGGCGGCGCCGGATGCCGCCGTCCGCAGGGGGTTTCATGGTCGCGCCGATCGTCGGCATCTGCCGCTTTTCCTTTCTGGGCCGCGGGGACTGGAGCGCCTATCTCCGCACCCGACCCGGTTCGGAGGAAGAGGCCGAAGCCATGCGCCGCAGCCGCGACCTGCTTTATGACGATGCCCGGCTGCGCTTTCGCTTCCAGAGCTTCGAGCGGCTGACGCTGGCCTCGCTGCGGGCGCAGACCGAGCCGGATTTCCGCTTCGTCGTGCTGAGCTCGGCCGCCATGCCCCGGCCCTGGCAGGAACGCCTGCGGGCGCTCTGCGCGACGGTGCCGCAGGTCCGGCTGGTCTTTTCCGAGGCGGGGGACGTGGGCAGCGCCCTGGCGCCTCTGCTGACCGGGCTGGCGCAGGGCGACGGGCCGGCGGTGCAGTTCCGGCTGGACGACGACGATTGCCTCTGCGCCGATTACATCGCGCATCTCGCCCGCGCCGCCCGGGCGATGCGGGACTATGGTCCCTTCGCCTTTTCCCTGCCCCGGGCGCTGCTGGTGGCGCATTACGCCGGCGCGGCGCCGCAATATTGCGAATTCGTCCGGCCCTTTCACGCCGCGGGCGCCGCCGCGCGCCTGTCCCAGCCCGGGCGCAGCATCTTCGCCTTCGGTCATTACGCCTTGATGCGGCGATTTCCGGCCCTGGTCGATCACGGGCCCTTCGGTTCGCTGCAGCTGAAATTCCAGGGTCACGATTCGCGCATCGTCGCCCCCACGCCGGGCAGCGGCGTGACGGCCATGGCCGAGGCGGATTTCCGCGCCCAGCTCGCGCGGCATTTTCCCTTTCTGGATCAGGCGGATCTGGCGGGACTGATGGCGCTGCAGGCCGGCCGGGACTGATCCGGCCCCGGCTTTTGCGCGCCCGCTCGGGAACCTTGCGCGGAAACATGGGTTCAATGCCCATACCGCAAACGCCATCCAGCGAAAGGAGCGCGCGATGAATTGGGATATCGTCGAAGGCAAATGGAACCAGCTCAAGGGCAGCGTGAAAGAGAAATGGGGCGACCTGACCGATGACGAGCTGACCGAGGTCGACGGCAAGAAGGACAGGCTGGTCGGCAAGCTGCAGGAGAAATACGGCTGGACCAAGGAACAGGCCGACGAGCAGATCGACAGCTTCTTCCGCGACAGGGTCTGAGCCGATCCCGCCCAGGTCGGAAGACCGCCAGGCCCCCGGTCCGCGCCGGGGGCCTTTGCCATGCCGGGCCCGTCGCAGTTCAGGAACAAAATGCGAACCAATCACCCATTGAACCTCCTGCGGCGGCTTCCTATCTTGTCAGCCAGCAGGGGGCGCAGACTGCCTGCCTTAGGGGTTGCGCCTCTTGGCGAGAAAGGACTGATTCCATGAACGAATTCGCCCAAACCACCCATCCGGTCCTGCCCTTGCGGGACATCGTGGTGTTTCCGCACATGATCGTGCCGCTGTTCGTCGGGCGCGAGAAATCGGTGCGGGCGCTCGAGGCCGTGATGGAACAGGACCGCCCGATCCTTCTCGCGGCGCAGAAGGATGCCGCGGTCGACGAGCCCGCCGCCGAAGGGATCTTCCGCACCGGCGTGCTGGCCAATGTGCTGCAGTTGCTGAAGTTGCCCGACGGCACCGTGAAGGTGCTGGTCGAGGGCCGCGAGCGCGTGCGCATCACCCATTTCGTGCCGAACGACGCCTATTTCGAGGCGGGTTGCGAAATTCTGGCCGAGGAACCCGGGGATCAGGACACGCTGACCGCGCTGACCCGCGCCGTCGCCGAGGAGTTCGAGCGTTACGTCAAGGTGCGCAAGAACATCCCCGAGGAGGTCGTCTCGGCCGTGGCCGAGGCCCGCGATTCCGCCCGCCTGGCCGATCTGGTCAGCGGCCATCTGGGCATCGCGCTGGACAAGAAGCAGGAACTGCTGGAAACCCTGGTGACCGCCGAGCGGCTGGAGAAGGTCTATGGCCTGATGCAGGGCGAGATGTCGGTGCTGCAGGTCGAGAAGAAGATCAAGTCCCGCGTCAAGACGCAGATGGAGAAGACCCAGCGCGAATATTACCTGAATGAGCAGATGAAGGCCATTCAGAAGGAGCTGGGCGATGGCGAGGACGGCTCGAACGAGATCACCGAGCTGGAAGAGAAGATCGCCGCGACCAAGTTCAGCAAGGAGGCCCGCGAAAAGGCCGAGGCCGAGCTGAAGAAGCTGAAGTCGATGTCGCCGATGTCGGCCGAGGCCACGGTCAGCCGCAACTATCTCGACTGGCTGCTGTCGCTGCCCTGGGGCGTCAAGTCGCGCATCCGCAAGGATCTCGGCAAGGCCGAGGGGGTGCTGGACGCGGACCATTACGGTCTGGAAAAGGTCAAGGAGCGGATCGTCGAATACCTGGCGGTGCAGAACCGCTCGACCAAGCTGAAGGGGCCGATCCTGTGCCTCGTCGGCCCTCCGGGCGTCGGCAAGACCTCGCTGGGCCGTTCGGTGGCGCGCGCCACGGGGCGCGAGTTCATCCGCATCAGCCTTGGCGGGGTGCGCGACGAATCCGAGATCCGCGGCCACCGCCGGACCTATATCGGCTCGATGCCCGGCAAGATCATCCAGGCGCTGAAGAAGGCCAAGACCACGAATCCGCTCATCCTGCTCGACGAGATCGACAAGATGGGCCAGGATTTCCGCGGCGACCCGGCCTCGGCCATGCTCGAGGTGCTGGACCCGGAACAGAACGCGACTTTCGTGGACCACTATCTTGAGGTGGAATACGACCTGTCCAACGTGATGTTCGTGACCACGGCCAACAGCTACAACATGCCGGGCCCCCTGCTCGACCGGATGGAGATCATCCCGCTGGCCGGCTATACCGAGGACGAAAAGCGCGAGATCGCGCGCCAGCACCTGCTGCCCAAGCAGATCAAGGCGAACGGGTTGCGCAAGGGCGAATTCTCGGTGACCGACGAGGCGCTGACCCATGTGATCCGCTACTACACCCGCGAGGCGGGCGTGCGGTCGCTGGAACGCGAGATCGCCAAGCTGGCCCGCAAGGCGGTGACCGAGATCCTGAAGGGCAAGGTCAAGTCGGTCGAGGTGACGCCCGAGAAGGCCGAGGAATACCTGGGCGTGCGCCGCCATCGCTATGGCCTGGCCGAAAAGGACGACCAGATCGGCGTGGTGACGGGCCTGGCCTGGACGCAGGTCGGCGGCGACCTGCTGCAGATCGAGGCGCTGAAGCTGCCCGGCAAGGGCCGCATGAAGACGACCGGGAAACTGGGCGAGGTGATGAAGGAATCGATCGACGCCGCATCTTCCTTCGTCCGCTCGATCAGCCCCGAACTGGGGGTCAAGCCGCCGAAATTCGAGACGGTGGACATCCATGTCCACGTCCCGGAAGGCGCGACGCCCAAGGACGGTCCCTCGGCGGGTATCGCCATGGTCACCTCGATCGTCTCGGTGCTGACGCAGATCCCTGTCCGCAAGGACGTCGCCATGACCGGCGAGGTCACCTTGCGCGGCAACGTCCTGGCCATCGGTGGGCTTAAGGAAAAGCTGCTGGCGGCGCTGCGCGGCGGCATCAAGACGGTGCTGATCCCGGCCGATAACGAGAAGGACCTGGCCGAGATCCCGGCCAATGTGAAGGAAGGGCTGAAGATCATCCCGGTCAGCCATGTGCGCGAGGTGCTGCAGCACGCGCTGGTGCGGATGCCCGAGCCCGTGGAATGGGACGAGGCCGCCGAGGAGGCGGCCGAGGCCAACCGCCTTGCCGCCACCCGGGAACAGGGCAGTGGCGGCGCGGCGGTCGCCCACTGAAACCGGAACCGCGCGGGCCTTCCCGCGCGGTTTTTTCTTGACCGGGGCTCCAGCAGAAAGGAGTTCGCTCATGGCAAGATCGGAGGGAAAACCGGAAAGAGAAGGATTCGCCGACCCGGAGGCGGCGAAGGTCCTGCAAAAGCGGCAGTTGCTGGCCCAGGTGGCGCGCCGGACCGGCCTGCGCAGCAGCGAGGTCAAGACGGTCGTCGAGGCGACGTTGGCCGAGCTGGGCGAGGCCATCGCCTCGGGCATGACGCTGGCTCTGCCGCCGCTTGGCCGCGCCCGGATCAGCCGGCGATGCGACAGTTCGGGCGGCGAGGTCATCACGCTGCGCCTGCGCCGCCGCGCTTCGGGCGAGGCGTGATTTTTCGCCCGAAGCCTCTTGCGGCCCGTGCCGGCAGCGGCTATCTAGCGCGCATCGGGCGATTAGCTCAGCGGTAGAGCGCTTCGTTCACATCGAAGATGTCAGCGGTTCAAATCCGTTATCGCCCACCATGATTCCCCCAGCAATTCCAAGAAATCCCTTGTTTTGCTGGGGATAGTCCGCTTTACGGTCACAAACATTGTTACAAAACGGGTCTGTGATGGCTGGGGCGCAACGATACCTCTTGAACCGAAACGGTCGATTCTTCGCCCGGCTGGTGGTGCCGAAAGACCTGCGGCCAGTCGTCGGCAAGACCGAACTGCGCGCGCCCCTCGGGCCGGATCGCCGAACGGCAATGAAGCTGCTGCCCGGTGCGGTGGCATCCCTTCAACATCAGATCGCGCAAGCCGAGCGGGCGGCTATTCCAGCAAACAGCACTGCCACGCCAGCGCGCTATCCCCTCGCCCCTGATCAGATCGCAGCTAGTCACTATGCGCAGCGCCTCGCCTTTGACGACCAGATGCGCAACAGCGCGTCCTATGCCGTCGCCTCGACCATCAGCATTGATGACGGCTATGTCGCCCAGCTTCGCGCGGGCGTGGCCGGGCGTCTGACCGATCAGGAACTGGCCGACCTGATGGGCGCGCGGATCGAGCGTTTCCGCGCGGCTGGCAATCTCGACGCCGCGCCCGGTTCCGATGAATGGCGCACCATCGCGCGCGCTCTCTGTAGTGCCGAACTAGAGGCGCTGGCGCGTGTCGTGGAGCGCGACGAAGGCGACTATACCGGCCAGCCGTCAACCCCTCTGCTGCTGAACGTCAAGCAGCCCGAGAATGAACCAGAACCCGTAAGCCTGTCTAAATTGTGGAATGACTACATCAAAGCGCGCACCGCTGCGGGCTTCATGAAAGACGGCGGTAAGCGCATGGAGCCCGTCAAGGTCAGCCTGCGGAAGTTCCTCGGGCACAACGACGCGCGCCAAGTCTCGAAGAAAAACCTGCTGGACTGGCGCGACCAGTTGCTTGCGACTCTTTCGGCTAAGACGGTTTCGGATATGTATCTCTCTGCCGTCCGTTCTCTTTTCCAATGGGCGCAAGACAATGAGCGCCTGCCCGAGAACCCCGCCGCGACCGTCAAACAGGCCAAGCCCAAGAAGCAGCGCGCCCGCGAGGCAGGATATACTGATGCCGAGGCTATCGCGGTTCTGAAACTGTCGCGGTCGTATGAAGCGAAACCCGATCAATTCGGCTACGTTCGCGAGACAAACGAATCCGTAAATGCCAAGCGATGGGTGCCGATCCTCTGCGCCTTCACGGGCGCGCGCGTGTCCGAAATCACGCAGATGCGGAAGGAGGACGTTCGGCGCGAGGGCGACCGCTGGGTGATCCGCATCACGCCTGACGCCGGCACGATGAAAGCGGGTCATTTCCGCGATGTGCCTTTGCATGAGCAAGTAATCGCGGAGGGGTTTGTTCGGTTCGTGGAACAGGCGAACCACGGCCCATTGTTCCATAACGGCAAAGACCCGACCAAATTCGCGGCCAAGGCGGTGCGCATGACAAACCAAGTCGGAACTTGGCTGCGCGAGACTGGCCTAGTTCCGGCTGGGGTTCAGCCGAATTACGCATGGCGGCATCGGTTCAAGACGCAGGCGCGCGATATGGGCGCTGATATTCGCGTGGTTGATGCGATCCAAGGTCACGCCGGGCGCACCGCCTCGGACGGCTACGGCGACGTTTCGCTGACTGCCAAGGCCCGCGTGATCGACGCGCTACCCAGCTACTGTATTGAATGAAATTCATAACAACATGATCACTTGTAATAATAATCTCGTGTGTTACATTGTAACGCAGGAAGATTTGCGAGTGCCTGTTAATGAGTATCACCAAACGCCTTGCCCGGTTCTTCGGGCAAGGCGTCACCGAACAAAAAGCGGTCACGCTGACCAGCCCCGAGGCTTACGGCCTGTTCGCTGGCCTACCGGTGCGATCCGGCCTCACTGTTACCAGCACCACCGCTCTGCGCGTTCCTGCCGTTGCCGCCGCTGTCGGGCTTATCTCGGAAGCCTGTGGCAACCTACCGTTCAAGCTGCACGACCGCGACGCGCGCGAGGCGCAGAAGGACCATGCCGGCTATGAACTGATCCACGGCGAGGCGAACCCTTGGACCAGCGCCGAGGAACTGCGCGAACATCTGACCCGCGATGCGCTGCTGACCGGCCACGGCTTTGCCCAGGTGGCGCGCAATGGCACCGGCCAGCCCATCGAACTGCACCGGATCGACCCCGGCGCGGTATCGGTCGAAACCGACGACTACGGCGAACCCAGCTATCGCATCCGCCTGAAAGGCGGCGGTGATACCGTGCTGCCCTATACCGATGTGCTGCATATCAGCACCTTGGACGGCGTTAGCCCGATCACCCATGCCAAGGAAGCCATTGGCCTTGCGTTGGCAGCGGAACAGCACCTTGCGAATTGGTATAGCCGCTCCGGGCGTCCGGGCGGCTATCTCTCGACCCCCGAAAAGCTGGGTGCAGATGAAGCCGTTGGCATCCTGAAAGCCTTTCAGGCAGGCCATACCGGCGAAGAAGCCGGGCGCCCGGCGCTGTTTGATAAAGGCGTGACCTATCATGCCGTCGCCACCAGCAACACGGATGCCGAGTTCTATACGAACCGGATTGAGCAAATCCGCGAGATTGCCCGAGCCTTCCGCATCCCGCCCAGCATGATCTTTGAGCTTGAGCGCGGCACTTGGTCAAATGTCGAACAGATGGCGCAACAGTTTCTGACCATGACCCTGCGGCCATGGTTGAAACGCTGGCAGGCCGCTTATGCGCGTGTGCTGCTGTCGCCGGAAGAACGCCGCGCCCTCTATATCGAGGCCGAAACCAAAGACCTGATGACCGTCGATTTTGCGGCACAGGCCACCGCCTATTCGCAATACGTCGCCATGCGCGCCATGACCCCGAACGAGGTCCGGGCCGGGCTGAACCTGCCGCCCATGGCTGGCGGTGATGAACTGGTCAATCCCTTTACCACCAGCGGCACCGCGCCCGCTTCCAATGAGGAAAACCCCGATGAATGACCCCACGCAAAGCCCGCTGGAAATGCTGGCGGCGCTGGAAATCGCCCTGGCACTTGTTAATGCCGGTATCCTGACCGCTGCCGAACTGCGCGCCATGATCGGCCTGCCTGCGAATGACGCCGCATGATCACCGCGACCGCTTTCTTTGGCGACCGGGAACGCCCGTTCACCCTGACCGATCCCATGGTGGAGGAACTGGAAGCCTCGACCGGCACCGGCATTGGCACCCTGTTCCAGCGCCTGACCGCCCATGCCTTCAAGCTGGCCGATCTGGCCGAGGTGATCCGGCTGGGTCTGATCGGCGCAGGCACCAGCCCCGAGGAAGCCGCGCGGCTGGTCAACAGCTACGCCCGCAATCGCCCGGTGGCCGAGGTGCTGCCGCTGGCGACCGCGATTCTTGCCGCCCGCTGGCTGGGCGCGGATGAGGTGCAACATGGCTGACCGGATCGAGGTTAAAGCCCAGCTTACCGCCACCGAGGCCGGCGAGATCACCGGCATTGCGTGGCCGTTCGGCACCCCTGACCGCGTTGGCGACGTGATCGAGAAAGGTGCTTTCGACCAGCCCGAGGCGCTGCCCATGCTGTTCGCCCATGACCAAGGTCAGGTGATCGGCGTCTGGGATTCCATCACCGAGACGCCCGAGGGCTTGACCGTCAAGGGCCGCTTGCTGGTGGACGATGTGGAACGCGCCCGCGAGGTCCGCGCTATGATCCGGGCCGGTGCTGTCTCTGGCCTGTCCATTGGTTTCGTCACCAAGGACGCCACCCGCCACGCCAAGGGCCGCACCATCAAGGCGCTTGCCCTGCATGAAATTTCAGTTGTCGCGGTCCCGTGCCACCCGGACGCGCGCATTCAAACCGTCAAAGGTGGCACCCCTGATCCTGTAAACAGTGAGTATGTTATGGAAGACGCGAACCCGGTCCAAGAGGCCGAAATCAAGACCCCGGCCAATGACGCGCCGCAGATCGACACCAAGGCGCTGAACGGCGTTCTGTCGCGGCTGGACAAGCTGGAAGCCAAGGCGAACCGTCCGGGCGCCCCTGCTGTCGTGCAAGGCGACACCGCCGAGAAAAAGGCATTTGCCAGCTACCTGCGCGGCGGCGAGGCCCGCATGGAAGCAACCGAGGTCAAGGCGCTGGCCGTCGCGAACAACGCGAACGGCGGCTATCTGGTGCCGCCCGAGTTTGGTTCTGAAATCCTGAAACTGCTGACCGAAATGTCGCCGCTGCGGCAGTATGCCAATGTCCAGACCGTCACCGGCAGCGACATCACTTTTCCGACCCTGCTGTCGGGCGTGAATGCGTTCTGGACCGAGGAAGGCTGCGACATGACCGCCAGCGAACCGACCTTTGGTCAGGTCAAGATCGCGAACCACGAGCTTTCCAGCTTCTACGTCGCCAGCAACAAGGTGCTGGAAGATAACGCCTATGATCTGGAAAGCGTGATGAACCGCGAACTGGCCGAGGGCTTCGCCAAGGTGGAAGGGCTGGCCTTTGTCAAAGGCACCGGCACCGGCCAGCCGCGCGGCCTGATGACCGCGACCGGCATTGCCGAGGTCAAGACGGGCGTTGCCGCGAACTTCCCGGCCAGCAATCCCATGGATGTGCTGATCACCATGCAGCACGCCATTCCGTCGTTCCACGCCCGCAGCGCGGTCTGGCTGATGAACCGCAACACGCTCGCGACCATCCGCAAGTTCAAGGACGCGCAGGGCCAGTATCTTGTCACCGATCCGAAAGACGGTGGCGTGCTGCGCCTGCTGGGCAATCCCATCGTGGAAATGCCCGATATGGACAACGTGGCGGCTAGCACCGCGCCCATCATGTTCGGCGATATGTCGGGCTATCGCATCTTTGACCGGGTGGACCTGTCGATTCTGCGCGACCCCTACACGCTGGGCACGAAAGGTCAGGTCCGGTTCATCGCCCGCAAGCGCGTGGGTGCCGACCTGACCCATGCCGACCGCTTTGTGAAGCTGCGCGTGGCGGCCTAACCCCATGACCTTGCAGCCCGCCCATGAAAATACCCTGCGGCACGGCGACTATGCCGTGACGCTGCGGGCGTCTTTGCGGGCTGCTGTCGCCTTGGAGAACCTGCCGGGCGGCATCCCCGGCGCGTGGGATAGCCTCATGCGCCAGACTTATACCGGAATCCGTGCGGTGATCCTCGCCACCGCCACGGATCGGGCAGAGGCGTTTTTCCTCTTGTCGTCGCTGTCCAGCAAGCCGCTTGCGTCCTTCCTTGGTCATGCGCAAGCGGCTTGCCTTGAACTTCTGGTGAACCTGCTGCCCGAACCCGACGAACCCGCACCGGCCAGCACCAGCGCAAAGCCCATGGCCCTGCGCGACTACCTTGCCGAACTGTTCAAATTCGGCACCGCCATTCTGGAATGGCCCCCGTCCGAGGTCTGGCATGCATCCCCTGCCGAGATTGACGCGATCCTGCGCGCCCGCCTCGACCGGCTAGAAGCCATGGAAGCCGCCGCCAATGGCGAGCCGCACAAGCCCGCCATGAGCGCCGAACAGCGCCAAGCCAATGCCGAGGCTGGCCTTGACCCCGAGTTCAACCGCCACGCCCTGCGCGCCCTGAAAGCCCGCCATGGTGCCTAAGCCGCCGCGCCTATGTTCATGCGGCGCAATAGTGCCGCATGGCGTCCTTTGTGCCTGTCAGGTGCAGCGCCAGCTTGAACGCAAGCGCCGCTATGACCGCACCCGGCCAAACAGCCGCCAGCGCGGCTATACGCGGGAATGGGAGAAAGCACGGGCCGAGTTCCTGCGCCTCCATCCCTGCTGCGCCATGTGTGGGGCCGACGCGACCGTAGTTGACCACATCAAGCCCCACAGGGGCGACCAGGCGCTGTTCTGGAACTGGAACAACTGGCAGGCGCTATGCACCGGCTGTCATAGCAGCGTGAAGCAGCGGCAGGAGGTTGATTTTCTTCGAAATCGACGATTAGGCATTGTAAAAATCACGCAACCCTAGAAGTTTTCCTGAATTAGTTCCGAACTGCGATTTTGAAATTATGTAACCAACCGCAGTGCATCTTTGAAATACGACCACTTCTTGATCAACGCCAATATCGAGTAGCGCGCTGAAGTAACTATTCAATCCATCGGTGATCTTATCCGCAGGAGAATCTTGCTCCAACGAATGCTCTTTCCCTCGATAGAACGTCTCAGGAACCTGCGTTCTTTCAATAAAATTCCAAACTGCGGGAAGTTCGGAGGTGCGGGCACAATCCAACTCATACCCAATAATTTCTGAATGATTCTGGAACACATCGCAAAGCGCACCCAGGAATCTACACAGGCAGACCATATCAAAAGCATTGACTTGGTTTTTTATGGTGGTCTGCAAGGCTTGCCCAACGAAGTTGTCAAAGCCATAGCCCGCTCGGTCCGCCGCCTCCAATCTAAATATTTGCCCAGACAACGCTTCGTGACCGAGTTTTGCTGCCTTATAGTAGCACTCTGCGGAATAATCGATATCGTAAGGGCTGACGCCACCCATGCCATTTAGCAGGGCAAGGTTAAAAATGGAACTTACATGATTGGTTGAGGCGGATATTTTCCAGTTCCTATTTGCGCCGTCATTATCGCCTTTTTTTATGCACTCCAAGCCGGCTTTGTAATAATACTCCGGTTGATCTTCTTGAGGTTTTTTGAAGAACCCAAATGCCACTGACTCTCTCCAACATAATGCTCATGCTCGGGCAATGCTGTAGCGACATTGCCGACTATGCGATACTGTCTTTTGGGACAACGTGATAGAGACGACGAGCGCACCAAGCCGGGCCTCCGGGGTATCCCTGAACTTCCGCCCTATCTCGGGAACCGGCGGGGGGAGGCGCACGCAAGAAAGGCGGAATATAACTTTTTCGCTAAGCTTCTCGCGTCTGGACTGCCTGAAGCATCGCTGCGTTGACCTGATCGCGATCGGCGGCAGAGTGCGCGCGACGATGACAGTTCGGGCAAATACCAATCATGGTGCGCGGATCGTCGGGCCCGCCGTCTGTCAGCTTGTGTATGTGGTGGGCTTCGAGATATGGAACCCCGTTGGCGCGAAGGAACGGTGCGGGAGAGCTACAGAACTCGCAGGTCCCGTTTGCCCGTGCAAACACATAGGAGCAGATGAGTTTGCTTCGTTCGTAGACGGTTGTGAGCCTCTGACCTTGCGCTGGAACTGATCGTGAAGCTTCGATGGCGCGTCTTCGCAAATCAGTTAGATCGCCGGCTGTGTCGTCTATCGTTACATCATCGGGAACACCGGCTACCGCTTCGAAAGGACTGAGTTCGAAGACGATCGCGTTGCGCATCCTCCCTTCAGTATCGGGAGCCAACTCCGTGTGAGACGCTTCAAAGATAAACTGGCCCAGATACCGGAGCCCCTGCTTCTGCTTGCGAAAGAGTAAAAGGTCGCGACCCTCTGACGCATGGCTTTGAATAGCGGCGTTCCCGCGAACCATCTGCATGTCGCCCCGTTGGCCCTCTCCAAAGTATTCAAATACTCCATCTTCCCGCAGGCGATCGGCGTATCCGTGTGCATGACCCTCTTCACCGGTGATGATGATGATCGGCAAGCCAGCGCCTGCCGGGGTGATGATGCCGCCCTGCATTTGCCCGCGGAAGCGCGCGTGTATGTCAGCACGACGGTTGTAAACTTGTCCTTTGATAAAACCCCAGGTCATTAAATCCTCCCTTTTGGGATGCCATGTAATCGCGTCTGGAAGGTCGAATCAATAAGAAGCATTTTGAATCATTGAATATT
The DNA here is from genome assembly GCF_000513975.1 of Paracoccus sp. J55. Taxonomy (NCBI): domain Bacteria; kingdom Pseudomonadati; phylum Pseudomonadota; class Alphaproteobacteria; order Rhodobacterales; family Paracoccaceae; genus Paracoccus; species Paracoccus sp. J55. Next base: position 280,911 of record NZ_AZVA01000001.1, read on the forward strand.
TATTAATGTTATGTTATAACATTGTTATGATCTTTATACTGAGTGCCCCGTTATGCCGATCCCTGCCGCCCTTGTCCGGGCGCACCTGAACTTTCTGCCAGATGAAACTGCCGATGACGCAATCCTGGCCCATTACGGCAACGTGGCCGAGGCATGGGTTGCGTCTTACACCGGCCTGCCCTTTGACCCTGACAATGTGCTGATGTTGCAAGCCGCGCTGATGCTGATCGCGCATCAGTATGAGGCGCGCGAGGCCGTCACCTTTGCCAGCGCATATCAGCTTCCGTTCGGCGTCACCGATCTGCTGGCGGGAATCAAGCGGCAGGTGCTGGGCTATGTGCCCGAACCGGAGGTCTCGACCGATGGCTGATCTGGTGCAAGGCTCTGCCGAACTAACCAAGAAGCTGCAAGCCATGCGCGATGCTGTTGCGCCCGTCCTGCGCCCGGCTCTGGTCAAGGCCGGTGAGGAAGTTGCCGCCGATGCCCGGACGCTGGCCGAGTCCAGCCGCCGCACCGGCGATCTGATCGAAAGTATCCACGTCACCGGCCCCGGCGAAACCACCCCGCCCCATAGCACCGATGGCGGGCAGCGCACCGCAGGCGAATTTGAGGTGCTGGTGACGGCAGGCGATACCGATGCCCGCCACGCGCATCTTGTGGAGGGCGGCACCGCGCCCCGGCTGCACAAGGACGGCACCACCACCGGCACCATGCCAGCACAACCGTTCTTCAACCCGGCGTGGCGCTTGAACCGCAAGCGCATAGAACAGCGCATTAACCGGCTGCTGCGCAAAGCGATCCGCGAGGCCAGCCAATGACGCCCGACATGGAATTGCAACGCGCCGTGCGGCTGGCGCTGATCGCGGCACCGGGCGTTGCCGAGCATATCACGCCCGAGCGCATCCGCACCGGCCTTGCCCGCCCCGAGGCCATGCCGTGTATCATCATGACGCCCGCCGAGGTGCATATCTTCGGCCATGCGTCCGGTGGTCAGGTGGTGGCCGAGGCGTCCTTGAAGCTGCATGTCTGGACCGCTGCCGATCAGGCTGCCGTCGCGCAACAGGTGACGGGTGCGGCAATGCTGGCGCTGATGGATGCACCGCGCCCGGATGGTGCCGAGATTGACCGCTGGGAACGCCCGGTTATGGCGTGGGTGCCTGATCCTGACCCGGCGCTGTCTTGCGCCCATGCGGTAATCAGCCTGCGCGCCGTGCTGCGGTGGAGGCGGTAAGATGCGCGCTGGCAAGCTGCAAAACCGCATCCAGATTGAACGCAACGCGGTGCTGATCGACGATTACGGCAACGTCCGCGAGACATGGTTGCCGGTGCTGACCTGCAAGGCCGAGATCAAGGACGCCACCACGACCGAGTTCCTGACCGGCCCCGGCGAGATGGACAACCGCAAGGCCGTTTTCCTGATCCGCTATCCGCTGGTGGTGCAGATCACCACCGCCGACCGGCTGGTGATGGACGGCAAGGCTTACAATATCGTCGGGCTGGCCGAGATCGGGCGCAGGCGCGGGCTTGAACTGCGGGTGATCGCGGCATGAGCAAGCACCTGCGCGGCGTCAAGCCTGCCCTTGGCCGCGATGCCGAGGCGCTGACCAAGGCACCCCCGGCACCGGCCTATCTGACCAGCCAAGCGAAAGCGGAGTGGCGGCGCGTCCTGCCGCTGCTGGTCGCGCGCGGCGTGATCACCAAGGCCGATATGTCGGGCGTGGAAGCCTATTGCACCGCTGCCGGTGCGGTCCGTCAGATCGCGGAAATCATCAACGCCATGCCGGTGCCTGATCTGAAACTGGCCGGGCTGCAAATCCGCTACATGCAGGCCGCCCGCCAGTTTGCCGCCGAATATGGCCTGACTCCGACCAGCCGCGCCCGCATGGGTGCTGGCGGTGATGGAGACGACGACACCAGCCCGAACCCCTTGGCGATCTGATGGCCCAAAAATCCAGCTTCCCTGCATGGGTCTATGATAACAGCCCGATTCCCGATCCTCTCGGGCATGGCGAACGCGCGGTGCAATTCCTGCGCGCCCTTCGCCATATCAAAAGCACCGCACCGGGCCGCGCCTTCACGCTCTATCCTTGGCAGGAACGGATTATCCGGGCGATCTACGGGCCGCGCGATGCTGATGGCGACCGCATTGTGACGCGGGTTTTCTTCTATATCCCGCGCGGCAACCGCAAGACCACGCTATCGGCGGCGCTGGCGCTGCTGCACCTGATCGGCCCTGAGAAAGTGCCGGGCGGCGAGATCGTCTTTGCTGCTGGCGACAAGCGGCAGGCGTCCATTGCCTTCAAGGAAGCGCGCGAGATGGTGGCGCTGGACCGGCGCTTGATGCAGGCCACCAAGATCATCAACCAGCGCAATGCCGCGCGCGAGATCGAAAGCCTGATCCGGGGCTATGAATCCAAGCTGGAAGTGGTTTCCTCGGACGGATCACGCCAGAACGGCACGACGCCCTCTTTCGTCCTGGCGGATGAAATCCACGCTTGGCAGGAAGCGGCAGGGGCCGAGATGTGGGAGGTGCTGGAATCTGGTATCTCGAAAGGCCGCAACGGGCTGATGGTCACGGCGACGACTGCCGGGCGCGGTGCCACCGGCTTTGCCGCCGATCAGTATGCCTATGCCCGTGCCGTCGCCACCGGGGAAATCTCGGACCCGTCCTTGCTGCCGATCCTGTTTGAGATGCAGGACGGCGACGATTGGACCGATGAGGCGGTTTGGCACCGCTGCAACCCCGGCCTTGCCGATGGTTTCCAAGACCTGAAAGACCTGCGCAACAAAGCACGGCGGGCGCAGAACCTGCCCGCTGCCGGTTATGCGTTCCAGCAATATCACCTGAACAAATGGCAGGGGAACAGCCGCGATCCGCTGTTTGATCTGGCGGTATACGACGCCCGCAAGCTGGATGACGACGAATCCGACCTTGAACAGCTTCCGGCCTATATCGGCGTGGACCTGTCGCAAACCGGCGATCTGTCGTCCGTGTCCATCGCCTTCCGGCATGACGATGGGCAGATCACCTTACGCAACCGCTGTTTCGTGCCTGCCGCCGATCTGAAAGCCAAGGGCGACAAGGACCGCGCGCCCTATCAGGAATGGGCCGACGCCGGGCTGATCGAGGTTTGCCCGGCTGGCATCATTGATGAGAAGCAGGTGGAGGATCATATCCGCGAGCTTTGCGGGCGCTATGACGTGCAAGAAATCGCGGTGGACCCGCATCTTGCCAACAAGCTGATGCAGAACCTTGCCGACGACGCCTTGCCGGTTTTCCAGCACCCGCAATCGGTCATGCAGATGTCGCGGGCTATCGGCGAACTGGTCAAGGCCGTGAATGGCAATCTGATCCGCCATGACGGCGATCCGGTTATGCGCAGCCATTTTGACAACGTGGCCGTTTCCACGAACCCGCAATCCGGGCTGGTGCGGATGCACAAACAGCGCAGCAATGGCCGCATCGACGCGGCTGTTGCCTCAGCCATGGGTGTCAGCCGCGCCCGCATCGCCCATGAACAAGGCGGGCTTTATGCCCGCGACGACATTTTTGACCTGCTAAAAGCAGCGTAACGAGTAAGGATTGAACTATGGCGCTTGATGAAACCGGACTTTTGGTCAAGCTTGAGGCGAATGTCGCCAAATGGGAAAAGGACTTCAACCGGGCGATCACCCAGCAACAGCGCGCATCGCAGCGCATGGAGCGGCTGGCCCGCCAGAACGCCAATAAGATCGCCTCGGAATATGAGGGCATCGGCGGCAGGATCGGCAAAGCCTTCAACGGCATTCCCGCATCGCTGAAAGGGATTGGCGGCGCTTTCCTTGGTGGCGTGGCCGGTGGCATCGCTTTGGGCGGGCTGGATCAGATCGCCACCAGCGTTTCGCAAATCACCAAGGAAACGGCGAACCTGAAAAACGAGGCCAGCCGCGCCGGTATTTCTACGACCGTGTTTCAGGAATGGAAGTTCCTTGCTGATCAGAACCGGATCAGCGTGGACGCCCTGACCGATGGCTTCAAGGAAATGCACCTGCGGGCCGGTGAGTTCTTCCTTGATGGCACCGGGGCCGGTGCCGAGGCATTCAAAAAGCTGGGCTATTCCGCCGAGACGTTGAAAGAGAAGCTGAAAGACCCCTCGGCTTTGATGACCGAGATTCTGGGCAAGCTGAAAGGCTTCGACCAAGCCGGGCGATCCTTTCTCTTGGAGGAAATCTTTGGTGGTGCCGGTGGTGAGCAATTTGGCGCGCTGATCGGCCAAAGCGAGGAAGCCCTGAACGCCACGATTGCCCGTGCGCATGACGTGGGTGCGGTGCTGGACTCGGACATGATCGACAAGGCCGCCGAGATCGACCGCAGGTTTGGCGAACTGACTGCGCGTGTCGAATCCTTCGGCAAGCGCGCGGTGATCGCCATTGCTGACGCTGCGGTGGAACTGGCCGACTTCCGCGATCGGCTGGACGGCATCTTTGACAATGAGGCCGAGGGCCGCGCGATCCTCGGCAATGAGCTTTATGACAGCCTGTCGCGCGACCGTGACGCGGTGGACGCGCAGGCCGAGGCGCTGCGCGATCTTGATGCGCAATATATGCGGCTGGCCGAGGAGGCGACCAGCGCGGGCATGGCGATGCGCGGTGCTATCGGACAGTTGGATAGCTGGGGCTACGGCGATGCCGACGACCAGTTGCGCCGCCTGTCCGCCGAACTGGACGCGGCGCAGCAAGGATTCCGCGACGGCACCATGACCGGCGAGGATTTTGCCGCCAAGCTGGCCGAGATCCAGAAGGAAGCCGACGCGGCCTTTGCCAGCCTCTCGGACGTGGACCGGGCGCAATTCTCGGGCGTCATGTCGCAACTGTCGCGGCTGGGTGGCGTCATTGCCTCTGTCACGGCGCAGGCATCGGCGCTTGTGGGTGAACTGGCAAAGGCTGCGCAGATCGACCCGGCCAGCAAGTCCAGCCAAGCCATGCGCGACCGCCATGCCGCCGAGGCCGCAAGCATGGATTCGCTGAACGCCATGCGCGAGGCGACCGAGCGTTTCAACGCCTCGGAAGCCGCCCGCAACGCGCTGACCAGCGAGGGCGTCAAGTTGGAGCGTGAGAAAGAGGCCGTGCGCAAACGGGCTGCCGAGGCGGGCGCGACCCTGACCGATGCCCAGATCACCAGCGCCGCACAAGCCGCGCTGGATGGCGATGCAGCACGTTCCGCTGCCGATGCCGCCGCGCGATCCTCGGGCGGCTCTGGTGGCCGTTCTGGCGGCTCTGGTGGTGCTGCAAAACTGGATGAGTTTGCCCGCGAGGCCGAGGCGATCCGCGACCGGACGCGGGAACTGGAATTTGAATCTGCTGCCCTGATCGCGGGCGCGGCGGCTGGCAAGTCCTATGGCGATGCCGTTGCCTTCGCATCCGAAAAGGCCAAGCTGCTGTTCGCAGCACAACATGCAGGCAAAGCGATCACGCCCGCCCTGACCGCTGAAATCGACAAGCTGGCGCAAAGCTATGTCGATGCTGGTAATAAGGCCGATCAGGCCGCCGACGCCATGAAGAAGGTGGAGGAATCCGGCCAGAAAGGTGCCGAGACGCTGGCCGATCTGTTCACCGGCATCTTGTCTGGTTCCATGTCAGCCGGTGAGGCGTTGGCCGGGCTGCTGCAACAGATCGCCCAGGCGCAATTCAACCGCGTGTTCATGGGCATGTTTGGCAGCGGCGGCATGTTCGCGGGTGCCGGGCAATGGCTGGGCGGACTGCTGGGGTTTGCCAATGGTGGTTTCACCGGCCACGGCGGCAAGTATGAACCGGCTGGCGTGGTTCATAAGGGTGAGTTCGTTTTCTCGAAAGAGACGGTGCAGCGCATTGGCGCGGGCAATCTCGAACGGCTGCACCAGCGCGCCCGTAAGGGCTATGCCGAGGGCGGGCTGGTCTCTGCTGCGGGAACGGTCGCGAAGGCCGCCAGCGGCTCAGCTAGCGGCTCTGCGAGGGCATCCGCGCCGGTGGTGAACATCACGGGCGGGCCGGTGACGGTGAACGCGACCGGCGGCACCCCGGAACAGAACAGCGACCTTGCCAAGCAGATCGCCCGCGAGTCCGAGGCCAGTTTGCGCGCGCTGGTGCAACAGGAAATGGTGAAGCAAATGCGGCCCGGTGGGCTGATGCGCTAGGAGACTCTGGGAGGCACCCTAGAGCGGCGTGAGGCGCTTCCGGGTGGGTGTGGGCCGGAACGGGGCGTCTTGCGCCTCTCCGGTGCCTTCTAGAGTCTCTGCGCGCGTGGCCGCGTGCTTTACCACCGGGAACGGGTTTCCTTCCCTTCCCCGGGTGGTGATCATTAGACCGCAGGCGGGCGCAGCCCGCCAGCAACGAGCGCCGCAGGCGCGAGGCGCAGGGAGCCGCCGCAGGCGGCGAGTGTCGCCCGGGGAAGGATTCAGGAAAAGCGTAACGCGGTTGCTTCCCCAGCCGGGAGCGTGTCGTTTTGCACGTAACGTATATATCTTAAGTAAGCAAGAACATAAGTATCTTAAGAGATATATAATATACGTGCAAAACGACACGCACATCACAACGCCCCTTGTAATGGTTTACTAGTTATCCTATCTTACCCGGAAGGATAACTAAGGACCATACACCCATGTCTTTCATGCTGAAGCTGCCGGATGAACGCGGCGAACAACTGCGGCTGATCGCTGCCGACAAGGGCATCACCATTCCGCAGGTAATCGAGAGTTGGATTCAGAAAGAGATCGAGGCGGGCACCATTTCCGCCGACCTTCCGGGCGTGGACGTGACCAGCGCCGGGCCGGTGATCAGGATCGAGGCCAGCGGCTTCGCGGTGGAGGTTCCTTCCGCGCAAGGTCCGACGCTGGCCGATGTGCTGCGCGGTGCCGCTGAAATGGACCCCAGCGACAAGGACCGTAAGCGCCGTTGGCTGGAAGGTCTGGCGGCTCTGTCTGGTGTGAAGGTGCAGAAGATGGCCGCAGGTGTGCGGCTGGTGAGCCCGATCACCGGGCAAGTTTATCCCCTCGCCCCCGGTGTCGCCGCTGATCTGGCAAGCCAGATCGAACGCGCCGCAGAATAAGGAAAAGGGCCAAGCGCGCCAACGCTCGACCCTTTGAAATCACTGTATAAGCACTGAACTTTTATCATGCCCAGATCGACCCTGCAAGAGTCCGGCCTTTCATTCCTCGCCCCTGATCCGAACGACCCCGATGTGATTATCCATGAGGTCAAGCTAACCCGGTATGACGTTGCAAGCCGAAGGTGGCGTGAACTGACTGCGAAACGTGCCGCCCTGCCGCCTGACCATGATCCGCGCAAAGCGGCGGCGCTTGATCAGCAAATCAAAACTGCCCGCGATGCGGTGAAGCGCGCCGAAAGCGATGTATCGCGGCGGCAGGAAAGTATTGATGAATGGCGATCCGGTGCCGGGCGTGAGGAATACAACGCCAGCCGCCGCAAGGTTAGAGCAAAGCCGAATGCCGACTTGTCCAGCCTGACGCCCGAGCAGCAGGCGCAGCAGGCGCGCGACCGGCGATCCGATGCGAACTGGCTCAAGCGCCGCCGCGATGCTGGTATCCCCGAGGCTCAGATACAAGCCGAATTTGTTATCCGCATCCGCGACCGTGAGGCCGTTCGCGCGACCGCTGCGACGGAACAGGATGAACAAGCCGCCATGGAAGCGCTGCCCGGATACGGCTTGTTCTAGGGGTGCAGGGAGGGCTTGGCTATCTAGCCAGTTAGCTAAACAGCCATTCAGCTACTTAGCTAACTAGCTGAATATACTTAATATTTCTTGTTGACAGCCGAATCTTCGCCGGTCTAGCTCTGTGGCATCAAGCAACGCAGGAGCAACACCGATGCAAAACACCTACCTTCCCGATGCCGCCTATGAGGATTTGATTGTCGAGCTTGGCGCGGCATTCATGATCGCCGCAGTTACGACCGGATGCGATCTGCGCGACAAGCTGGTGGAGGCTCTGGCCATGGCGGGCATCATGCCCGAGTGCTGCCGGGAGGATGCCGAGGCGGCATGAGTTTTCAATTCGCATAAAATTTATGCTGTTCATGAAATATTCTGCACGCAAAATGTGCAGAAATCAATATCTTGTGGATAACTGAAGTATATCGCGAATTGCCTTGCGACAAGCGCTTGCGATCTGTTCAGTAGAGGATTTTCCGAAACACCAAAGTGATTCGGTAAAAGGCGTGGTGTTTCACCACCACGCTCAACCTTATGTTTAGGAAGAACATAATGAACGATGAAGTCACTCATAGCATGTCTCATGCCGAGTCCGCAACCCTCTCGCCGCGCGAGCACGTTGCGAAGATGATTGATACCTTGGCGGCTAAGGGCTGGCAGGGTGAGCACATCTTGCAGATGATTGAGCGCCAGACGCTTGGTTTCTCAACCGAACAGAAGAGAATCGCGTTCTTTTGGTCCCATCCCGTCGACTGGCTTGATGCTGCGGAAGATAATCACAAAGGGGAGGCCGCATAATGGCAAACCGTTCGCACTACCTGCCGCGCAACCTTGACAAGCTGTCCGATCATGACCGCGCTGCGGTCCTTGATGCGCAACTGTGGCTGATCGAGGAAGAAGAACAGCGCGGCGTTCCGAACGCCACCCGCGGCCGCCAGAAGCGCAACCTGCAAGCGCGCAAGCGCCGACTGATCAAAACCGCGAACGCCTACGGTCTGTGGCTGGATGACGCGCAGGAGGCAGCATGATGTTCATGCGATCCCACATGCCCGCATCGCATCGTCAACAGGTTGTCGAATACATCGACAACAATTGGACCCTGCATCATCAGGCCGAGCATTACCGCAATGAAGCTGATCGGACCCGCATCGCCATGAGGCGCTTGCGCACCGAACTTAACACTGCGCAGGTCGCTTTTCATAAGGCGAGTTTGAAGGCGCGGCTCTTGGAGGAAAAGGTTAATCGGCTGATGTTGGAACTGGATAGCACCGCAGGCGATCACGCTGATGCTGTCGTGATGCTTGATCGGTCGCTGTATCAGATCAAGCAGGAATACGACGCGCAAAAAGTCGCCTGATCCGGCGAACGCGTTTCCGAGTAATCACAAAATCCAATAAAGGGCCGGCGGTATTTCCGAGGCACCGCCGGCTCAGAGTTGCCAATAGGAACAATATGATGGCTAGCGCAACGTCCTTTGTGTCACGCAACTACAGTTTTCGAGATTGAAAGATACCGCACTATCTTCAAAACAGCTTATCCCCTCGGCTAAAACAAACAGCCACAACCTGGAGACGACATGACGCGCCTTTTCCTTACCCTGCCTCTTCTCGCCGCCGTCGCTGCTTGCGGTCCTATGACGCGCACGGGCGGCGGCTCCCTCACCGACGGCCAGCGTCTGACGGCCGAGCGGGTGATGAGCCCTATGACAGATCAGTTTCGCATCAGCGCCGATAGCTGGAGCTGCAGCGGCACCGTGCAATACACGCGGCGCGACACCAGCGGCGTTCATCAGATGCCCCTGACATGCACGGATGGCGCCACCGGCACCGCCGAGGTGATCTATTCCTCAAACCTGCGCGGAGCGCACACCAATCTGACGCCCACCATCGAGTTCACCCTGTCGAATGGCAAAAAGGGCACCGTGCGCGCCTAGGAGCAAATAGCCGCAGCGCTTTGTGTCAGAGAATGACGCACCATCACGAAGCGTCCAAAATTCGCTGATCCCGCGAGACAAATCCCGAAACAGCCGTAAAGGCATGTAGGGATGGCGCGTCCCTTGGCAGCCAATCGGCCAGATAACGCGCTGCGATTAGACGGTGAGTGCGCGCCAAGGCATGGCGAAAACCCCGTCACGGTGCGGCGATCATCTCCGGTTGCGCGGCACCCGGAACCTTATGCTTATGAATGGGAAGGGCGGGGAGCGATCCTCGCCCTTTCTGCTGGGCTGGTGACGCAACGTCACCTAGCCCATTGCATGGGGCGCCACAATGTTACAAAGTGTCTCGTAACTTATTGATTTATAACACATTAGGAACGGTTCAAATCCGTTATCGCCCACCATCATTCCAAAGGCGCCTGGCCGGTCCGAGGACCGCCAAGCGCCTTTTTCGTATCCTTCCCACCCTGTAGCCCCCTGCCCCTTGCAGTGGTCGGCCGTCCGCCGTGTCAAGGTTGCCGGTGCCGGAACACGCGCAGCCGAGCCTAGCAGGATCATGCGCCTATCCTGCGCCCCCGGCCGCTGCGTGGCATCGCGCCTCGACCAGCCAGCCAAGGTTGGTTGACCTGCTTGGGCCTGCTTTTCTGCCCCGGCCTCCGCCACTGCCATTTGTCGGGTTGTCGTGGCGAACCGGGCGTTTCAAGCGGTGCAAGCCGGCGCGCTGCGTCGCCGGCGGATCCGCGATGAATCTGCGGAAATATCGATTTCTTGCGAAAACTGGTACCCGAGGTCGGACTCGAACCGACATGCCTTGCGGCGGCGGATTTTGAATCCGCTGCGTCTACCATTCCGCCACTCGGGCCTTCCGTCATTCGCCTAAGGCGCAATGCCGGCTTTTGCAAGCCCCTTCAGGCCCGGCCCAGCTTGGCCAAGCGGGCGTCGCGCAGCCGGGCGAAATCGTCGCCGGCATGATAGGACGAACGCGTCAGCGGCGTCGCCGAGACCATCAGGAATCCCTTGCCATAGGCAGCTTTTTCGTAGCCCTTGAACTCCTCGGGGGTGACAAAGCGGTCCACGCGGTGATGCTTGGACGTCGGCTGCAGATATTGCCCGATGGTGATGAAATCCACATCGGCGGCGCGCATGTCGTCCATGACCTGCAGCACGCCCTGGCGATCCTCGCCCAGGCCCACCATGATGCCCGACTTGGTGAACATGCCGGGATCCAGCTCTTTCACCCGCTGCAAGAGCCGCAGGCTGTGGAAATAGCGCGCGCCGGGGCGGACCGTGGGATAAAGGCCGGGCACCGTTTCGAGATTGTGGTTGAATACGTCGGGCCGCGCCTCGACCACGATCTCCAGCGCGCCGGGCTTCGACTTGAGGAAGTCGGGCGTCAGCACCTCGATGGTCGAGGCGGGCGAGCGGTGGCGGATCGCGCGGATGGTCTGGGCGAAATGCTCGGCCCCGCCGTCATCGAGGTCGTCGCGGTCCACCGAGGTGATGACGACATGCTTCAGCCCCAGCTTCTGCACGGCATGGGCGACGCGGCCCGGCTCGAACGCGTCGAGCGCGTTGGGCTTGCCGGTCATCACGTTGCAGAAGGAACAGCCGCGGGTGCAGATCTCGCCCATGATCATCATGGTGGCGTGGCCCTGGCTCCAGCATTCGCCGACATTGGGGCAGCCGGCCTCTTCGCAGACGGTCGAGAGGCGGTTGGTGCGCAGGATGTCGCGGGTGTCCTTGTATCCCTGGCTGGTCGGCGCCTTGACGCGAATCCAGTCCGGCTTTTTCGGCTGGGGCTGGTCGGGACGGTGGGCCTTTTCGGGGTGGCGCAGAACCGGGGGCATATCCGCCATTTCGGCATCCTTTGCTGGGGTCAGCCGAACTTAAGGGTTTTCCCGGTCTTGATCAACGCCAATGCGGGGTGCATGTATGACGCTTCGATGCCGCGACGCAGCATCGAAACGAGGGAGGAGTGGATGAGGAAAGGACCAAGGATGAAACAAGGCGATCTGCTTCCCGACGTGACCTTCCGGACCCGTGTCCGCGACGAATCGATCGCGGGGCCGAACCCCTATCGCTGGCAGGACATGACCACGGCCGACTATTTCAGGGGCAAGCGCGCGGTGCTGTTCTCGCTGCCCGGCGCCTTCACGCCCACCTGCTCGACCTATCAGCTGCCGGGCTTCGAGAAGGCCGCCGCCGAGATGACCGAGCTGGGCATCGACGCCATCTACTGCCTGTCGGTGAACGACAGTTTCGTGATGAACCAATGGGCGAAGTCCCAGAATCTGCAGCATGTCGGGGTGATCCCGGACGGTTCGGGCGAGTTCACCGAAAAGGTCGGCATGCTGGTGCGCAAGGACAATCTGGGCTTCGGCGCCCGCAGCTGGCGCTATGCCGCCATCGTCAACGACGGCCGCGTCGAGGCCTGGTTCGAGGAGCCCGGCCGCATGGATGACTGCCCCGAGGACCCCTATGGCGCCAGCGCCCCGGAAGCGGTTCTGGACTGGCTGCGCGCCAATCCCGCCAAGGCCGCGGCCTGATCGGGAACCGCAGGCCGCAAACGCGAAAGGGCGCCGCCGCGGCGCCCTTTTTCATGGCCCTGACCGGATCGGCTATCCGATCAGCGGCGCGCCCGAGCCATAGGTCTCGCGGTAGTGGCGTTCCAGCCGCATCAGGCCAAGGCGCAGCACGATCTTGCCCGAACGGGCCGACCAGCCCAGCCGTCGCTCGGTCATCTCGATGCCTTCGAGAAAGCAGCAGACCCGCAGGCACATATCGCCCATGCCCGGGCCCAGCTCGCGCAGCGCGGCAGCGACGCGGTTGCGCGCCCCTTCCGAACCGCCGCCATGGGCGGCCGAGACGCGCGAGACATCCACGCCGGCGGTCAGGAACCGGTCCCAGTTCTGGGTGATGCGCGGGCCCATCTGCGCCAGCTCGAAATCCTCGCGCAGGCGTTCGCCGGCCGCGACCAGTTCGGGCGCGAGGAAGGGACGGCCGTCCGGCTCGCGCCGCCGGGCCAGCATCAAGAGCGGGCTTTCGGCGATGTTGACGCGGGCGCGGCGGCGGCGGCCGTCCTCGGGATCGGTGATCTCGCGCTCTTCCCAAGTGCGGTGGGGGTCGGCATGGGTGAAGCCGGCGGGGGCTTCGGCGCATCCCCCCGGCTGGGGGGCGCCCGGGCCGGGACCGACCGGATCGGCCATGACGAAATCCTCGCCCCGCGGCAGGGCATTGCTGCGCCGGGCGGCCAGCATCGCCCGCAGCGCCTCGCGTCCCTGCGCCGAGATGGCATAGCGGCTGACCCGCCCCTGCCCGACAAGCTGCACCCAGGCGCGGATCGCCATATGCTCGGCCAGCTCGCGGTCCAGGATGGCGGTGCGGATGTCGTCGCGCACGACGATGGCCTTGTCCATGCCCTCGGCCACGACCAGCTGCGCCCCCGGCTCGGCCAGCCGGCGCAGGATGCGGGTGATCTGCTTCATGCCCGTCTGCCCCGGCGCGACCAGGGCGTGGCTCTTGCGATTGCCCGCGGCGCGTTCCACCGCGCGATCGACCAGCGGATCGTCGCGGCGCGCTTCGAAGCGGCGGATGCGGCGCAGGATGGTGGAGGCATGGCAGCCCGTCTCGCGCGCCAGGGCGCGGATCGACTCGCCGCCCTCGACATGGCGCAGGTAAAGCTTCAGGTCGCTGTCCTCGGGCTGCGGGTCGGACTGCGGGCCGGGCTGGGGATCGGGCTGGGGATCGGGCGGATTGCAGGCCGTGGCGTCGATGCCGGCGGGCAGGGCGGCAATCAAGGCGTCCGGGGCGAAATCTCCCGTCAAAATCGTCATGGTCATTCCTTCGCTTCCTGCAGACGAGCGGGGAAATGCTCGCCCATGGGTTGTTTCCCGCCCCTGTCCACCGGAACGGGATCAGGTCGAGATGCGGCAGTATTTGCTAAGAATTCCTAAAGATTCCTTGCCGCGGCGCGCGCAACTCGGCCCTGCGGCGCAACACACGTTCAGGTTGCAGATAATCCCCCCGGAACCAGCCGACGGGGAAAATCGCCATGACGATGATGAGCAATGTGATCGCCTTCCAGCCGCGCCCGGCCCAGCCGCATCTGCGCCGCCCGCGCCTGCTGGTGCGGGCCGCGCGGGCGGGCCTTCAGGGCTGGAGCCGCAAGCGCGACCTGCGCCGGGTACTGAAATGCGAGGCTCTGCCCGCCGCCGGCTCGGCCCTTGCCCGGCTGCGCGCCGAAGAAGAGCGCCTGGACGCGGCCCGGCGCCAGGGCCAGGCCGGCTATGACATGCATCGCCACATCATGCTGCTGATCGCGATCCTGGCCGAGACGGCCGAAGCCGCCGGGGCCGCGACCTGCCCGGCGCCGCTTACTTGCCCCTGAACAGCGAGCCCAGAACGCCGCGCACCAGCGCCTGCCCGGTCTTGGTGCCCAGCTGCCGGGCCAGGCTCTTGCCGAAGGTCGTGGCAATCGAATCGCTGTTCGAGCGGCGGGCGCGCGGCTTGGGCTCGGCCGGGAGCCGGGCGGCGGGATCGTAGCGACGGCCGCGGGCATGCTCGCGGTCCATCTTCCAGAGGTCGTCGTCCAAGCCTCCGGCCCCTGCCCCCGGCCCGGTGCTGGCGCTCGCGGCCGCGGCCTCGGCGCGCTTGGCCAGGATCTCGGCCGCCGATTCCCGGTCGAGCGGCGTGCCGTATTTCAACGCCATGGGCGAGGCGGCGTTGATCGCCGCGCGCTCGGTATCCGGGATCGGACCGAGTTGCGACAGCGGCGGGCGAATCAGCGTGCGCTGCACGATGCCCGGCACGCCCTTGGCCTCCAGAAGCGAGGTCACCGCCTCGCCGGTGCCGACGGCCTGGATCGCCTCGGCCGTGTCGAAATCCGGATTCGCGCGATAGTTCTGCGCCGCCAGCCGCAGCGCCTTCTGGTCCTTGGCGGTAAAGGCGCGCAGCGCGTGCTGCACCCGGTTGCCCAACTGGCCCAGCACCGATTCCGGCAGGTCGGCCGGGTTCTGGCTGATGAACCACAGGCTGACGCCCTTGGACCGGATCAGCCGCGCCACCTGCTCGATCTTGTCCACCAGCGCCGGCGGCGCGTCGTCGAACAACAGATGCGCTTCGTCGAAGAAAAAGGCGATCTTCGGCTTGTCCGGGTCGCCGACCTCGGGCAGCTGCTCGAACAGCTCGGCCATCAGCCAAAGCAGGAAGGTCGCGTAAAGGCGCGGCGCGTTCATCAGTTTCTCGGCCGAGAGGATGTTGATCATCCCCTTGCCCGAGGCGTCCAGCCGCATCATGTCCGCAAGTTCCAGCGCCGGCTCGCCGAACAGCAAGCCGCCGCCCTCGTTCTCCAGCACCATGAGCGCGCGCTGGATGGCGCCGACCGAGGCGGTCGAGACATTGCCGTATTTCAGCGACAGGTCCTTGGCGTTCTGCCCGACCCAGACCAGCATGGCCTGCAGGTCCTTGAGATCCAGCAGCGCCAGCCCCTCCTCGTCGGCGACGCGGAAGGCGATGTTCATCACCCCCTCCTGCGCATCGCTCAGCCCCATCAGCCGCGACAGCAGCAGCGGCCCCATCTCGGCCGGGGTGGTGCGGACCGGGTGGCCGCGCTGGCCCCAGATGTCCCAGAAGGTGACGGGAAAGGCCTGGTAGTCCAGGGCGACGCCGATCTGCTCGGCGCGCCTGAGAAAGCTCTCGTGCAGCTTGCCCTCGGCCAGGCCCGGCTTGGCGATGCCGGCCAGGTCGCCCTTCACATCGGCCATGAAGACCGGCACCCCGGCGCGCGAGAACGATTCGGCCAGCGTCTGCAAGGTCACCGTCTTGCCGGTCCCCGTCGCTCCGGCGATCAGCCCGTGGCGGTTGGCGTATTTCAGCAGCAGCTGCTGCGGCACCGCGTAATCCGCGCCGCCTCCGCCCACGAAGACCGTTCCGGCGTCAAGATCGACGATTTCTGTCATTTTTCCTCCTCGGATCGGCAAAAAAGCGCGGGCTTGGGACGAAAGGACAATACAACCGTAACGATTTTGTGCCAGTCTGTTCCTTGCCGGACCCCGCATCGGCGGATGGCCGGCTTCCTCCCTGTTGGACTGCCGCGCCTTCGGGCGCGGCATTTTTTCGCCGCGGATGCCTGCGATCTGCCCAGTTCACGGCCTTGTCGCGCCGATGTCATCATTGACGTTTAGGACAGTTGACGGCTTCCCCCGCTGGCTCTAGCCTTCGGCGCAATGATGACCGGCCAGTCCGGCAGGGAAGGTAAGCATGGGGACCCGGGGCGGCTGTCTTACGCTCCGGGTCCCTCGCTTCTCCGGCATCGCCCCCGCCGTTCCGCGCGACCCTAAGCCTCGCCGCGCATCTTCCAACGCAAAGGTGACGGCGTGCGATGCGATCCGCCCTGACAAGCCGGCATGCGCATGTTAGGACCGGGGCCGATGCATGGACCAAAGGAAGAGAACATGGTCAACAGGACGTCCGCGGCACTGATCGCCGCCCTCTTCACCCTGGCGGGCACCACCAGCGTGATGGCGCAAGACGCGAGCACCGAGACCCCGGCCCAGCCAGCCGCCGAAGCCCCCGCGGCCGAAGCGCCCGCCCCTGCCACCCCGGAAGCCGAGGCACCGGCCGCCGCCGAAGCTGAAGCTGCGCCGGAAGCCGCCGCCGAGGGCGAGACGCAGGTCGGTCAGCCCTATGCCAGATCGACGCATGGCGACTGGACCCTGCGCTGCATGAAGACGCAGGAGGGCAACGATCCCTGCGAGCTTTACCAGCTGCTCAAGGACCAGAACGATTCGCCGGTGGCCGAGGCCTCGGTGATCCCGATGAGCGGCAACGTTCAGGCCGTCATCACCTTCATCGCGCCGCTGGAAACCGACCTTCAGGCCGGGCTGGGCCTGCAGGTCGATGCCGCCAAGGAATCGCGCTATCCTTTCATGCTCTGCGCGCCGGTCGGCTGCATCTCGCGCATCGGCCTGGCGGATGCCGAGCTGGGCCCGCTGAAAAAGGGCAACAAGGCCACCGTCTCGGTCCTGCCCTTCGGCGCGCCGAAAGAGCAGCTGGTCAAGCTGGACCTGTCGCTCAAGGGCTTTACCGCCGGCATGAACGCGCTGGTCGAGGCGAACAAGAACCTCGCCGCCGCACCGGCTGAGGCCCCGGCCGAGGCGCCTGCCGAAGCGCCCCAGCAGCAGTAAGCCGAAACGGCAAGGGGCACCGTCGGCGCCCCCTTCGCATCGGGCCGGGTCACTCCCGGCCCTTTTTCATGCGCTCATTCGACCGGCAGGGCGACGAAGCGCGGCTCGCCGGCGCGGCGCACCATGACCAGGATGGACTTGCGCCCGGCCTCGCGCGCCTCCTTGATGCGCGCCTCCAGATCGGCCAGCGTGGCCACCGGCTGCTGGCCCGCCTCGGTGATCACGTCGCCGGCAACCAGGCCCTTGTCCGAGGCGGCGCCGGCCGGATCGACCGATTGCACCACCAGCCCCTGCATGTCGCGCGACACCCCAAGCTCGCCTGCGATCTCCGGCGTCAGCGGCGCCAGTGTCATGCCCATCAGGTCGCTCGCGGTCTCTTCGGCGCTGTCCACCTTGCCGCTGCCGGTGCCCTCGGCCAGCTCGCGCCGGCCCAGCGTCACCTGCAGCTCGACCGGCTTGCCGTCGCGCTGCACCACGACATCGACCGCCTCGCCCACCGGCGCGTCGGCCACCCGGCGCACCAGGTCGCGCGGGTCCTTGACCTCGCCGCCGGCGAAGCTGGTGATCACGTCGCCGGCCCTCATCCCGGCATCGGCGGCAGGACCGGCCGGCACATCGGTGACCATGGCGCCCCGGGCATCGGCCAGGCCCAGCGATTCGGCGATGTCGTCGGTCACCGGCTGGATCTTGACGCCCAGCCAGCCGCGCCGCGTCTCGCCAAAGGCCTCGAGCTGCTCGACCACCTTGCTGACCACGTTCGAGGCCATCGAGAAGCCGATGCCGATCGAGCCGCCATTCGGCGACAGGATCGCGGTGTTCACCCCGATCACCTCGCCGTCCATGTTGAAGAGCGGCCCGCCGGAATTGCCCCGGTTGATCGCCGCATCGGTCTGGATGAAATCGTCATAGGTGCCCGACAGCGCCCGGTTGCGGGCCGAGACGATCCCGGTCGAGGCCGAGAAGCCCTGCCCCAGCGGGTTGCCGAGCGCCAGCACCCAGTCGCCCACCCGCGCCTGGTCGCTGTCGCCGAACTTGACGAAGGGCAAGGGCTCGGGGCTTTCCACCTTGAGCACGGCGACATCGGTCTTGTCGTCCTTGCCGATCACCTTGGCCGGCAGCCGCTGGCCCGAGAAGAATTCGACCTCGATCTCGTCGGCGCCGTCGATGACGTGATTGTTGGTCACGATCAGCCCCTCGGGCGAGACGACGAAGCCCGAACCCAGCGCGTTCGAGCGCTGCTCGCGCTGCGGCCCGCGCTGGAAGGGGTTGTCCTCGCCGGGGGGGAAGCCGGGAAAGCCGAATTCGCGGAACAGGTCGCTGAACGGGCTGCCCTCGGGCAGCTGCGGCCCGCGGGCCAGAGGCGTCGAGACCGTCGAGGTGGTGGTGATGTTCACGACCGCCGGGCTGACCTGCTCGACCAGATCGGCAAAGCTTTCCGGCATGACCCGCTGCTGGCGGGCCTGGCTTTCGGGCGCGGTCAGCGGCTGGTTGTTGTTCGCCGCCTCCTGCGCGGACTGGGCCGCGGGCGCCCCCGGCTCTTGCGCGATGGCGGGCGACAGCGCCAGCAGCAGCGCAAGACCCGAAGCGGTCAGAAGATGGCGGGACGAAGGTCTGTTCATCTGGATTGTCTCCTTCCAGGCCGGGGCGGAGATGCCGGCACCCCGGCAATATGCTCATGTTCAAGGGGATTTTCGACCCCGTTGCAAATGAACCACGCTCGCAAAGGATGAACTGATCGTGACTTGCGGGCAATGCCGGGCGCAGGGGCCGGCACATGAAAAAAGTTCCGCGGCCCGAGGGACGCGGAACAGGTTTCATCGCAGCGATGATCTTCAGTTCAGCCGCGCGGCCTCGCCGGCGCAAAGCAGCGTGACGAGGGTCGAGGCGCCGCGCATCTCGATCCCCGCCACGTCCATCGGCCGGCGGTCCAGCTCGCCGCCCAGAATCTCGATCCGGCCCGCGCCGTGAAAGGCGGCATCCAGCAGCGACAGGACCGCATCGCCGCGCAGCTCGGCCTCGACCCCGCCGGGGATCGGGTGAATGGCGGCGGGGGTGATGCGCCGCACGCCGACGAGCAGTTCCATGGCTTGCCCTTTCGTTTCGGGAAGGCCCGGCCGCACCATGCGCCCGGACCTAGGGGCCCGCTTCAGCTGCAGCCGCTGGTCGCGCCGCAGGTGTTGCACTTCATGCAGGTGCCGTTGCGGACCAGCGTGTAATTGCCGCATTCGCCGCAGGGATCGCCCTCATAACCCTGCATCCGGGCCTTGGCACGCGCATCCAGGGTGACGACGCCCACCGCAGCCGCACCCTCCGCCGTCGAAACCGCCGCGACCGAGACCCCGGATTGCAGCGCCACCAGATCCTGCGGCAGGCGCTTGCGCAAATAGCCGGTCGAGCTGATCTGCCGCAGCATCTCCAGCGAACGCGAGGCGCCTTCGCTGACCGGGGCGAGATTGGGCTGGCTTTCGCTCTCGCCGCCGCCCAGATCGTCGAAGCGCGCGCCCTGCGGCTTCACATGCGCCAGATCGGTGCGGTCCAGATAGGAAACCGCCAGCTCGCGGAATACGTAATCGAGGATCGAGGTCGCATTCTTGATGCTGTCATTGCCCTGAACCATGCCCGCCGGCTCGAAGCGGGTGAAGGTGAAGGCGTCGACGAACTCCTCCAGCGGCACGCCGTATTGCAGGCCCACCGAGACGGCGATGGCGAAATTGTTCATCATCGCCCGGAAGCCCGCGCCTTCCTTGTGCATGTCGATGAAGATCTCGCCCAGCTTGCCGTCGTCATATTCGCCGGTGCGCAGATAGACCTTGTGCCCGCCGATGATCGCCTTCTGGGTATAGCCCTTGCGGCGCTGTGGCAGCTTCTCGCGATGGCTGCGCACCGCCTCCTTGACGATGATCTTCTCGACCACCTTCTCGGCGACGACCGCGACCTTTTCCTGCAGGCTGCCGTTGGCCAGGATCTCCTCGGCCTCCTCGTCATCCTCGACCAGCGCCGAGGCCAGCGGCTGCGACAGCTTGGAGCCGTCGCGGTAAAGCGCATTGGCCTTGATGCCCAGGGACCAGCTCAGCTCATAGGCGGCCAGCGCATCGGCGATGCTGGCGCTGTTCGGCATGTTGATGGTCTTGGAGATCGCGCCCGAAATGAAGCTCTGCGCCGCCGCCATCATGCGGATATGGCTGTCCACCGACAGATAGCGGGTGCCCTTCTTGCCGCAGGCATTGGCGCAGTCGAAGACCGGGTAATGCGCAGGGTCCAGATGCGGCGCGCCCTCCAGCGTCATGGTGCCGCAGACATGGTCGTTGGCGGCGTCGATCTGCGCCCGGGTGAAGCCCAGATGCCGCAGCAGGTCGAAGCCGGGGTCGTTCAGCTTCTCGGCCGGGATGCCCAAGGTCTCGCGACAGAAGGCCTCGCCCAAGGTCCACTGGTTGAAGACGAAGCGGATGTCGAAGGCCGAGGCCAGCGCCGCATCGATCTTTTCCAGCTCGCGCGGACCGAAACCGTGGCCGATCAGGCTGGCATGGTTGATGCCCGGGCAATTGCCAAGGCTGGCATGGCCCACGGCATAGGCGATGATCTCCTCGATCTGCGCCGAGCCATAGCCCAGCGTCTCCAGCGCCGCCGGGACCGAGCGGTTGATGATCTTGAAATAGCCGCCGCCGGCCAGCTTCTTGAACTTCACCAGCGCGAAATCGGGCTCGATGCCGGTGGTGTCGCAATCCATCACCAGCCCGATGGTCCCCGTGGGCGCGATCACCGTCGCCTGGGCGTTGCGGAAACCGTGCTCCTCGCCCAGGGTCAGCGCCTCGTCCCAGGCGCCCTGCGCCAGCGCCACCAGCCGCGGGTCGGGGCAGTTCGCGGCATCCAGCTCGACCGGGCGGACGTTCACGCCCTCATAGGCGCCGGTGCCATGCGCCGCGGCGCGGTGGTTGCGGATCACCCGCAGCATGTGGCGGGCATTCTTCTTGTAGCCGGGGAACGGCCCCAGCTCGGCCGCCATCTCGGCCGAGGTGGCATAGGCCACGCCGGTCATGATCGCGGTCAGCGCCCCGCAGAGCGCCCGGCCCTGCTCGCTGTCATAGCCCAGGCCCATGTTCATCAGGAGGCCGCCGATATTGGCATAGCCCAGGCCCAGCGTGCGGAAATCGTAGCTGCGCTGCGCGATCTCCTTGCTGGGGAACTGCGCCATCAGCACCGAGATCTCCAGCGTGACGGTCCACAGCCGGCTGGCATGGACATAGCCGTCGGCGTCGAATTCCTTGCCGTCCCAGAAGGTCAGCAGGTTCATCGAGGCCAGGTTGCAGGCCGTGTCGTCCAGGAACATGTATTCGCTGCACGGGTTCGAGGCCCGGATCGGCCCGTGTTCCGGGCAGGTATGCCAGGCGTTGATCGTATCGTGGAACTGGATGCCCGGATCGGCGCAGGCCCATGCGGCATGGCCGATCTGATCCCAGAGCGCACGCGCCGACACGGTCTTCGCCACCGTGCCGTCGGTGCGGCGCACCAGTTCCCAGGGCAGGTCGTCGCGTACCGCGCGCAAGAAGGCATCCGTCACCCGCACCGAGTTGTTGGAATTCTGCCCCGAGACCGAGACATAGGCTTCCGAGTCCCAATCGGTATCATAGGTCGGAAACTCAATCGAATCAAAGCCCTGGCGGGCGTATTGCAGAACCCGGTTGACATAGGTCTCCGGGATCATGCTGCGCTTGGCGGAACGGATCGCCGATTTCAGCGCCGCGTTCCGGGCAGGGTCGGTAGCATCCTCGATGCTGCCGTCCCAGCCGCGGATCGCGGCGAAGATCTCGTTCAGCTTCCGTTCGTGCATCTTGGAGCCGGCCACCAGCGAGGCGACCTTCTGCTCTTCGATGACCTTCCAGTTGATGAACTGCTCGATGTCGGGGTGATCCATGTCGCAGATCACCATCTTTGCCGCGCGCCGGGTCGTTCCGCCCGATTTGATCGCGCCGGCTGCGCGGTCTCCGATCTTCAGGAAGCCCATGAGCCCCGAAGATTTCCCGCCGCCCGACAGTTTCTCGCCCTCCCCTCGAAGGGACGAAAAATTGGTGCCCGTGCCCGAGCCGTATTTGAAAAGCCGCGCCTCGCGGACCCAGAGGTCCATGATGCCGCCCTCGTTCACCAGGTCGTCGCTGACCGACTGGATGAAGCAGGCATGCGGCTGCGGATGCTCATAGGCGCTGTCCGACTTGACCAGCTTGCCGGTCTTGTAATCGACATAGAAATGGCCCTGCGACGGCCCGTCGATGCCATAGGCCCAGTGCAGTCCGGTATTGAACCATTGCGGGCTGTTCGGCGCCCCCATCTGCGCCGCCAGCATGAAGCGCATCTCGTCGTAATAGGCACGGGCGTCTTCTTCGTTCGAAAAATACCCGCCCTTCCAGCCCCAATAGGCCCAGGCGCCGGCCAGCCGGTCGAAGACCTGCCGGGCGCTGGTCTCGCCGCCATAGCGCGCCTCCTCGGGAAGCCCGGCCAGCGCCTCCTCGTCGGGAACCGAGCGCCACAGGAATTCCGGCACGCCCTTCTCCTTGACGCGCTTGAGCCGCGCCGGCACGCCGGCCTTGCGGAAATATTTCTGGGCGATGACGTCCGAGGCCACCTGGCTCCAGCCCTGCGGCACCTCCACCGCCTCGTTGCGGAAGACGATCTTGCCGTCGGGGTTGCGGATCTCGCTGGTGGTGGTGGTAAAGGAAAGCGCGCCGTAAGCCCCGCTTTCGGCCGTGGTAAAGCGCCGTTCGATCCGCATGCCCTGACTGTCCCCCGTCATCCGCGCCCCGGACCGCGCAGCCGGTCCGCCGCCGCCCGCGCCGCAAGGCACGGGTCCGGCGGCCGGATCGCCCGGCACCCCGAAAGCTTATTTCCTGATCTCTGCCCCTTGGCGCCGAACCGGATCGGATGTCGGGAAGGACACAAGATCTGGTGGCGCCATCGGCCTGGGCCACAAATTGACCCGAGAGATGACGCTTTTCAACATAAAATTTTGCTGGACAGCAGCATCGAAACAGACCCTCGGCCAAGGGCGGGGATTCGCTGCAAGTGCATTGTTAACAACTGGCAAATCCCGACAAAAGCCGAAAAGCCAAGCGATCTGGCAAGGTTCCCCGCCGCCGCTCACGCGGTTTCCACAGGCTTATCCCCAGCCGCCAGGCGTCAGGGTTGCAAATTTGTTCCCAAACTCGCGCATTGCGATTTTTCCGGCTGCGGCAGGATGACACCCCCATCGGTGACGATCAGGTCCAGCGGCTGGTCGGTCGGCTCGGCGGGGATGGCGCGAATCTCCTGCACGGCATAGGCCAGCCCGATGGCCACGACCGGCGCCCCGGCGCGCAGCTCCGCCAGCGTCCGGTCGTAGAAGCCGCCGCCATAGCCCAGCCGATGGCCCGCCCGGTCGAAGCCGGCCAGCGGCACGATCAGAACCTCGGGGCGCAGCACCGGCGAATCGGCCGGCGGGTGGCTGGTGCCGAATCGCCCGGGTTCAAGCCGCCCGTCCCAGGCACGGAATTCCAGCGGCTGCGCCGGCCCGATCACCACCGGCAGGCAGACCGGGCCGTCATGGACCGCCATGGCCGGGTGCGGATCGGCCTCGCCGCGCATCGGCCAGTAGCCGGCGAGCACCTTGCCGCGATGCGGCGCCAGCGCCGCGGTCAGGTTCCGGGTCAGCGCGGCATCGTCGCCGCCCTGCACCCGCGCCACCAGCGCCTGCTGCCGCAAGGCGGCCTTCATATCAGGATCCACGTCGCCAGCCCCAGAAATGCAAAGAATCCCATCATGTCGGTCATGGTGGTGACGAATGTTCCGGATGCCAGTGCAGGATCCAGTCCCAGCTTGCTCAGGCCCAGCGGCACCAGCACCCCGCCCATGGCCGCAACGATCTGGTTGGCGATCATCGCCATGCCCAGCACCAGACCGATCTGCAGATTGCCCAGGATGAATGTTCCGGCCAGGGTCAGCAGCACGGCCAGTCCCAACCCGTTCAGCAGCCCCGCCACCAGCTCGCGCAAGATCACGCGGCGGGCATTGGCCCTGGTCAGCTCGCGCGTGGCCAGCGCCCGCACCGCCACGGCCAGCGACTGCGTGCCGGCGATGCCGCCGGTCGAGGCGACGATGGGCATCAGCGCCGCCAAAATCACAAGCTGCGCCAGCGTGGATTCGAAGCGCGAGATCACCAGCGCGGAAAGCGAGGCGGTGCAAAGGTTGATCACCAGCCAGGGCAGCCGCTGGCGCGCGGTCTGCAAGGGACCGTCCGAAACATGGCTCTCGTCCGAGACGCGGGCCATGCGCAGAAAGTCCTCCTCATGCTCCTCGTCCAGCACGGACATGGCGTCGTCGATGGTGATGACCCCAACCAGCCGGTCGTCGTCGTCCACGACCGGGGCCGAGATCAGGTGATACTTGTTGAAGGCATAGGCCACGTCGCCCTCGTCCTGGCGGGCCGAGATGGTGCGGAAGCTGTCCTCGGCGATGTCGCGCAGCGGCACATGGCGGCGCGAGGCCAGCAGCTTGCCCAGCGTGACATAGCCGGTCGGGTGGCGGCGCGGATCGACCAGCACGACGTGATAGAACTGGTCGGGCAGCCATTCCTCGGCGCGCAGGAAGTCGATGGTCTCGCCCACGGTCCAGTGCTCGGGCGCCGTGACCACCTCGGACTGCATGAGGCGGCCGGCCGAATATTCCGGCCAGGTCAGCGAGCGTTCGACGGCGGCCCGGTCGGATTCGTCCAGCGCCGCCAGGATCGCCTGCTGCTCGGGCGCCTCCATATCCTCGATCAGGTCGACGACGTCGTCGCTGTCCATCTCGCGCACGGCTTCGGCCACCACCTCGTGCGGCAGCTGCTCGATCACCTCCTCGCGGATGGATTCGTCGATCTCGGACAGGATCTCGCCGTCGATCTCGCCGGAATAGAGCTGCAGGAACTCGCGCCGCCGGGCCGGAGTCAGCTGCTCGATCAGGTCGGCGATATCGGCGGCGTGCATCGGTTCGAGCAGCCCGTCCAGCGCCGGGCCGTCGGCCTCGTCTATGGCCCTGTTGATCGCGTCGATATCCCGCCGGCTCAGCTGGAAATCGGCTTCCGAGGTCTCGGTCTCGGCGTCGCGCGGCTCGGTCATCGGCAGGCTCCTCTCGGAGTTCGGGGCTGGACGGTTAGCGGCACCATAGGGGCCTTGCGGACGGGCCTCAATCGCCCTTCAGAAGCGTTAGCGCCTCAGCGTGCAATTCCTGTGAACCCGCGGCGAGGATGGTGCCGCCGCCATGCGCGGGACCGCCCTGCCAGTCGGTCACCACGCCGCCCGCCGCCTGCACCACGGCTATCGGCGCGACCACGTCATAGGGCTGCAGCCCCGCCTCGATCACCAGATCGACATGGCCGGCAGCAAGCAGCGCATAGGCGTAGCAGTCCAGCCCGTGGCGGACCAGCCGCGCCCGGGCCGCGACCCGCGAAAAGGCGGCGTGCTCGGCGGGGCTGCCGACCTCGGGATAGGTGGTCATCAGCGTGGCCTGGGCCAGGGCGACGCCCTGCCGCGCCCGAAGCGGCACAGTCCCCGCGCGCGAGATCAGCCGGGCATGGCCCAGCCCGCCCTCGAAACGCTCGTCCAGATGCGGCTGATCGACGATGCCGTAGATCGGCCCCCGGGCGTCGCTGACCCCGATCAGCACGCCCCAGCTCGGCGCCCCCGCCATGAAGGCGCGGGTGCCGTCGATGGGATCAAGGACCCAGCTCAGGCCGCTTTGTCCGTTCTGGACACCGTATTCCTCGCCCAGGATGCCATCCTCGGGGCGCTCGGCGGCCAGGATGGCGCGCATGGCGCGCTCGCTGGCCCGGTCGGCTTCAGTCACCGGGTCGAAGCCGGTGGCGGATTTGTTGTCGGGCCGCAGCGCCGGGCTGCGGAACAGGCTCAGCGTCTCGACACGCGCGGCATCGGCCAGGCGATGCGCCACGGCCACGATCCGCTCAGCCTCCTCGACAGGAATGGTCTTGTTCGCGCTTGTCATCGCCTGCCCCCGCAGTTCTGCCTCGGGCGCAGGTTTAGCCGCTGCGTCCCGCAAGCGAAAGCCTGGGAACGGCGGCGGTCCGGCTCAGGCCGCGTCCGAAAGCACGCGGGCCAGCTCGAAGATCTGGCGCCGCTGGGCCTCGGGCATGGCGTAATAGGCGCGGACCAGCTGCAGCGCCTCCTTGTCGGCAAGGATGTCGCCCTCGACCGTGTTCTGCACATGGCCGTCCTCGAGCCCCTCGAAGAAGAAGCTGACGGGCACATCCACCGCCTGCGCGATGTCCCAAAGCCGCGAAGCCGAGACGCGGTTCATCCCGGTCTCGTATTTCTGGATCTGCTGGAACTTGATCCCGACCTTCTCGGCAAGCTGCTGCTGCGTCATGCCGATCATCCATCGGCGATGACGGATCCGCTTTCCGACATGGACATCCACGTTATGTTTCATGGTAACACCTCACTCAATCTAAACGGGCGCTACACCAGATTGACGCAATTTTCGAGCTTGATAATGCCCACTTGTCCAAAAAGACAAGCGATTACAGGCCCTGAAAAAGGCTGGCCGAACCCGCGGGAAACATGGAAGAAAGCGGCGCAGCCGGCGCGGCGACAGGGCAGGAGGAATCATGCAGACGACCTGGAAAATGATGCAAATCAAGGAAATGTCCGGCTCTCCCGTAGCGGGTGAACTGGCGCTGGCCCAGCCCGCCCCCGGCGAGGTGCTGGTCAGGCTGCGGGCGGCTGCGCTGAATTTCGCCGATCTGCTGATGACCCGGGGGCGCTATCAGGAAACCCCGCCCCTGCCCTTCATTCCCGGGCTGGAGGGCGCGGGCGAGGTGCTGGCCGCCGGCCCCGGCGTGGCGTTGGCGCCCGGCACGCGCGTCGTGGTCCAGAGCCAGGGCACCATGGCCGAGGCCAACCTGTTTCCCGCCGAATGCTGCCACCCGATTCCCGATGCGATGCGCTATGAGGAGGCGGCCGGCTTCCTGATCGCCTACGGCACCAGCCATTTCGCGCTGACGCTGCGCGCCGGACTGCGCCCCGGCGAGACGCTGGCGGTCCTGGGCGCGGCGGGCGGCGTCGGGCTGACGGCGGTCGAGGTCGGGGCCGCGCTCGGCGCGCGGGTGATCGCCGTGGCGCGCGGCGCCGAAAAGCTGGCGGTGGCGCGGGCGGCGGGGGCCGCGGAATGCATCGACAGCGACACCTGCCCCGACCTGCGCGCCGCGCTGCGCGATCTGGGCGGCGTCGACGTGGTCTACGACCCGGTGGGCGACGCGCCGGGCGAGGCCGCATTCGGCGCCCTGCACCCCGGCGGGCGTTTCCTGGTCATCGGCTTTGCCGGCGGCAAGCCCCCGGCCCTGCCGCTGAACCATGCCCTGGTCAAGAACATCGCCGTCCACGGCTTCTATTGGGGCGGCTATCGCAAGCTCGACCCCGCGCTGCTGCGCCAGGACATCGCCGCGCTCTTCGCCCTCTACAATGCCGGCCGCCTGCGGCCGCATGTCGGCGCGACCCTGCCGCTGGAACGGCTGGCCGAGGGGTATGAACTGCTGGAAAGCCGGCGTTCGACGGGCAAGGTGATCGTTAGCATCTGAAATTTTCGTCAAATGCCCCCGAAACCTCTCCCCGCGCATTGAAAAATCTGCATCCTTCGCCAATATCTGCGTGGATGGTGGGCCATCCGGGCCGCACCGCGATTTTCGACCGGGGAGAACTTATGCAAGACTACAATTCGATCCGCACGGCCGGGACCGCGACGCGCTCGGCTGCCGTGGATGAGGGCCTGCGCGCCTATATGAACAAGGTCTATGGCCTGATGGCCGTGGGCATGCTGGTCACCGCCGGCACCGCCTGGGGCATGGCCGGGCTGACCCTGTCCGACACGCCCACGCAATGGGCGCTCGGCAACGGCCATTACCTGACCGAATTCGGCAAGACGCTGTATCTGTCGCCGGTGAAATGGCTGGTGATGTTCGCGCCGCTGGTCATGGTCTTTGCCTTCGGCGCCGCGCTGAGCCGCCTGTCGGTGCAGGGCGCGACGACGCTGTTCTATGCCTTCGCCGCGGTGATGGGCATCTCGATCAGCTGGATCTTCGCCGCCTATACCTCGTTCTCGATCGTGCAGACCTTCCTGATCACCGCGATCGCCTTCGCCGGGCTGTCGCTTTATGGCTACACGACCAAGCGCGACCTGTCGGGGATGGGCACCTTCCTGATGATGGGCCTGATCGGCCTGATCGTCGCCATGATCGTGAACCTGTTCCTGCAGTCCAGCGCCATGCAGTTCGCCATCTCGGCGATCGGCGTGCTGATCTTTGCTGGCCTGACCGCCTATGACACGCAGAACATCAAGAACACCTATCTGCAGCTGGCGAATTCGGACCGCGACTTCCTCGGCAAGGCCGCGATCATGGGCGCGCTGCAGCTCTATCTGGACTTCCTGAACCTGTTCATGTTCTTGCTGCAGTTCCTCGGCAATCGCGAATAATCGCAACCGACAGGATCTATCGCGAGGGCCGGGCATTCGCCCGGCCCTTTCGTTTTTCGGCCCCCAGCCCCGCCGCATTTGCGCCACAGCCGCAGGCCGTGCGCAATCTTTTCGACATAATGCCGGAAAGAGGCCGCGAACAATTTTCCTGAGAATTCATCGATATCGCCCGCGCAGGCTCGTTAACCATTATGAATTTACTAGACTTTTAACCGAACGGTTCAGTTTTTCCCCTTGCGATAAAATCGCCATATTCTAGACAAATTGATGTCGGCGTCCTGTTGACCCGATACTGCGCGTCGCGCCTCCTGACAGGCTTGTCCGGCCAATTTCGGCTGGAACGTCGATTTCGGCGAAGGATCTCGCTTGCCCGGCAGCCAGACGCGCGAGGCAACCGATTACGCGGCCCCGGGAACGGGCGCGTATCTGAATAGCGAGTGTTGATATGTCTTTTAAGCATGGCGGCCACGGTCATCATTGCGGCCCGACCGGCCCCGACTGCGAAAACATGATCTATCTCGGCAAGCTGCCCGATATGGATCCCAATGAATTTTCCCCCGGCGCCGAAAAGGCTAGCAGCACCCTTGGCGGCAAGAGCTTCGGCTCGCAGACCGACCCGCTGGCGCGCAACCTGGTCGAGGTCAGCGCCGTCGACGTCAACCGCGACGGCGTCATCCGCACCAATGACGGCCCCTTCGGCTTTCTGTCGGAGCCGATCCGCCATGACGCGGATGGCGACGGCAACGTCTCGAGCTACAAGGTCGATTCGACCTTCATCGTCAAGAACACCGCAGTGACCTTCCGCAACCCGGACGGCAGCTACGAGACGCTGCACCTGCCGGTCCGCATCATGCAGGATTCGGCCGGCCACACCTTCCTGATGCCGCCGCCCAAGGGCGCGTCGGCGGCCGAGGTCGAGGCGCTGACCACCCGGCCCATCGTGTCGGTCAACTTCCCCAGCAAGTCGAGCAATTACGACCTGTGCTATGACGGCATCTTCGTCGACCGGCATTGCTTCCCCTGCTTTGCCCGCGGCACGCTGATCGAGACCGAGCACGGCCCGCTTCCGGTCGAGGAACTGCGGCCCGGCATGCTGGTGATGACCCGCGACCACGGGCTGCAGCCGGTGCGCTGGGTCGGCTCGCGCGTGGTGGGCAGCCGCATGCTGGAGACCAGCCCGAACCTGCGCCCGATCCGCATCTCGGCCGGCGCGCTCGGACAGGGTCTGCCCGGGCGCGACCTGATCGTCTCGCCCCAGCATCGCATCCTGGTGCGCTCGAAGATCGCGCAGAAGATGTTCGGCGCCGCCGAGGTTCTGGTCGCCGCCAAGCAGCTTCTGCAGATCGACGGCATCGACATTGCCCAGGAGATCGAGGCGGTGGAATATTTCCACTTCCTTTTCGACCGGCACGAGATCGTGCTGTCCGAAGGCGCCGAGACCGAGTCGCTTTACACTGGCCCCGAGGCGCTGAAATCCGTCGGCCGCGAGGCCCAGGCCGAGATCTTCGCGCTGTTCCCGGAGCTGCGCGACCGGGCCGAGGACGACCTGCCGCAGGGCGCGCGCCTGCTGGCCTCGGGACGGATGGGCCGCAAGCTGGCGGTGCGCCACGCCCAGCATCACAAGGCCCTGGTGCAGTAAGCGCCGGGCCAGCCGCAAGGCACCTGGGGCCGGCCATTGGCCGGCCTTTTTTCTGGCCCCGGCCGGCCCCCGACGGCGATCCTGCGCCGGCGAAGGCCGGCTGCCGGGCTTCGGTCGCCTATCCGGCAGCCGGGCCTGATGCTGCCGCGCCCGCTGCTGCCCGCCAAACGCCACCGCGGCGAGACGGCGACACCCCCTTATGATGCCGGCTGGCTGTGGAAGGGAAGGCCGCGGCATCCGCCCCGGCGTGACGCCCGGAAGGCAGCGGAGCAGAGCGGCCTGATACAAGCCCGCTTTATAGGAAAGCCGGCCGCTGCATGTCGGCCCAAAGCGTCATGATGCCATTGGCGGGCCCGGAAGGGCTCGAACCCTCAACCTTGGACTTAGAAGGTCCCTGCTCTATCCAGTTGAGCTACGGGCCCGCACGGCGGCAGTCATGGCGCAGGATGGCGGCTGAATCAACCGTTCAATCCGAACCGCCCAGGTCAATCGTCATGTAGACGCTGTTCGGGTCGTGCCGGTAATCGCCGAAGGGCGGGCATTCGACGAAACCCGCCCGCAGGTAAAGCCCGCGCGCGGCGATGAAGGTCGGCTGCACCCCGGTCTCAAGGCTCAGCCGCGCCATCCCCTCGGACCGGGCATGGTCGATCAGCGCCTGAAGCATGCGGCGGGAATGGCCGCGGCCGCGGGCCTCGGCCAGCACATGCATGGACTTGATCTCGCCATGATCGGGGGCGATGCGCTTGACCGCGCCCATGCCCAGGGGCACCCCGCCCTCGCGCAGCACGAAGAAGGCGATCTCGGGCGTGTCGAGCGCGGCGCGCGGCAGCATGTGGATCGAGTCCGGCGGCGTGTCGGCATGCATGTCGGCGGTATGGCGCTGAAAAAGCAGCGCCAGATCCCCGCCCAAGGGGCTTTCCCGCCTGATCACCAGATCCCCGCCATCCATCGTCCGCCATCCTTTCCGCCTGCGCGCCGGACCCTAGCAGCGGCCCGCGGGATTGCGAAGCCCCGCGCCGCAGGGCGGCATGAAAAATAAGGAAGAATGCGTTTGCGCGCCTGCCCCGGCCCGGACGGTTTCCGCCCGGGGCCCGGCGGGCCGGGAACAGCGGTCCTCCGCCCGGCCGGGCTTGGGAAAACATTCGCCGCCCGCCCATGCGCCAGAGGCCCGGCCGCCTTGCCGGGCCCCGGCCGGCCCGTTACCTCTGGCCCGAAAACGGAGGCGCCAT
This sequence comes from Paracoccus sp. J55, assembly GCF_000513975.1. Taxonomy (NCBI): domain Bacteria; kingdom Pseudomonadati; phylum Pseudomonadota; class Alphaproteobacteria; order Rhodobacterales; family Paracoccaceae; genus Paracoccus; species Paracoccus sp. J55. Next base: position 312,073 of record NZ_AZVA01000001.1, read on the forward strand.
GTCCATCGTCATCGAGCACATGACCAAAAGCTTCGACGGCACCGCGGTGCTGCGCGGCATCGACCTGACCATCGAATCGGGCGAGCTGGTGGCGCTGCTCGGACCCTCGGGTTCGGGAAAGACCACGCTGCTGAAGATCATCGCCGGGCTGGAATGGCCGAATTCTGGCGGGCTGGTGGTGCATGGCGCGGACTGGCTGCACCTGGCGGCGCAGGACCGGCGCATCGGCTTCGTCTTCCAGCATTACGCGCTGTTCCCGCATATGAGCGTGCGCGACAATATCGCCTTCGGCCTGACCGTGCGCCCGCGCGCCCAGCGACCGGGCAAGGCGGTCATCGCGGCCAAGGTGGACCAGCTGCTGGAATTCCTGCAGATCGCGCATCTGGGCGACCGTTACCCGGCGCAGCTTTCGGGCGGGCAGCGCCAGCGCGTCGCGCTTGGTCGGGCGCTGGCCATCGAGCCCACGGTGCTGCTGCTCGACGAGCCTTTCGGTGCGCTGGACGCCGCCGTGCGCCGCGACCTGCGCGCCTGGCTGCGCGAAGTGCATGACGAGACCGGCTCGACCACGATCTTCGTCACCCATGACCAGGAGGAAGCCTTCGAGCTGGCCGACCGCGTCGTGGTGATGGGCGAGGGCCGGATCGAGCAGATCGGCAATGCCGACCAGATCCACGACCACCCCGCCAGCCCTTTCGTCGCCCGCTTCATGGGCGCGACCATCGAATTGCCGGTGGTGCTGCAGGCCGGCCGCGCCGAGGCGCAGGGGCTGGACAGCAGCCGCCTGCCGCGCAGCGCCCTGCCCGACGGTCCGGCCACGCTGTTCCTGCGCCCCGCCGACGTGACGCCGCTGACCGATCCTGCCGGGCGCTGGCAGGTCGCGCACCGCACCAGCAACGGCGCCCTGCTGCGGCTGGACCTGACCGACGGCACCGGTCATTTCGGCATCGACCTGCCCCGCCGCGCGCCCGAGGCGCAGGGCCTCGTCCCCGGCGCCCGCGTCAACCTGCGCCCCGAGGCGGGCACGATCTTTCCCGGCCCCCGCGCCCTGCCGCCGCAGGCCGCCGCCGCCGAATTCCCCCGCAAGGAGAAAAGCCTATGATGATCCGCAAGCTTCACGTCGCCGCGCTGGCGCTTCTGCTGGGGTCCACCCCGGCGCTGGCCCAGGACAAGATCCTGAATGTCAGCTATGACATCGCCCGCGAGCTGTTCGAGGCGCTGAACCCCGAATTCCAGGCCTATTGGAAGGACAAGACCGGCCGCGACGTGACCATCGACCAAAGCCATGCCGGCTCGTCGAAACAGGCGCGCGCCATCCTCGAGGGGCTGCCGGCCGATGTGGTGACCTTCAATCAGGAAACCGACGTGGACGTGCTGGCCGAGGGCGGGCTGGTGGCCGAGAACTGGCGCGAGGCCCTGCCCAACGGCGCCTCGCCCTATTACTCGCTGCCGGCCTTCCTGGTGCGCGAGGGCAATCCCAAGGGCATCAAGGACTGGGCGGACCTGGCGCGCGACGACGTGCAGGCGGTGTTCCCGAACCCCAAGACCAGCGGCAACGGGCGCTATACCTATCTGGCCGCCTATGCCTATGCCCTGACGCAAGAGGGCGGCACGCCCGAGAAGGCGCAGGAATTCGTGGGCAAGATCTTTGCCAACGTGCCGGTCTTCGACACCGGCGGCCGCGCCGCCACCCAGACCTTCGCCGAGCGCAATATCGGCGACGTGCTCATCACCTTCGAGGCCGAGACCAAGGCCATTGCCAAGCAATACGAGGCGCAGGGCTTCGAGGCGGTGACACCGGCGACCAGCCTCTTCGCCGCCTTCCCGGTCGCCGTGGTGACCGAGAACGCCGAGAAGAACGGCACCACCGAAATCTCGACGGAATATCTCAACTGGCTCTATTCGCCCGAGGCGCAGGAGACGCTGGCCGAGAACCATTTCCGCACCACCGACGAGGCGGTGACGGCGAAATACGCCGCCGAGTTCCCCGAGGTGAAGCTCTTGACCGTGGACGAGGTCTTCGGCGGCTGGGACAAGGTCACGGCCGAGCATCTGGCCGAGGGCGGCATCCTCGACAAGGTCTTCGTCAACCAATGACCGCCGCCGCCGCGCCCATCCGCGCGAAACGCGTTTTGCCGGGGTTCTCGCTGAGCCTCGGCACGACGCTGCTTTACGTCGCGCTGGTGATCCTGATCCCGGTGGTGGCGCTGGTGCTGAAAGGGGCCGAGATCGGCCCGGCACGGTTCTGGGCCATCGTCACCGCGCCGCGCACGCTGGCGGCCTTGCGGGTGACGCTGACCGCCGCCGCCGCGGCCACCGTCTTCAACGCCTTCTACGGCCTGCTGATGGCCTGGGTGCTGACGCGCTACGACTTTCCGGGCAAGCGCATCCTTGACGCGCTGATGGACATTCCCTTCGCCCTGCCGACCGCCGTCGCCGGCATCTCGCTGACCGCGCTTTACTCCGCGAACGGCTGGTTCGGCGCGCCGCTGACCGGGGCGGGGATCGAGCTGGTCTATACGCTGGGCGGCGTGATCCTGGCGATGACCTTCACCTCGATCCCCTTCGTGGTGCGCGCCATCCAGCCGGTGCTGGAGGATCTGGACCCGGCGCTGGAACAGGCGGCGATGACGCTGGGCGCCCGGCCCTTCGCCATCTTCCGCCGCGTCGTGCTGCCGGCGATCCTGCCGGCCTGGCTGGCGGGCTCGACCGTGGCCTTCGCCCGATCCCTGGGCGAGTTCGGCGCGGTGGTGTTCATCGCCGGCAACCTGCCCTTCAAGACCGAGATCGCGGCGCTGCTGGCCTTCATCCGGCTGGAGGAATACGACTATCAGGGCGCAGCCGCCATTGCGCTGGTGCTGCTGCTCATTGCGCTGATCCTGCTGGCGCTGTCGAACCTGATCCAGTTCCGGGCCGCCCGCCATCTGGAGGCCCGGTGATGAGCACCCTCGCCCTTACCCATGCCCCCGGCCAAAGCCGCACGGTGCCGCGCCTGCTGATCGGGCTGGCCTTCGTGCTGACGGCGATCTTTGTCGTGGCGCCCCTGGCCTTCATCTTCTGGCGCGCCTTCGCCGAGGGCTGGGCGGTCTATCTGAAGAACATTGCCGATCCGCTGGTCCTGCATGCGATCTGGCTGACCACGGTGGTCGCGGTGATCGTGGTGCCGGTCAACATCGCCTTCGGCATCGCCGCCGCCTGGGCCATCGCCCGCTTCCGCTTTCCGGGGCGCAAGCTGCTGATGGTGCTGATCGAGATCCCCTTCTCGATCTCGCCGATCATCGCCGGCATCTGCTACCTGCTGCTTTACGGCCGGCAGGGCCTGCTGGGTCCCTGGCTGGCCGCGCATGACCTGAAGGTGATGTTCGCCCTGCCCGGCATCGTGCTGGTCACCATGTTCGTCACCGCCCCCTTCGTGGTGCGCGAGGTGCTGCCGCTGATGCAGGCGCAAGGCTCGGAACAGGAGCAGGCGGCAGTCACCCTGGGCGCGCGCGGCTGGCAGGTGTTTTCCCGCGTCACCCTGCCCAATATCCGCTGGGCGCTGCTTTACGGCGCGGTGCTGTGCACGGCTCGGGCGGTGGGCGAATTCGGCGGAGTCTCGGTGGTTTCGGGCTCGATCCGCGGCCAGACCAACACCCTGCCGCTGCAGATCGAGCTGATGTTCAACGACCTCAACACCACCGGCGCCTTTGCCGCCGCCTCGACCCTGACCGTCATTGCGCTGGTGGTGCTGGTCGTGAAGGCGGCGCTGGAAAGCCGCAGGTAACGCCTCGTAACTGGCGGGAATGTCAGTGGACTTGGCATCCCGCCCCGCCTAGGCTGCTGCCATGGATGCCGCGATCAAGGACCCGCAGAAGACCTGCCCCGAACTGCCCAAGCCGCGCAGCTTCTGGCAGCGCATCGCCGACCGGCTGGCGGCGATCGTCGGCGCGCGCCGTGCCGCCACCCCGCCAGAGAAATCGGTGGCCTTCACCATCGCGGTGATCGCGCTGGGGGCCAAGCTTGCCAAGGCCGACGGCGCCGTGGCGCGTTCCGAGGTGGCGGCCTTTCGCCGCGTCTTCATCATCCCCCGCTCCGAGGAAAAGAACGCCGCCCGGGTCTTCGACCTGGCGCGGCAGGATGTCGCCGGTTTCGACGCCTGGGCGCGGCGCATCGCGGCCATGTTCCCGCCAGGCGACCCGGTGCTGGCCGATGTGGTCGAGGGGCTGTTCATCATCGCCGTCGCCGACAGCGACCTGCACGAAGCCGAGATCATCTTCATCGACGAGGTGGCGCGCATCTTCGGCCTGCCGCCCGCGCAGGTGGCGGCGATCCGCGCCCGCCACGACCGCCGGCAGGGCTGCCCTTCCTGCGAGGTGCTGGGCGTGACGCCCGACACGCCGCTGCCCGAGGCGCGGCGGCGCTGGCGCGAACTGGTGCGTGAAAGCCACCCCGACCGCGCCCTGGCCCGCGGCCTGCCGCCCGAGGCGATCCGCCTGGCCGAGGCCCGCACCCGCGCCCTGAACGAGGCCTGGGAGAATTTCCGCAACATGCACCGGATGCGCCCGGCCTGAGGGAACCCGCCCGGACCGGCGCCCGTTTCCCCTGCGAACAGCCGAAGGACCGGCCTATGCGCAATCCCGTTCTCGCCCTGATGCTCTGCGTGCTCATGTCCCCCGCCGCCATGGCGCAGGATTACGAGCCGCCGCTGGCCGACGAGCCGCCGCCCGAGATGACGCCCGAGGCGACGCCCGCCCCGGAATCCGACACGCTGGAACGCGGTCTGGAAAACTTCATGCGCAATCTGCTGGATCGGGCCGAACCGCATCTGGACCGGCTTGGCCGGGACCTGGGCGACACGCTGGGCTCGGTCGCGCCGGTGCTGCAGGATATCGGCAAGCTGATGGACGACGTGCGCCATTACCAAGCGCCCGAGCGGCTGGAAAACGGCGATATCCTTATCCGCCGCCGCGCCGACGCGCCGCCACCGCCGCCGGTGGGCGATACGCTGCGCGACATGCTGCGCCCGCCGCCCGGGGACGATCCGCGCCTGAACCCGCGCCCGGACGATCCCGGCGTGCCGCAGCCGCTGCCCGAGCGCGACCCGGAAAGCGAGATCGAGCTTTAAGGCATTTCCAACAGGTGGACGCCGATTGTCCCCGGAAACGCTTCAGGGCGCGAAGCTCTCGACCCAGTCGATCAGCCGCGGCAGGCTGTGCCGATGCAGGTCATAGCCGTCCAGGATCGTCTGCCGCGCCGCCGCCTGCAGCCGCGCGGCATCGGGATCGCCGGCCAGCCCGCGGATCAGCGCCGCCTCCAGCGCCGGCTGGTCGAAGAACGGCACCAGCCGGCCGTTTTCGCCGTCGCGGACCAGTTCGCGCACCGGCTCGGTATCCGAGCCGACGACATAGCACCCCGCCGCCATCGCCTCGGTCAGCGACCAGCTGAGCACGAAGGGATAGGTCAGGTAGCAATGCACCCGGGCCACCTGCAGCAGCGCCAGATATTGCGGATAGGGCACGCGGCCCATGAAATGCACGCGCGCCGGGTCCAGCCGGCCGTCCAGTTCCGCCAGCAGCTTTTCCTTCCAGCTGGCCGCGTCCCGGGGCAGGCCGCCATAGCTGACGCCGTCGCCGCCGACCAGCACCACCTGCGCATCCGGCCGCGCCCGCAGCACTTGGGGCAGCGCGCGCATGAAGCGGTGAAAGCCGCGATAGGGCTCCAGCGAACGCGAGACATAGGTCAGCACCTCGTCCCCGGCCTGCAGCTTGCGCCCGTCGGGCAGCAGGAATTCAGCCAGCGGATTGGGGCAGACCTTCAGCGTGTCGATGCCGTCATGGATCACCGTCAGCTTGCCGCGCAGCTCGGGCGGAAAGGAATGCGCCTGGTATTCGGTCGGCGCCAGCCCGGCATCGGCCTGCACCAGCCCCTGGATCAGATGCGCCGAGCGGGCGACGGTGCTGACCCGCCCCTCGTCGCTGTCCGGGCTGATCTCGGGGTCGAAACCGACGTCGTGGCCACGGGTGCGATACATGAGTTCGGCATAGACCAGCAGCTTCGCCTCGGGCCAGATCTCGCGCAGGAACAGCGTCTCGCCCCAGCCGCTATGGCCGAAGATCACGTCGGGCGTATAGCCGTGCCGGTCGCGCAATGCCCGGCAGCCGCGCGCGGCCAGCCAGCCGCGCTCGGCATGGTCGCTATAGGTGCGGCCCAGCATCGGCGGCAGCTTCAGCTCGCCCGGCGCCTTGTAGCGCACCACCCGGACCGGCGAGGGGCGCGGGTTCGTCTCGTCCGTCAGGCCCAGCACGTGATGGCCGCGCGCCGCCAGGGCCGGCGCCAGATGCAGGAACTGCGCCGGGAAATTCTGGTGGACGAACAGGATTTTCATGCGATGGCCGTCAGGAAGGCCGCCTCGATCAGGCGGCGGGTATAGTCGCTTTGCGGATGGTCGAAGACCGCCTGGGTCGCGCCCTGCTCGACCACCTCGCCGGCGCGCATGACCATGATCTGGTGCGACATGGCGCGCACCGCGCGCAGGTCGTGGCTGATGAACAGGAAGGCCAGCCCGTGCTTTTTCTGCAAGCGGCGCAGCAGCTCGACGATCTGCACCTGCACGGTCATGTCCAGCGCCGAGGTCGGCTCGTCCAGGACCACCAGCTTGGGATTCAGGATCATGGCGCGGGCGATGGCGATGCGCTGGCGCTGGCCGCCGCTGAATTCATGCGGATAGCGGTGCATGGTGGCGGGGTCCAGCCCGACCTCGCGCATGATCTCATCCACCATCTCGCGGCGGTTGCGGCCGGGTTCGACGCCGTGCACGCCCAGGCCCTCGGCGATGATCTGCTCGACCGTCATGCGCGGCGACAGGCTGCCATAGGGGTCCTGGAACACGATCTGCATGTCGCGGCGCAGGCCGCGCAGCGCCCGGCCCGGCACCTTGGAAATGTCGCGGCCCATGTAGAGGATCGGCCCGTCGCTTTCGATCAGCCGCATGATCGCCAGCGCCAGCGTGGTCTTGCCCGAGCCGGATTCGCCGACGATGCCCAGCGTCTCGCCTGCCCGGACCGACAGCGTGGCGCCGTTCACCGCCTTGACGTGGCCGACGGTGCGGCGCAGGAAGCCGCGCTGGATCGGGAACCAGACCTTGAGGTCCCGGGTCGCCACGATCTGCGGCGCATCGCCGGTGATCGGCTCGGCCCGGCCCTTGGGCTCGGCCGCCAGCAGCATGCGGGTATAGTCGTGCTGCGGATCGGAGAATATCTGCTCGACCGGGCCCTGCTCGACGATCTCGCCGCCCTTCATCACGCAGACCCGGTCGGCGATGCGGCGCACCAAGCCCAGGTCGTGGCTGATGAACAGCATCGACAGCCCCTCGGCGGCCTTGAGTTCGGCCAGCAGCTCCATGATCTGCGCCTGGATGGTCACGTCCAGCGCCGTCGTCGGCTCGTCGGCGATCAGCAGTTCCGGCCCGTTCGCCAGCGCCATGGCGATCATCACCCGCTGGCGTTGGCCGCCGGACAGCTGGTGCGGGTAATCGGCCAGCCGCGTTTCCGGGTCGCGGATTCCGACGCGGGTCAGCAGCTCGATGATCCGCGCCCGCGCCGCCGCACCGCGCAGCCCCTGATGCAGCGCCAGGCTTTCGGCCAACTGCCGCTCCAGCGTGTGCAGCGGGTTCAGCGAGGTCATCGGCTCCTGGAAGATGAAGCTGATGTCATTGCCGCGCACCCGGCGCAGCTCGGGCTCGGAAGCGCCCAGCAATTCGCGCCCAGCATAGCGGACCGAGCCCGCGACCTCGGCCGCCTCGCCCAGCAGCCGCACGGTCGACAGCGCGGTGACCGACTTGCCCGAGCCGGATTCGCCGACCAGCGCCACCGTCTCGCCCTTGCCCACGGTGAAGCTGACGCCCTTGACGGCGGGCACCAGCTGCCCGTCCTGCCGGAACCCCACCCGCAGGTCGCTGACTTTCAGAACCGGCGTCATCGGAAGGTCTTTCTTGGGTCGAAGGCGTCGCGCACGCCCTCGAAGATGAACACCAGCAGCGACAGCATGATGGCGAAGCTGAAGAAGGCGGTGAAGCCCAGCCAGGGCGCCTGCAGGTTCTGCTTGGCCTGCAGGGCCAGCTCGCCCAGCGAGGGGGCCGAGCTGGGCAGGCCGTAGCCCAGATAATCCAGCGCCGCCAGCGACGAGATGGTGCCGGTGACCACGAAGGGCAGCATGGTCAGCGTCGCCACCATGGCATTGGGCAGGATATGGCGGAACATGATCGTGCGGTCATTCACCCCCAGCGCCCGCGCCGCCCGGACATATTCGAAGTTGCGCGCCCGCAGAAACTCGGCCCGCACCACGCCGACCAATGCCGGCCAGCCGAACAGGATCGAGACGAAGACCAGCAGCCAGAAACTTCGCCCCAGGATCGCGAACAGGATGATAATCACGTAAAGCGAAGGGGTTGAGCTCCATATCTCAAGCAATCTCTGAAAGACCAGATCGGTGCGCCCGCCAAAATAGCCCTGCACCGCGCCCGCCGCGATGCCCAGAAGCGAGGCGACCACGGTCACGATCAGCGTGAACAGGATCGACAGGCGGAAGCCGTAGATCACCCGCGCCAGCACATCGCGCGAGGTGTCGTCGGTGCCCAGCCAATGGGCGCTGTCCGGCGCGCTGGGGGCGGTGCCGACATTGTTGATGGTGCGATAGTGATAGGGGATCGGCGGCCAGAGCATCCAGCCCTTCTCGACCGGCTCGCCCGCGACCGTGCCGGTTTCGCGCGCCTCCTGCTCGGTCGCCTCGGGGTCGTCCCAGCATTCGGGCCTTCCGCCGGTGCGGATCAGGCATTGCACGCCCGGATCGGTATAGATCGCCTCGGTGCCGAAATCGCCGCCGAAGGCGGTCTCGGGATAGAAGCGATAGACCGGGAAATGCAGCTCGCCCCGATAGCTGACCAGGATCGGCTTGTCGTTGGCGATCAGTTCCGCGAACAGCGAGGCGACGAACAGGATGGTGAAGACGACCAGCGACCAGAAGGCGCGCTTGTTGCGGCGGAAATTGCGCAGCCGGCGGCGGTTCAGCTCGGTCATCGCCATCAGCCGGCCCTCCGCTCGAAATCGATGCGCGGGTCGACCAGCACATACATCAGGTCCGAAAGGATCCCGACCAGCAGGCCCAGCAGGCCGAAGACGTAAAGCGTGCCGAAGATCACCGGGTAGTCGCGCTGCACCGCCGCCTCGAAGCCCAGCCGCCCGAGGCCGTCGAGCGAGAAGATGGTCTCGATCAGGATCGAGGAGCCGAAGAACACGCCGAGGAACATCGACGGAAACCCGGCGATCACGATCAGCATGGCGTTGCGGAAGACATGGCCGTAAAGCACCCGGCCCTCGGTCAGGCCCTTGGCGCGGGCGGTCATCACATATTGCTTGTTGATCTCGTCCAGGAAGCTGTTCTTGGTCAAGAGCGTCAGCGTGGCGAAGCTGGAGATGGTGGTGGCCGTCACCGGCAGGGCGATGTGCCACAGGTAGTCCTTGACCTTGCCCCAGAGGCTCAGATCGGCCCAGTTGTCCGAGGTCAGCCCGCGCAGCGGAAAGATCTGCCAGTAGCTGCCGCCCGCGAACAGCACCATCAGCAGCACCGCGAACAGGAAGGCCGGGATGGCATAGCCGACGATGATCGCACCCGAAGTCCAGGTGTCGAAGGGCGTGCCGTTCCGGACCGCCTTGCGGATGCCCAGCGGGATCGAGATCAGATAGGCGATCAGCGTCGACCACAGCCCCAGCGTGATCGAGACCGGCATCTTTTCCAGCACCAGGTCGATCACCGAGATCGAGCGGAAGAAACTGATGCCGAAATCGAAGCGGACGTAATTGCCCAGCATGATCAGGAAACGCTCGGCCGCGCCGATCTTTTCCTTGTCGCAATCGGGCGACCTCAGGTCAGGCTCGCCCTGATGATCGGGCGCGCAGACGATCTTGGCAAAGCCCATCTGCACTTCCAGCTGGTCCAGCAGCTCGGGCGGGATGCCGCGGGCACCGGCATATTCGGTGTTCTGCGGCGCCTCGCCGGCGCCGCCGGTGATGTTGCGCAGCGCGTCGCCCTCGCCCTGGACGCGGGCGATGATCTGTTCGATCGGGCCGCCGGGGACGAATTGCGTCAGCGTGAAATTGACCAGCATGATGCCGATCAGCGTGGGTATGATCAGCAGCAAGCGCCGCAGGATATAGGCTGCCATCCGTCCCCTTGCTCCGCCTTGATCCGCGCCGGTCCCGAAGGCCCTAGCGCAGCGCGCCGGATTGTTTCAGCTTTGCCGCCTTATCCGCGTCATGCCACCAGAAATCAAGCTCGCCCAGCGCATAGGGCGGCAAGGTCTCGGGATGGCCGAAGATGTCGTAATAGGCGACGGTATGCTCGGCCTTGAACCATTGCGGCACCCAGAAGCGCAGGGCGCGCAGGCTGCGGTCCAGCGCATGGGCAACGGTGGTCATCTCTTCCTGCGTGGTCGCCTCGATGCCCAGCTGGATCAGCCGGTCGATGGCCGGATTGGCCAGGCCCATCGGGTTGAACACGTCGCCGACATTTTCCGAACCGAAGGTCTGCTCGGTGTCTCCGGACAGGAAATAGCTCTGGGCCAGCTGATCCGTCACGATGTCGAAATCGTGGCTGCGGGTGCGCGCCGTCAGTTGTGCATCGTCCACCCGCAGGTTCACCGCGTCGATGCCCACGGCGCGCAGGTTCTGCACGAAGGGGTTGATCACCCGGTCGAAGGTGGCGCTGTCGTTCAGGAACTCGACCCGCAGCAGCTCGCCCTTGGCGTTGCGGCGCAGCCCGTCCGCGCCCGGCTTCCAGCCCGCCTCGTCCAGCAGCCGGGCGGCATCGCGCATGTTCCTGCGGTCAAGCTGCGTCTTGCCCGAAACCGGCTGCAGCACGGCGTCATCGGTCAGCACGCCGGGCGGCAGATCCTTGGCCAGCGGCTGCAGCAGCGCCAGCTCGGCTTCGCTCGGCTTGCCCTCGGCCATGAGCGGGCTGTTTTCCCAGGGCGAGTTCACCCGCTCGTAGAGCCCATAGAACAGCGTCTCGTTCGACCATTCGAAATTGAACATGAGCCCGATGGCCTCGCGCACGCGGATGTCCTGGAACTTCGGCCGGCGCAGGTTGAAGACCCAGCCCTGGCCCGAGGCGATGGTGCCGTCGGGCAGTGCCTCCTTCTTCACCGCGCCGGACTGCACGGCGGGGAAATCGTAGCGCGTCGCCCAGTGGATCGAGCTCGCCTCGTTGCGGAACGTGTAGACCCCGGCCTTGAAGGCCTCGAAGGCGCTGTCGTAATCGCCGAAATACTCGACGCGGATGCGGTCGAAATTGTGCCGCCCGACATTGATCGGCAGGTCCTTGCCCCAGTAATCGGGATTGCGGCGCAGGGTGATCGAGCGGCCCATGTCGGCGCGGTCGAACATATAGGGCCCCGAGCCGACGAAGGGGATATTGCTCGACTGTTCGATGTCGCGCTTGTTCTTGCGGAAATCCTCGCGCGAGAAGACGATCTGGCCGCCCACCGACTGGATCACGTCGCGGCGCGGATAATCCGGCCGGAAGATGAACTTGATGCTGTGATCGTCGATCACCTCGGCCTTGGCGACGATCTTCGAGATGATCGTGCGATAGGAGGACAGGCCCTTGTCGCGCAAGAGCTCGAAGGAAAACAGCACGTCATGCGCGGTCACCGGCGTTCCGTCCGAGAATTTCGCCTCGGGGCGCAGGTGGAAGATCACCCAGTCGCGGCTTTCGGGGTATTCGATGGTCTCGCAAAGCAGGCAATAGGCGGTGCCGATCTCGTCGGCCACGCTTTCCATCAGCGGCTCCAGCATGGCGTTGGACAGCGCCGCCGCGCGGCCGCGATGGGTATAGGGATTGTAGCTGTCGAAGCCGCCGCTGGCCCATTCCGAGATCTCGCCGCCCTTCGGCGCCTCGGGGTTCACATAGCGCAGATGCGGGAAGTCCGCAGGCAGTTCCGGCGTGCCGAAGATCGCGATTCCATGCGAGCGGATGGTTCCGGGTTGCGGCTGCTCCTGCGCCAGGGACCAGCCGGGCATCAGAGCCATAAGCGCAACCATCGGGGCATGTCGCAGGAAGGGCATCGTCATCGGGTCTTGCTGATCCTTGTTCTGTCCGGCTCGGGCATCGGCCGCCTCGGGCGCAAGGCTAGCAGCCATCCGCCCCGGTTCAACATGCAAATGCGTGATCCGCCCGGCCAGCCCCGTGCAAGCCGCCGTGCCGGCAAGAAAAAGGGCGCCCCAAGGGGACGCCCGCCATGGTTTTGCGGCACGCAGGGGCCTTAGGGATGGGCTTCCAGATAAGCGATCAGGTTGGCGCGGTCCTCGACCTTGGGCAGGCCGGCAAAGGCCATCTTGGTGCCCTTGACCACGGCTTTCGGGTTGGTCAGGAATTCCTGCAGCGCGTCATGCGTCCAGTCGCCGCCATGCGCCTTCATGCCGTCCGAATAGTTGAAGCCGTCGACCCCGGCGACCGGGCGGCCGACGACGCCGTTCAGATGCGGGCCGGTGCCGTCGGTGCCGTCCATCTTGTGGCAGGCCTTGCACTTGCCGAAGACCTTCTCGCCGGCGGCGGCATCGGCCGAGGCCATGACGGCGGCGAAATCGATGCCCTCCTCCTCGGCCTCGCCGGCATCGGCGCCCGCATCCTTGACCGGGATGGAATAGGCCTGCGCATGTTCCTCGTCACCATGACCGGCGGGACCGACGTGATAGATGCCCGAGGCCGCCCAGCCCATCAGCAGAAGGAACAGAAGCGAGCCGATCAGAGCCCCGGCTGCCTTGGTGACGGTCATGGTGTCGAACATGTCTGCGGATCCCTTGGGTCTGTCCGTGGATTTGGCCGTATCTATCCGCTTTTGTTCCGTCGGTTCAAGGTATAGTTGTCGCTCGCAGAACACAAAACCGGGGTAGAACCGCCCCGATACGGGGCGCGCGCCGCCCCAAGCCGAGGTGTGAGCCATGACCGATGATGTCCCGACCCAGAACGTGATCGCATTCCAGGGCGAACCCGGCGCCTACAGCCATCAGGCCTGCCGCCTCTATCGTCCGCAGATGGAGGCCCTGCCCTGCCGCACCTTCGAGGACACGATCGAGGCGGTGCGCGGCGGCCGGGCCGAGCTGGCCATGCTGCCGGTCGAGAACTCGACCTATGGCCGGGTCGCCGACATCCATCACCTGCTGCCCGAAACCGGCCTGCACATCATCGACGAGGGCTTCGTGCGGGTCCGCATCAGCCTGCTGGCGGTGCCCGGCACCCGCCTGTCCGAGGTCACCGACGCGATGAGCCACCCGGTGCTTCTGGGCCAGTGCCGCGGCTTCCTGCGCCGCCACGCCATCCGCGGCATCGTCGGGGCCGACACCGCCGGCTCGGCGCTGGAAGTGGCGCGGCGCGGCGAAAAGGCGCTGGCGGCGCTGGCCGCGCCCCTGGCCGGCGAGATCTACGGCCTCGAAGAGCTCGCCTCGGGGATCGAGGACCGCCAGAACAACACCACCCGCTTCCTGGTCATGGCGCGGCAGCCCGATTTCAGCCGCCGCACCAATGCCCAGGGCGGCACCACCATGATGACCAGCTTCGTCTTCCGGGTGCGCAACATCCCGGCGGCGCTTTACAAGGCGCTCGGCGGCTTCGCCACCAACGGCGTCAACATGACCAAGCTGGAAAGCTACATGGTGGACGGCGTCTTCACCGCGACGCAGTTCTACGCCGATATCGAAGGCCACCCCGAGGACCCGCATGTCGCCCGCGCGCTGGAGGAGCTGGACTATTTCACCTCCAGCCTGAACATCCTGGGCGTCTATCCGGCCGATCCGCTGCGCGCGGCGCAGCTGCAGGCAGCCGCGCCGCAATAGCGCCGGCCCGCAACGGCGGCGGGCAGCCGGATTCAGGCGTGCTCGCCCGCGGCCAGGTGGGTGACGAATTCGCCCACGCGCTTGGCGAACTTGCGGTCCAGCTGCGCCTTGCCCAGCTTGGCCGTCTGCAGCAGCAGCCGCGCCTTCATGCCGCGCGGATGGATGTCCGTCTCGAAGATCAGCCGCGATTTCGCCTTGGTCAGCGCCACCACGGTCATGCGCAGCGTGACCTCGAACTGGTCGGACCGCGCGTCGATGGCCACCACCTCGGGCGCGTCCAGCCGGGTGACCTCGGCGGTCAGCTCGCGATGCCGGCCGCGCCAGTCGAAGCCGATCAGCCAGCGCATGCCGACGCCCGGCTCGGCCAGGCCGTCCAGCCGGCGCACCGTGGCGCCGCGCCGCAGCAAAAGCCGCTCGATGGCGTGGAAATTGCTGACCGCGCGGAACAGCCCTTCCGCGGCAAGGTCGGTATCCTGTCGGGTCGAGAACTTCATCGCTTATCCGATCGAACAAGAGGGGGGCGCTGAACCTTGGCCCCGATTAATCCCATGTTGCACCGCAGCATGCAAGGCTGCCACATCCGCTAAGCGGAACCAGGGCAGAAATGCAATCCATGGTTGCATTATGTCGATAATGACCGCATGCAGACGGCATGACGTCCGAAATCCCTCCGCCCGATCCGCAGCCCGGCGATGCCCTCGACCTTCGCATCCTGGCGACCACGGACCTGCACATGCATGTGCTGGGCTACGACTATTTCGCGGACCGACCCTCGGGGCGGCTGGGCCTGTCGCGGGCGGCGGCGTTGATCGCCAAGGCGCGGCAATCGGCGCCCAACTGCCTGCTGTTCGACAATGGCGACGGGTTGCAGGGCAGCCCGATGGGCGATTACCTGGCCGAGGCGGGCGCCCTGGGACCGCGCCAGCCGCATCCCGCCATCGCGGCGATGAATGCGCTGCGCTATGACGCCGCCACGGTCGGCAACCATGATTTCAGCTTTGGCCTCGGCTTTCTGCGCCGCACGCTGGACGAGGCGGAATTCCCCATCGTCGCCAGCAACCTGCGCCCGCGCCGCCCGCTGCCGGTGCAGAACCATATCCTGCTGGAGCGGCAGTTCCGCGACCGCCGGGACCGCCCCCAGCGGCTGCGCATCGGCGTGCTGGGCTTTCTGCCGCCGCAAACCGTGGAATGGGAGCCGGGGCTGAAGGCCGAGATCGAGGTGCAGGACATCCTGCTGGCGGCGCGGGCCGGCATCGCGGCGCTGCGCCGCCAGGGCGCGCATCTGGTGGTGGCGCTGTCGCATAGCGGCATCGGCGCGCTCGCCCCCGCGCCGATGATGGAGAACGCCGCCACCGCGCTGGCCGCCCTGCCCGGCATCGACCTGGTGATCGCCGGGCATACGCATCGGGTCTTTCCCTCGCCGGACCATCCGCAGGGGCCGGGGATCGACGCCCGGCGCGGCACGCTGGCCGGCAAGCCGGCGGTGATGCCGGGTTTCTGGGGCTCGCATCTGGGTCTGATCGACCTGCGGCTGGAACCCGCGGGCCAGGGCTGGCGCATCGCCGATTTCACCTGCCGCGCCGAGCCGGTCGGCGCCGAGGAGGACCACCCCGCCGTCACCGGCCCGGCGCTGGCGGCGCATCGCCGGACCCTGCGGCATTTCCGCCGCCGCATCGGCAGGACCGAGCGGCCGCTGAGCAGCTATTTCGCCCTGATCGGCGAGGATCCGGGCCTGCGGCTGGTGACCATGGCGCAGCGCTGGCATGTGCGGCGCGCGCTGCGCGGCACGCGCTGGCAGGACCTGCCGATCCTTTCGGCCGCCGCCCCGTTCCGCGCCGGCGGGCGCGGCGAGCCGCAGCATTATACCGATGTGCCGGCCGGGCGGCTGACGCTGCGCAACATCGCCGATCTCTACCTGTTTCCGAACCGGATCTGCGCCATCCGCCTGACCGGGGCTGAACTGCATGAATGGCTGGAACGCTCGGCCAGCCTGTTCCTGCGCATCGAGCCGGGCAAGCCCGACCAGCCGCTGATCGACCCGGAATTCCCCAGCTACAATTTCGATATCATCGACGGGCTGGACTGGCAGATCGACCTCAGCCGCCCGCCGCGCTACGCCCCGGACGGCCGCCTGGCCCATGCCGATTCGCGCCGCATCGGCGCGCTTTCGCATCGCAGCCGCCCGGTGGCGCCGGACCAGCCCTTCATCCTGGTGACGAACAGCTACCGGCTGTCCGATTGCGGGCTGTTCGCCCCGGTGGCGGCGGGACGGCCGGTGCTGCTGGATGGCACCTCGCGCACCCGCGAGGTGCTGCGCCGCTATGTCGCGCGGCGCCGCGTGCTGGCACCCGATTCCCGCGCCGGCTGGAGCTTCCGCCCCCTGCCCGGCACCTCGGTCCTGTTCGAGACCGGGCCGGCCGCCGCGCGGCATCTGGACGGGCTTTCCGCGCGGGTCGAGCCGGCGGGCATGGGCCCGGACGGTTTCCTGCGCCTGCGCCTGCATCTCTAGCGGGCAAGCCGCTTGCATCCTGCCGCGCGCGCGCCTATCTAGGCGGCGAGAGGTTGGCGCGGGCAGGCGTCTCGCCAAACCGGTCAGGTCCGGAAGGAAGCAGCCGTAACGAGTCCCGTCTGGGTCGCTGTCCAGCCTCTCACCCCCCTTTTCCCCGGCATCGCCAGAAGCTAGCTTGCGCCGGCGCAACCCGCCCGAAGGCCCGCCCCGATGACCGCCCCTCCCCGCATTCTCTGCCTTGGCGCCATGCTTTGGGACGTGATCGGGCACAGCGCGGTGCGGGTTCTGCCCGGCGCCGACCTGCCGGGACGCATTACCCGCCAGCCGGGCGGCGTGGCGCTGAACGTGGCGCTGGCCCTGGCCCGGCAGGGGCTGGCACCCGCCATGCTTTCCGCCGTCGGCCGCGACCCGGCGGGCGAGGCGCTGGTGGCCGAGGCCGGCCGGCGCGGCGTCGACACCCGCTGGCTCTGGTGCGACACTGGCCTTGTCACCGACAGCTATCTGGCCATCGAAAGCCCGGAGGGGCTGGTCGCGGCCATCGCCGATGCCCGGGCGCTGGAAACCGCCGGCACGGCCCTCCTCGCGCCGCTGCGCGACGGCCGGCTGGGCGATGCCGCCCGGCCCTGGCGAGGCACGCTGGTGGTGGACGGCAACCCCTCCGTGCCGGTGCTGACCGAAATCGCCCGCGATCCCTGCCTTGCCGAAGCCGACCTGCGCATCGTGCCCGCCAGCCCCGACAAGGCGGCCCGGCTGCGGGTGCTGATCGACCATCCCCGCGCCATCTTCCACCTGAACCGCGCCGAGGCCGAGGCCCTGGCCGGCCGCAGCCTGCCCGACGCCGCCCGCGCCGCCGAGGCCGTGCTGGCGCTCGGCGCCCGCCGGGTGCTGGTGACCGACGGCGCCGGCACCGCCGCCGATGCGGCGCAAGGCGTGCCCACGCTGACCGCGGCGCCGCGCCCGGTGGCGGCCATCCGCGTCACCGGCGCGGGCGACAGCTTCCTCGCCGCGCATCTCGCGGCCGAAAGCCGCGGCGCCACCCGCGCCGAGGCCCTGACCCGCGCCATGAACGCCGCATCCGACCATGTCTGTGGAAAGGACCAGCCATGACCCCCCTGATCGCGCTTTCCCCCGAAATCTCGCAGGCCCTGGCCGAGGGCCGGCCAGTCGTGGCGCTGGAATCGACCATCATCACCCATGGGATGCCCTATCCGCAGAACCTGCAGGTCGCGCAACAGGTCGAGGCCGCGGTGCGCGAGGCAGGCGCCGTGCCCGCCACCATCGCGGTGATGGCCGGGCGCATTCGCGTCGGTCTCGATGCCGAGACGCTCGAGGCGCTGGCCTCGACCCCGGCCGCGCAGGTGATGAAGCTGTCGCGCGCCGATCTCGCCGCCTGCCTGGCGCTGGGGCGGACCGGGGCCACGACGGTGGCGGCGACGATGATCTGCGCCCATCTGGCCGGGATCGAGGTCTTCGCCACCGGCGGCATCGGCGGCGTGCATCGCGGCGCCGAAACCAGCTTCGACATCTCGGCCGACCTGCAGGAACTGGCGCAAAGCCCGGTCACCGTGGTCGCGGCCGGGGCCAAGGCGATCCTGGATCTGCCCAAGACGCTCGAGGTGCTGGAAACGCTGGGCGTGCCGGTGATCGCCTTCGGCCAGGACCAGCTGCCGGCCTTCTGGTCGCGCGAATCGGGCCTGCCGGCGCCCTTGCGCATGGACGACCCGGTCCAGATCGCCGCCAGCGCCCGGCTGCGCCGCGAACTGGGCCTCGGGGGCGGCCAGCTGGTGGTGAACCCGATCCCGCCAGAGGCCGAGATCCCGCGCGCCGAGATGATCCCCATCGTCGAGCAGGCGCTGTCCGAGGCCGAGGCGCAGCGCATCGCCGCCAAGGCGGTCACGCCCTTCCTGCTGCAGCGCATCTTCGACCTGACCCGGGGCCGCTCGCTCGACGCCAATATCGCGCTGGTGCTGAACAACGCCCGGCTGGCCGCGCGCATCGCCGCGGCCATCACCCGCTAGCGGCGGCCGAACAGCTGCGCCAGGTCGTAGGAATCGCGCTCGCCGATATTGCCGGCATCGCGTTCCAGGAACCGGTCGGCCGCCTCGACCCCGGCATCGTGCATGCGCTGCAACAGGCCGGGATTCGGGATCAGCTTAGTGCTGGCGCTCAGCGAGTTCATCAACTCCTCGTCCATGATCGCATGCAGCAGCACGTTCTTCATCGGCCGGCCGGTCAGCCGGTCCTCGGCATGCAGCCGCTTGACGAAATTGATCGCCCGCAGCTCGGCCAGAAGTGCGGCGTTGAAGCTGATCTCGTTCACCCGGTCCTGGATCGCGGCCGGGGTCTTGGGGATCGCGTCGCGCAGCATCGGGTTGATGTTCACGATGACGATGTCGCGCGGCAGGTCGCCGCGATACAGCGGGAACAGCGCCGGATTGCCGGAATAGCCGCCGTCCCAATAGGCCTCGCGCCGGCCGGTCAGCGGATCGTCGATCTCGACGGCGCGGAACAGCTCGGGCAGGCAGGCCGAGGCCAGGATGGTGTCCACCGTCACCTCGGCGCCGCCGAAGACCCGCACCAGCCCGGTGCGCACATTGGTCGCGGTGACGAAAAAGGCCGGCCCTTCCTCGCGGCCCAGCCGGGGATGCGGCATCTCGCGCAGGATGGCGGCCAGCGGGTTGGTGTAGAACGGCCCCGAATCATAGGGGCTGAACACCCGCGTCAGCGAACCAAGCCAGGCCACGGGCGAGAAAAGCTCGGTCAGCCGCTGCCAGGCGCGCGGCGCAGGAAACATGGAATGCAGCCAGCGCACCACGGAATTGTCGCTGACCTGCCCGACCTGCGACCAGATATAGGCCAGGTTCTGCCGCGCCGCCTCGCGCCCGCGCCGGCCCGGCCCGCAGGACAGGCCGGCCGCCAGAGCCGCGCCGTTCAGCGCCCCGGCCGAGGTGCCGCTGATGCCGCGGATCTCGATCGCGGGCTCGTCCAGCAGCCGGTCCAGCACGCCCCAGGCGAACGCGCCATGCGCGCCGCCGCCCTGAAGCGCCAGGTTGATCCGCTTCACGTCCATGCCCACCCCGCATTTCGCACTCGCAGCATACAATGCCGCGACGCAGCATCCAACCGCAGCGTTCCCGCGCCGGCGAAAAGGTGCATGGGCGCCACAGTCGCGGCCCGCCCCGCGATGCGCAAGCCTGGGCTCACCGTTTCCCAAATACTCGTGCGGCCGCGCAACAGGCGCGGCGGATCAGTCCTCGGCCTGCGCCTCGGCCCGCGACTTGCCCGCGACATCCAGCGCCAGCGTCGCGGCCATGAAGGCATCCAGATCGCCGTCCAGCACCCCTTGCGTGTCCGAGGTCTCGTGCCCGGTCCGCAGGTCCTTCACCATCTGATAAGGATGCAGCACGTATGAGCGGATCTGGTTGCCCCAGCCCGCCTCGCCCTTGGCCTCGTGCTGGGCGTTGATCGCGGCATTGCGCTTGTCCAGCTCCAGCTGATACAGCCGCGCCTTCAGCGCCGCCATGGCGTTCGCGCGGTTCTGGTGCTGCGACTTCTCGGAGCTCGTCACCACGATCCCGGTCGGCAGGTGGGTGATGCGCACCGCCGAATCGGTGGTGTTGACATGCTGCCCGCCGGCGCCCGAGGAGCGGTAGGTGTCGATCCGGATCTCGTTGTCGGGGATGGTGATCTCGATATTGTCGTCCACCACCGGATAGACCCAGACCGAGGAAAACGAGGTGTGCCGCCGCGCCGCCGAATCATAGGGCGAGATGCGCACCAGCCGATGCACGCCCGATTCCGACTTCAGCCAGCCATAGGCGTTGGGGCCGGAGATCTTGTAGGCGGCGGAACGGATGCCCGCCTCCTCGCCCGGCGTCTCGGAAAGCAGCTCGACATCATAGCCCTTCTTCTCGGCCCAGCGGACATACATGCGCGCCAGCATGCTGGCCCAGTCGGCGCTTTCCGTGCCGCCGGCGCCGGCATTGATCTCCAGGAAGGTGTCGTTGCCGTCGGCCTCGCCGTTCAGCAGCGCCTCCAGCTCCTTCTGCGCGGCCAGTTCGGCCAGCGATTTCAGCGAGGTCTCGGCCTCGGCGACGATCTCGGCATCGTCCTCGGCCTCGCCCAGCTCGATCAGTTCGGCATTGTCCTTCAGCTCGGTCTCGATCCGGCGATAGGTCTCGACCGCATCCGACAGCATCTGCCGGTCGCGCATCAGCTTCTGGGCCCGGGCCGGGTCGGACCAGATGTCGCCCGCCTCGATCATGGCGTTCAGCTCTTCCAGCCGGTGCGGCGCGGTCTCCCAGTCCATGCGCTGGCCGAGCAGTTTCAGCGATTTGCGGATCGCCTCGATGGTGGCTTGGGTTTCGGCGCGCATGGGCACTCTCTGGGTTCGGATTTCGGATCAGGGCAAGACAGATAACGCGGGCGGCGGGCGGCGGCAAGCGCCGGCCCTCAATACAGCCCGCCCGAGGACAGGGTGCCGAAATCGGCCTTCTTCGGGATCACTCTCTTCTTGCCGGTCGAGGTGGTCACCGCCTGCCCGCCGTCGCGGCCCTGGGTGAACAGCGGCAGCGTGCCCGGATCGGCCCGGCCGAAGCCGCCGTCGACCAGCGCGATGCCGGTCAGCGACTGGCCGTCGCGGAAATATTCGGCGATGACATTGTCGCCCTTGGCGTCGGGGCCGAGGATCGCGCCGGTGAAGCGGTCGATGTTGACGAAATGCCCGCCCGGCGGAACCTTGAACTCGGTGCCGCCGAATTCCTTCACCGCCTCCTGCATGAACTCGTTGAAGACCGGCACGCAAAGCGTGCCGCCATAGGCGTTGGACCCCAGCGTGCGCGGCTGGTCATAGCCCAGATAGCAGCCGGCGACGAGGTTCGAGGTGAAGCCGATGAACCAGACATCCTTGGCGTCGTTGGTGGTGCCGGTCTTGCCGGCCACCGGCACCGGCAGGTTCACCCCGCGCCCCGAGCCGCGCTTGACCACGCCCTCGAGCATCGAGGTCAGCTGATAGGCGGTGATCGCATCCATCACCCGCTCGCGGTTGGAACGGATCTCGGGCGCGGCGCCGGCGGGCAGGGTCGGCTGGCCGCAGGTCACGCAGTCGCGGCGGTCGTGGCGATAGATGGTGCGGCCGCGGCGGTCCTGCACGCGGTCGACCAGCGTGGGTTCCACCCGCTCGCCGCCATTGGCGAACATGGCATAGGCGGCGACCATCTTGAACAGCGTCGTCTCCTGCGCACCCAGGGAATTGGCCAGGAAATGGCCGAGATTGTCGTAGACCCCGAATTTCTCGGCATAGGACGCGACGGTATCCATGCCGATATCGCGGGCGATGCGGATGGTCATCAGGTTGCGCGACTGCTCGATCCCGGTGCGCATCGGCGTGGGGCCGTAGAATTTGCCGCTGGCGTTCTTGGGGGTCCACAGGCCCTGCGGCGTGTTCACGGTGATCGGCTCGTCCACCACGATGGTGGCCGGGTTGAAGCCGGAATCCAGCGCCGCCGCATAGACGAAGGGCTTGAAGCTGGAGCCGGGCTGGCGCTGCGCCTGGGTCGCGCGGTTGAAGACCGAGCTTTGATAGGAAAATCCGCCCTGCATGGCGATGACCCGGCCGGTATTCACGTCCATGGCCATGAAGCCGCCCTGCACCTCGGGCACCTGGCGCAGGGTCCAGCGGATGAAGCTGCCGTCGCTGTCGCTGGTCATGCGGCGCACCAGCACCACCTCGCCGACCTCCAGCAGGTCCGAGGCCACCTTGGCCTTGGGCGCCAGCGTGCCGTCGGCGCGGCGCTTCCTGGCCCATTGCACGTCCTTGGCGGGAATGGTCGCGGTGCCCTCCTGATCCTCGATGCCGATGATGGCGTCGCTGCCTTCCAGGGACAGCACCACGGCCGGGAACCAGCCCTCGATGTCGCGCGGCACGCGGGTCTCGGCCAGCGCGGCGCGCCAGTCCTGCTCGCTGCCGAGCCGCTCGGCCGGGATCGAGACGCGGGTGCCGCGCCAGACGCCGCGGCCGCGGTCGTATTTCTCCAGCGCCTGCTGCAGGGCGCGCGCGGCGACCTTCTGCAGCCTGGGGTCGACGGTGGCGCGGATCGCCAGGCCGCCGCCGAAGAATTCCTCCTCGCCGAACTGCGCCGAAAGCTGGCGGCGGATCTCGTCGGTGAAATAGTCGCGCGCCGGCAGCTGCTGCTGGAAGGCGGGGAAATCGCCGTTCTGCACCGAGCGCAGCGGCAATTGCGATTCCGCCTCGTAGGTCGCCTGGTCGATATAGCCGTTCTGCCACATCTCGCGCAGGACGTAGTTGCGCCGCTCGGTCACCCGCTCCTTGGCGCGGACGGGGTGATAGCGGCCCGGCGCCTGCGGCATCGCGGCCAGCGTCGCGGCCTCATGCGGGGCAAGCTCGGTCAGGGGCTTGTTGAAATAGGTCTGCGCGGCGGCGGCGACGCCGAAACTGTTCTGCCCCAGAAAGATCTCGTTCAGGTAAAGTTCGAGGATCTGGTCCTTGGACAGGGTCGATTCCAGCCGGGTGGCCAGGATCAGCTCCTTGATCTTGCGCTCGACGCTGCGGTCGCTGGAGAGCAGGAAGTTCTTCATCACCTGCTGGGTGATGGTCGAGGCGCCGCGCACGTTCTCGCCCCGGGTGCGGACCGCCTGCACCAGCGCGCCCATCATGCCGCGCGGATCGAAACCGTGGTGATGGTAGAAATTCTTGTCCTCGGCGCTGATGAAAGCCTCCTTGACCAGCGGCGGGATGTCGTCGATCGGCACGAAGATGCGGCGCTCCTCGGCGAATTCGTCGATCAGCCGCCCCTCGCCGGAATAGACCCGGCTGATGGTCTTGGGCGCATATTGCGCCAGCTGCTCATGGCTCGGCAGGTCGCGCGAATACATCCAGAACACCGCCCCGACGGTCAGGGCGATGAAGAAGACGGCGGTCACGAACCAGGAAAAGATCGCACCGATGAAGGACAGAAGGAAGCGCAGCAATGGGCAAGCCTCTGGGGATAACCTGCGTCTCTATAGACAGCGGGGCCGGTCCCGTCAAAGCAACCTTGCGCTACTTTCGCGACAGCGCGGCGCGGGCGGCGTCATCCTGCGCCCAGAGGCCGATCGCCTGGGCCAAGGCCTGCGCGGTGCGCGCGCGCCAGTCCGGGTCGAAGAGGTTCGCCCTGTCGCCCGCATCAGTCAGGAAGCCCAGCTCGATCAGCACCGAGGGGATGTCGGGCGATTTCAGCACCGAGAAGGCCGCGCCGCGCACCGGGGTGCGATGCATGCCGACGCCCGCGCGATTGAGCTCGGAAACCGCAAACTTGGCGAAGGCTTCCGAGCGCGGATGCGTCTCGGTCCGCGCCAGGTCCATCAGCACGTCGGCCAGCTGGTCGTCGGTGCCCGCCAGGTCCAGCCCGGCCAGCAGGTCGGCGCGGTCGTGGCGCATCGCCAGCTCGCGCGTGGCGCGGTCGTCGGCCTGCGGGTTCCAGACATAGATCGACAGCCCCGCCGCCTCGCCCGCCGGCAGCGCATCGGCATGCAGCGAGATGAACAGGTCGGCCTGCGCCGCGCGGGCGATGGTCATGCGCCGCTCCAGCGGGACGAAGCTGTCATCCTCGCGGGTGGGGACGACCTCGAAACCGGCGCGGGTCAGGATCTCGGCCAGTTCGCGGGCAAAGCCCAGCATCAGCGCCGCCTCGTAGATGGCGCCGACCTGGGCGCCGGGATCGTGGCCGCCATGGCCGGGGTCGAGGGCGACGCGCAACGGCCGCTTGGCGGTGCGGCGCGGCGGCAGCGGCGTCACCTCGGCCGGGCTGGGCAGGTCCCAGAGCGCCGAAAGCGCATTGCCGCGGGTGACGAAGGCCTGGGGCTTCACCGGCTCGATGCGCAGCTTGACCAGCGCGCCCCGGGCGCCGCCCTCGGCCGGGCTTTGCACGGCGGTGCGCAGCGCATAGGGGCCGGGCAGTTCCATCACCAGCCGCGACCAGCCGGGCCGGAACCGGCCCCAGCGCAGCGCCGGCACCAGCTCGCGGCCGGGCAGGTCCTCGGCGCTGGTGCCGGAAAAGTCGATCTCGCGGAAATCGACCACCAGGCGCGGCGGGCCGTCGAGGAAATAGACCCGGTAGGGCACCGGCTGGCTGATGGTCAGCCGCAGTTCCATCGGCCGCGGCTTGCCGCGGTCGCGGCCCTCGGCCACCAGCGAGGAGCCCGCCAGATCGACCGTCGCCAGGGCCGAGCGCGTGCCGTCATCGGCCAGCGCCGGCAGCGCCAGCCAGACCAGCAGCAGGGCCCAGAGCCATCTCATCGCGCCGCCATGAAGGCTGCCAGCCGCTCCAGCCCCTCGGCGATCTCGGCCGTCCCCGCAGCATAGCTGAAGCGCAGGGTGCGGGCGCCGCGATGCGGGTCGAAGTCCAGGCCCGGCGTGACGGCGACACCCGCCTTTTCAAGGATTTCCGCGGCGAAGCTCAGGCTGTCCCCGGTCAGGTCGGACACATCGGCATAGATGTAGAAGGCGCCTTCCGGCGGAGCGATGCGCGAGAAGCCGATCTGCGGCAGGCGCTCCAGCATCAGCCGGCGATTTTGCGCGTAGACGGCCAGGTTCGCCTCGGCCTCCTCCACGCAATCCAGCGCGGCCAGCGCCGCGACCTGGCTGGCATGGGGCGGGCAGATGAACATGTTCTGCGCGATGCGCTCGACGGTGCGGATCATGCTGTCCGGCACCACCATCCAGCCGACGCGCCAGCCGGTCATGCTGAAATATTTCGAGAAGCTGTTGATGACGAAAACCTCATCCGTCACCTCCAGCGCCGAATGGAAGCCGGCGCCATAGTCGAGCCCGTGATAGATCTCGTCCGAGATCACGCTCATGCCCAGTTCCGCCGCCCGCGCGGTCAGCCCCGCCAGTTCCTCGCGCCGCAGCACGGTGCCCGAGGGGTTGCCGGGCGAGGCGAGGATCAGCCCCTGCGCATCCGCCGGCAGGTCCTGCGGCCGCGGCTGGTAGCGGTCCTCGGCCCGGGTCGGGATGCCGACGGGTTCCAGCGACATGGCGCGCAGGATCTGGCGATAGCTGGGATAGCCCGGCTCGCCCAAGGCCACCCGCTCGCCCGCGTCGAACAGCGCCGAGAAGGCCAGGATGAAGGCGCCCGAGGAGCCCGGCGTCACCACCACGCGGCTCGGGTCGAGGTCGAGCCCATACCAGCGCCGGTAAAGCCCGGCGATGCCGGCGCGCAGCTCGGGCAGGCCAAGCGCGACCGTATAGCCCAGCGGCCGGTCCAGCGCGGCGGCCAGCGCCCGGCGCGCGCCCTCGGGGGCCGGGGTCGAGGGCTGGCCGACCTCCATATGGATGATGCGGCGGCCCCCGGCCTCGGCCTTGCGGGCGGCCTCCATGACATCCATGACGATGAAGGGATCGACCTGCCCGCGGCGGGATTGTCTCATGTCTGCCTGCCTCATGGTTTTGGCCGGGTATCGGACCTGCGGGCGGCCCGGTCAAGCCCGCGTGAGACCGGGGCGGATCGCTTGCAACACCGTCCCGGACAGGCCAAGTTGCCGGCAACTGGAAAGGATCCTCGGATGAAAGCCCTTTTGACCGCCGCGCTGCTGACGGCGACCGCCCTGCCCTCTTTCGCCTTTGATCCGGCGAACATGACCGAGGCCGAAAAGGCCGCCTTCGGCGAAGCGGTGCGCGATTACCTGATGGCCAATCCCGACGTGCTGATCGAGTCGATCAACGTGCTGGAAGAGCGCCGCGCCGCCGACGAGGCGAAGAACGACCAGCTGCTGGTCGAGAACAACAGGGAGGCGATCTTCGACGACGGCCACAGCTGGATCGGCGGCAACCCCGAGGGCGACGTGACCGTGGTCGAGTTCATCGACTACCGCTGCGGGGTGTGCAAGCGGGTGAATCCGGAGCTGGAAAAGCTGATCTCGGCCGATGGCAACATCCGCTGGATCCTGAAGGAATTCCCGATCCTGACCCAGGAAAGCGACATGGCCGCGCGTTTCGCCATCGCGGTGCAGCAGGAAGCCGGGCCCGAGGCCTACAAGAAGGCGCATGACGCGCTGATGGAATCGCGCGGACCGGTCAATCTGGAAAGCCTGACCGCGCTGGCCGGCGATCTGGGCGTGGACGGCAAGGCGGTGCTGAACCGGATGAACACCGAGGAGGTCTCGGCCGTGTTGCGCAAGAACCACCAGCTGGCCGAGCAGATGCGGATCATGGGCACGCCGACCTTCATCATCGGCGGCGAGATGCTGCGCGGCGTGCCGGCCGAGGGGCTGGAAGGCGCCATCGCCCGGGCGCGTGCGGCCGAGGCCGAGGGCTGAACCGGCGCCGCCGACGCGGGCTGCGCGGGCGGCAGGAGTATTTGGAAAACGGTGAATGGCAGAGGGCGGCGCCTCGACCGCCCTTTCGCCTATTCGGCGGCGGCGGCTTGCGCGGCCTCGAGTTCGGCGGCGCGTTTCTCGACCAGCTCGACGATGTGATCGACCATCTGGTCGTTGGTCATCTTGTGGTCCTGCCTGCCGGCCAGATAGACCATGCCGGAGCCCGCACCGCCGCCGGTGAAGCCGATATCGGTCATCAGCGCCTCGCCCGGGCCGTTCACCACGCAGCCGATGATCGACAGGCTCATCGGGGTCTTGATGTGTTCGAGGCGCTTTTCCAGGATCTCGACCGTCCGGATCACGTCGAAGCCCTGCCGCGCGCAGCTGGGGCAAGAGATGATCTGCACGCCGCGGGTGCGCAGGCCCAGCGATTTCAGGATTTCGAAGCCGACCTTGACCTCCTCGACCGGATCGGCGGACAGGCTGACGCGGATCGTGTCGCCGATGCCCATCCACAAGAGGTTGCCGAGGCCGATGGCGGATTTCACCGTGCCGGACATCAGCCCGCCCGCCTCGGTGATGCCCAGGTGGATCGGCGCGTCGGTCGCCTCGGCCAGTTGCTGATAGGCGGCGGCGGCGAGGAAGACGTCGCTGGCCTTCACGCTGATCTTGAATTCGTGGAAGTCGTTGTCCTGCAGGATCCTGATGTGGTCGAGGCCGGATTCCACCATCGCATCCGGGCAGGGCTCGCCGTATTTCTCCAGCAGGTGCCGTTCCAGGCTGCCGGCATTCACGCCGATGCGGATCGAGCAGCCATGGTCGCGGGCGGCCTTGATGACCTCGCGCACCCGGGCGGCATCGCCGATATTGCCGGGGTTGATGCGCAGGCAGGCGGCGCCGGCCTCGGCGGCCTCGATGGCGCGCTTGTAGTGGAAATGGATGTCGGCCACGATCGGCACCGGGCTTTCGCGGCAGATCTCGCGCAGCGCCCGGGTCGAGGCCTGATCGGGGGTCGAGACGCGCACGATATCGGCGCCCACGTCGGCGGCACGCAGGATCTGGTCCAGCGTCGCCTTGACGTCGCTGGTATCCGTATTGGTCATGGTCTGCACGCTGATCGGCGCATCGCCCCCCACCGGCACCGCGCCGACCATGATCTGGCGCGACTTGCGCCGGTCGATATTGCGCCAGGGGCGGATCGGATTATGCGACATGGCTGGAGCCTTTTCCTGCGCCAGAGGCGGATTCACCCGTGAGAAATAGGCCGATGCGGGCCTGCGGGCAAGCCGTGCGGTCCCGGCGGGGCGCCTGCTATCGCATCCGTGACCGGCGCGCGGGCGCAGATCACTCCTGCACGGGGGACTGTTCCGGCTGGCCGGCAGAGGCCAGCGCGACCATCTCGGCCAGCTGCGGGTCCTTGGCGAGGTCGGCAAAGGCGAATTTCGCCGTCAGCGCATTGGGCGAAAGCTCGACATTCTTGACCACCTTGGCGCCCGGCGCGGCCGGGCCGTAGGTGCGGCCGTTCACCGCGAAATAGATCGCGCCGGAATTGCCCGCACGCAGCACCGGCGGCGCCTCGAGCTTGGGCAGGGCGAAACGCTCGCCCGCATCCATGGTCTTTTCCAGCAGCACCGTGCCATCGGCCGAGGTCACCCGCACCCAGGCCGGCCGGGCGGCGAGGATCTCGACTTCCGGCGCGTCGGGGGCCACGGTGCGCACCGCGGCCTGCTCGGCCGGCATCTGCGGCCCGTAGACCCGGTCCTGGGCCAAGGCGGTCCGGTTCGCGGGCTCGGTGCTTTCGGGCTGCATGGCCGGCGCGTTCAGCCCGGGATCGATGGCGGCGATGGGACCGTCGCGGGCGATCAGCACCGGCACCTCCAGCGCCTGCGGGCGATAGGTGCGGTCCAGCCCCTCGGGACGCGGCAGGTTGACCTGGGCCGATTCGACCGTCTCGGGTTCGGCCGCCTCCTGCACCGGGTCGAGTGCTGCGATCACGCCGGGGGCCTGGTCGCCGGGGGTCAGGTTGACCTTCTGCACCTCTTGCAGCACGGCCCAGCCGCCATAGCCCAGACCGCAGGCCAGCGCGACCATGACCAGAAGCGAGCCGATGGCGCGCGGCTCGATGGAGCTCCAGAGGCTTTCCTGCCTGGGCAGGAAGATCGGATGCGGGTTGGCCAGCGCCTCGGCCGGGTCGGCGGGCCGGCGCTGCGGCTTGGGCCCGGCGGCGGCAGGCGCCATGCCATGCGTGGGCTGAAAGCCCGATTCCTGGCAGAAGCGGCGGAAGGTCCAGTCGGCATCCATGCCCAGATAGCGCGCATAGGAGCGCACATAGCCGGCGATGAAACTGGGCGTGTCGAAGGCCGAGATGTCGCAATTCTCAATGGCGGCGACATAGGAGGCGCGAATGCGCAACTCGCGCTGGACATCCAGCAGCGACTTGCCCAGCGTGGCCCGTTCGCCCCGCATCAGGTCGCCGAGACGAATATCAGGATCGTCGAAACCGGGCGGCAATGCCGCCGGTTCCTCATGGCCATGCGACGGGGGATTCCCCCTTAGCCCGATCATCGCGCCTGCCCCATTCTCTGCTGCTCGTCCTCCCCGAATCGGAAGACTCTCACAACTTGATTAAAGCAAGGTTATCACGGGCGCGAGAGGTCTTCACCCCGAAACCGCGTCAGGCGGCCGAAGTTGAACGGTTCAGTTTGCACTGCGACCACAGATTGTCCATAGCCCGCACCAGATGGTCGATCTGCTTGGGGTCATGCACCGGCGAGGGCGTGAAGCGCAGCCGCTCGGTGCCGCGCGGCACGGTGGGGAAGTTGATCGGCTGCACGTAGATGCCGAAATCGGCCAGCAGCATGTCGGACAGCGCCTTGCAATGCACCGGGTGGCCGACATGCACCGGCACGATATGGCTGCCATGGTCCATGATCGGCATGCCGAGGCCGCGCAGGCGCATCTTGAGGATGCGGGCGTTCAGCTGCTGGCGGTCGCGCAGCAGCTGCCCCTCGGCCGTCTTCAGGAAGGCGATCGAGGCCGCCGCGCCCGCCGCCACCGCCGGCGGCAGCGAGGTGGTGAAGATGAAGCCCGGCGCATAGGAGCGGATCGCGTCCACCATCTTGGCCGAGGCGGCGATATAGCCGCCGAACACGCCGAAGGCCTTGCCCAGCGTGCCGTTGAAGATGTCGATGCGGTGGCTCAGCCCGTCGCGCTCGGCCACGCCGCCGCCGCGCGGGCCATACATGCCGACGGCATGGACCTCGTCCAGATAGGTGAGGGCGTTGAACTCGTCCGCGAGGTCGCAGATCGCGGCGATGGGACCGAAATCGCCATCCATGGAATAGATCGACTCGAAGGCGATCAGTTTCGGCGCCTCGGGATCGTCTGCCTCCAGCAGCTCGCGCAGATGCGCCACGTCATTGTGGCGGAAGATGCGCTTGGCGCCGTCGAAACGCTTGATGCCCTCGATCATCGAGGCGTGGTTCAGCGCGTCGGAATAGATGATCAGCCCGGGAAACAGCTTGCGCAGGGTCGAGAGCGTCGCGTCATTGGCGATATAGGCGCTGGAAAAGACCAGCGAGGCCTCTTTCTGGTGCAGGTCGGCCAGTTCCGCCTCGAGCCGCTTGTGATAGACCGTCGTGCCCGAGATGTTGCGCGTGCCGCCGGAACCCGCCCCGGTGGCATCCAGCGCCTCGTGCATCGCCGCCAGCACCACCGGATGCTGGCCCATGCCCAGGTAATCGTTGCCGCACCAGACGGTGATCTCGGTCTCGGTGCCGTCCGGCCGCGTCCAGACCGCCTGCGGATAGGCCCCCTTGCGGCGTTCGATGTCGATGAAGGTCCGGTAGCGGCCCTCCTCGTGCAACTTGCCGATGGCCTGGTCGAGGGCGGCTGAGTAGTCCATGACAGATCCCTTGCCTTGCTTGAACTTGCTTGCTTGGGGGATCATGCTCCGATCCCGCGGGTCGTGACTTGATACGTGTCAATTCAAGGAAAATATAGCGCAAAAATGTCGCACTGGGACCAAGATCGCAGACAATTT
This sequence comes from Paracoccus sp. J55, assembly GCF_000513975.1. Taxonomy (NCBI): domain Bacteria; kingdom Pseudomonadati; phylum Pseudomonadota; class Alphaproteobacteria; order Rhodobacterales; family Paracoccaceae; genus Paracoccus; species Paracoccus sp. J55. Next base: position 342,803 of record NZ_AZVA01000001.1, read on the forward strand.
TCTCCGAGAAAACCAATCAGGAAAGGCAGAGAATGAAGGACAATTCCAGAATCGACGAAGTGCTTTCAACGCTGGATGAGGAATTGCCCCGGGCGCTTGACCGGCTGGCCGAGTTCCTCCGCATCCCCTCGATCTCGACCGATCCGGCCTATGCGGGCGAGGTGCGGCGGGCGGCGGAATGGCTTTGCGCCGAGCTGGCCGCGCTGGGTTTCGACGCCTCGGTCCGCGACACGCCCGGCCATCCGATGGTCGTCGCCCATTCGCCCCGGGGCGACCGGCGGCCGCTGCTGTTCTACGGCCATTATGACGTGCAGCCGGTCGATCCGCTGGAGCTGTGGGAGCGCCCGCCCTTCGAGCCGCAGATCGAGGACACGCCGCAGGGCAAGGTGATCCGCGGCCGCGGCGCCTCGGACGACAAGGGCCAGCTGATGACCTTCGTCGAGGCGTTCCGGGCCTGGAAGGCGGTGCATGGCAGCCTGCCCTCGGACCTGGTGCTGCTGTTCGAGGGCGAGGAGGAATCCGGTTCGCCCAGCCTGCGCCCCTTCCTGCGCGAAAACGCCGAAGAGCTGCGCGCCGGCATCGCCATGATCTGCGACACCGGGCTTTACGCCGACGGCCGCCCCGCCATCACCACCCAGCTGCGCGGCCTCTATGGCGACGAGATCGTGGTGCGGGCGGCCGACCGCGACCTGCATTCGGGCAGTTTCGGCGGGCTGGCGGCGAACCCGATCCAGGTGCTGGTCAATGCGCTGGCGACGGTCAAGGATGCCAGCGGCCGCGTCACCCTGCCCGGCTTCTACGACGGCGTCGAGGAGCTTTCGGACGAGCTGCGCGCCGATTGGGCGGCGCTCGGCTTCGATGCGGGCGAGTTCCTGTCGCGGGTCGGGCTGAAGCATCCGGTCGGCGAAGCGGGCCGCACCGGGCTTGAGATGATCTGGAACCGCCCCACTTTCGAGATCAACGGCATCAGCGGCGGCTATACCGGCGAGGGCTTCAAGACCGTCCTGCCCGCCGAGGCCCGCGCCAAGGTCAGCTTCCGCCTGACCGGCGCGCAGGACCCCGAACGCATTCGCGAGAGTTTTCGCGCCCATGTCCGCGCCGCCTTGCCCGCCGATTGCACGGTGGCCTTCCACGGCCATGGCGCCAGCCCGGCCAGCCGCATGGACATCTCGGACCCGGCCTTCGCGGCGGCCAAGGCGGCGCTGACGCAGGAATGGGGCCGCGAGGCGGCCTATATCGGCGCCGGCGGCTCGATCCCCATCGCCGGCGATTTCAAGGAGATCCTGGGCATGGATTCCATGCTGATCGGCTTTGCCCGCGACGACGACCGCATCCATTCGCCGAACGAGAAATACGACCTGCAGAGCTTTGCCAAGGGCGCGCGCAGCTGGGCGCGCATCCTCGCGGCCTTGGCCTGAACCCGGCGGCGCAGGCATCCCGGCCCCAAGGGCCGCAGGATGCTTTGCGGGGTGCGCCCCAGCGCATCCTGCCCGCCCCGATGCGGCCGCGTTGTTCATGTCGGCAGCACCGGCAAAGGCGCGCATCCTCGCTGCGCGCTGCTGCGGCCCCAGGCCGCCCGAACCGGACGCGCCGAACGGCCTCCGATCCGGCCCGCGCCCCCTCGGACCGAGGCTGGCCAGCCCGGCGCGGCGGCTTGGTCGGGCTTATCAGGCAAGGCAGGCATATCGCGGCCTGCAAGTCTCCGGGCCAAGAAAAAGGGCGCCCGAAGGCGCCCCGTGCCGGCTTGGGCAAGGCGGTCAGGCCGCGCGGGCGGTCAGCACGGTCTCGACCCTTTTCTGGGCGCCGGCCTCGTCCATGCCGCTGACCGCGGCGACCTCGCGGGTCAGGCGGTCCAGCGCCGCCTCGTAGAGCTGGCGCTCGGAATAGGACTGCTCGCGCTGGTCGTCGTTGCGATGCAGGTCGCGCACCACCTCGGCGATCGACATCAGGTCGCCCGAATTGATCTTTTGCTCATATTCCTGGGCGCGGCGCGACCACATGGCGCGCTTGACCCGGGCCTTGCCCTTCAGCGTGTCCAGGGCGCGTTCGACCAGGTCGGGGGTCGAAAGGCCGCGCATGCCGATCTCGGCGGCGCGGGCGGTCGGCACGCGCAGGGTCATCTTGTCCTTTTCAAAGGAAATCACGAACATTTCGAGCCGCAGCCCGGCGACCTCCTGCTCTTCGATCGAAACGATGCGACCCACGCCATGGGTCGGATACACCACGAAATCATCGGGGCGGAATTCGGTCTTCTTGGCTTTCGACATTGGGCTTCCTTCGCAGCGGCGCCGCTACACGGCACAAAAACCCCCAAGGCGGGGCGAATCCCCCCTTACGGGTCAATATTGTTGTTCTTGCACTTCTGACCGGGCAGGCGATCAGGACAGGCAGCAACGCCGGACGGGCCACAGGAAGCAGCCCGACCGGCGCGAGATGGCTGCACCATAGCATAAAAATCGCGCCGGTTCAAAGGTTCGCTGCAAAGCGGCACCGGTCCTGCCTGAAGAGAAATAATCGTTGAAAAACAGCCACTCGGCAACCCGTTCCCCGGCAGAACCGGTGCGTGACCCTAGGCGAATCACCTGCGCCCCGTCACAGTTCCGGCTTACCGGCTCCGGCCTTTTCTCGCCAGCGCAGCACCAGACAAAAGCAGCTTATGATGCGCGATCAGCACAGTCGTTAGCTTTTCGAACGAACGGCCGCAAACCAACGGGACCGCCGGTCTCAATCGCCCTCGCCCGGGGCTTCCGAGAAGTATTTCTCAAGCTTGCCGGGCTGGCCGTCCATCTCCTGATAGCCGGGCATCGGGTCCTTCTTGCGGGTGATCACCGGCCAGGACTCGGCATATTTGCGGTTGAACTCGACCCATTTCTCCATGTCGGGTTCGGTATCGGGGCGAATCGCATCGGCCGGGCATTCCGGTTCGCAGACGCCGCAATCGATGCATTCATCGGGATGGATGACCAGCGTGTTCTCGCCTTCATAGAAACAGTCCACGGGACACACCTCGACGCAGTCGGTGTATTTGCACATGATGCAGTTTTCGGTGACGACATAGGTCATGGCGCGATATTCCTGTTTCCTGATCGGCTAGTTACGCCCGCCGCCGCCATCATTCAAGGCCGCCGCGGGCGAAAAGACGGCGATGCGTCCCGCGCCGGGCCGGCCCGGGACGGCGTTCCGCCGCCGGGGCGCGGCGCGGAACCGGGTTCCCCCGCGACGGGGCTAGAGCTCCTCGTAAAGCGTGGCCGCCTCGCTGGCGGGGCCGCGCCGCTCGCCCAGCAGCAGCACGCGCAGCACCCGCACCCGGCCATAGGCCGAGACGGTGACGGTATCGCCGCCCCGCAGCGCCTGCGCCGGCTTGCTGCAGGGCTGGCCGTTCACCCGGATTCCCCCGGCGCCGATGGCATCGGCGGCCAGGGTGCGGGTCTTGAACAGCCGCGCGTGATGCAGCCAGCGGTCGAGCCGGATGGCGCCGGCGCCTTCGACGCTCACGTCTTGTTCTTGAGCGCGGCGAGAATGGCGAAGGGGCTGTCCGGATCGGCCTGTTTCTCGGCACGCGGCGGGCGGGCCTCGAAGCTCTTGGGACCGTCATGGCGCGGCTTGCCCTTGGGCTTGCCCTTCGGGCCACGCTCGGGCCGGTCGCCCCGTTCGCCGCGCGGCTTGCCCTCGAAGGGCTTGCCCTCGCGGCGGTTCTCCTGACCCGCCTCGCGCTCGCGGCGCGGGCCGCGCTCGCCCTGCGGACGCGGCTGGCCCTGGCCCTGGCCCTGACGATCGCCCCGTTCGGGACGGCGCTGGCCGCCGCGCGGACGCGGCGCCCAGGTGAAGGTGTAGAACACCTCCATCTCGGGCGCGGGCGCTTCCTCGGCCTGCTCCCCGGCCTCGGCCGCCGCCTCGGCCTCGGCGGCCTTGCGGGCGGCCTGCTCGGCCTCCCATTTGGCGCGGGTCTCGGCGGCGAGCACGCTTTCCTCCTCGGTCAGCGGATGCTCGTGATCGGCCTCTTCCGGCGCCGGCTCGGCGGCGGGCGCGGCCTCGGCGCGGGCCTTGGGCCGCTCGCCCCGCTCGGCGCGATAGCCCAGCCCCTGCATCAGGCCCGAGAACTGCTCCAGCGTCATGCCGGTGATCGACAGCATGTCCGCCGTCGCCTCGAAGCCGCCGCGGCTGTCCTGGGTGCGCAGCATGTCGGCCAGCCGCTCCAGCATGTCGATGCGGATCGCCCGCTCGCCCGCCGGGTGATAGCCCGAGAGCGTGTAATAGCCCTTGGGCACATCCGGCAGGTTCGGGATCGTCACCAGACCGGGAGGCGGGCTTTCGGGGAACTCCGACAGGCCCTGGTCCAGGCCCCAGAGCACCAGCCGCAGCCGGGTCGGCGCCGGCTTCAGCAGCGCCGGCTGGAAGATGGTGAACTGGCCGAAGCGCACGCCATGCTTGCGCAACAGGCCGCGCGCCTCCTGGTCCAGCTCCTTGACCTCGGCGGCAACGCCCTCGCGGGGCAGGACGCCCAGCGACTCGACCAGGCGGAAGGCGAAGCCGCGCGCCAGGCCACCCAGCGTCTCGTCGTTCTTCAGCGCCAGCAGCGGCTCGAACAGGGTGGCGACCTTGCGGTCGATGAAATGCTGCAGCCGCCGGCGCACCTTTTCGGCGATCTCGGGACCGGCCTCCTCGTCGACGAAGGGCTCGACGCCGGGCTTCAGCGCCTCGGCGCCCTTGACCAGCTTGCCCACCGCCGAGCTGCCCCACATCAGGCCGCCCTGTTCGGTGAAGTCCAGCTCGGTATCCGGCGCGTTGTAGAAGCGGTCGGCGCGCAGATGGAACTCGGGGCGCAGCGCCTCATAGGCAGCGCGGCTCAGCATGCGCGCCTCGTCCCCGGTTGCGCTCGGATCGGCGTGGAAGCGGAAGCCCTCCAGACGGCCGGCGAACTCGCCCTCGACCGTCACTTCGCCCTTGTCATTCACCTCGGCCAAAAGGCTCTCCTTCTGCTTGAGCCGGCGCAGCAGCACGGATGTGCGCCGGTCCACGAATCTTTGCGTCAGAGCCGCGTGCAACGCGTCCGACAACCGATCTTCTACCGCGCGCGTCTCGGCACGCCAATGACTTTCGTCCGAAACCCAGCCGGAACGCTGGGCAACATAGGTCCATGTCCGTATATATGCCAATCGTTTCGACAATGTGTCGATGTCGCCCTGAATCCGGTCGATGCGCCGGATCTGCCCTTCCAGCCAGTCGCCGGGCACGCCGCCCTCGCGCAGGAAGCCGAAGATCCGTGCCAGCAGCGTCGCATGCTCGACCGGAGAGATGGCGCGGAAATCCGGGATGCGGCAGACGTCCCAGAGCAGCCGCACGTCGCGGGGGTGCGACACCCTGTCGCGGATCTCGGGCATGGCGGACAGCGCCTTGAGCGCGCGAATATCGTCCGCCTCGCGCCCGCGCGCCAGCCATTCCGATTGCGGCTGCGTCTCGAGGCTTTGCAGCAGGCGCTCGACCGTGCCGAATTCCAGCGCCGCATTGCGCCACATCAGCCGGCTGATGGGCTGGAAGCGGTGGGTCTCGATGGCCTCGATCAGCCCCTCCTCCAGCGGGCCGGCATCGCCGGTGACCCCGAAGGTGCCCGGTTCGGTATGCCGTCCGGCGCGGCCGGCGATCTGGCCCAGCTCGTGCGGGAACAGCGGGCGATAGCGACGGCCGTCGAATTTCTCGGTGGCGGAAAAGGCGACGTGGCGGATGTCGAGGTTCAGCCCCATGCCGATGGCGTCGGTGGCGACCAGGTAATCCACCTCGCCCTGCTGATACATGGCGACCTGGGCGTTGCGGGTCCGGGGCGACAGCGCCCCCATCACCACGGCGCAGCCGCCCTTCTGGCGGCGGATCAACTCGGCCGTGGCATAGACCTCCTCGACCGAGAAGCAGACGATGGCCGAGCGCGGCGGCATCCGGCTGATCTTCTTCGAGCCGGCCCAGCCGAGCGCCGAGAACCGCTCGCGCCGCATGAACTGCGCCTGCGGCACCAGGGCGGCGATGGCCGGGCGCATGGTGTCGCTGCCCAGCAGCAGCGTTTCGTGCAGGCCCCGCATGTTCAGCAGCCGGTCGGTGAAGACGTGGCCGCGCTCGGGATCGGCGCAAAGCTGGATCTCGTCGATGGCGACGAAATCGGCGCCGACCTCGGGCATGGCCTCGGTGGTGGCGACCCAGTATTGCACGCGTTCGGGGACGATGCGCTCCTCGCCCGTCACCAGCGCCACCACCGAGGGGCCGCGCGCCTTGACGATGCGGTCATAGACCTCGCGCGCCAGCAGGCGCAGCGGCAGGCCGATGACCCCCGTGCGATGCGCCAGCATCCGGTCGATGGCGTAATGCGTCTTGCCGGTATTGGTCGGGCCGAGGACGGCCGTGACCCGCGATCTGTCGTTCATCAGGCGTCCATGCCCTGCAGTTTCTGTTCAAGGCGCAGCACGGCGTCCTGCGCATCCTGTTGATGGGGATGGATCTCCAGGCTCCGGCGAAAGGCCTCCAGCGCGTCGCGGTCGTCGCCCAGCTCTTCCAGAATCGTGCCAAGCTGGGTCAGCGCGCCGAAATGGCGCGGCTCCAGCCGCAGCACCTCGCCCAGATCGGCCAGGGCCGGGCCGAAATCGCCATCCAGGTAAAAGGCGATCGAGCGCAGATACCAGCCGGCCGCGAAATCCGGCGCGTGATCGGTCAGCGCCGTCAGGTGGCCGATGGCGGTGGCGGTGTCGCCCGCATCCAGCGCCGCCTCGCCGCGCTTGTAAAGCAGGTCCATCGCCGCCGATCCCGAGCGCGACCAGATGCGCAGGATGTCGGTCTCGGCCCGGGCCCAGGTCTCGCCGCCCGGCTGGGCCAGCTCGGCAAACAGCAGGTCCAGATCCTCGCGCTCGCGCAGCCGCGCCTCGGCCGTGGGCTCCGAAGGGGCGGCGGGTTCGGACAGCGGGCTTTCCGGTGCCGGATCGCCCTCATTTTCAGGAGAATTTTCTTGCGGCCCCTCGTCCTGAACAGGTATCGCTTGGGGGACCTGCGCCAGGGGCGCGGCCTGCCCCGGCTGCGCGCCGGCGAAGCCGGTCAGCCCCAGCAGAAGCGCTGCCGCAACGGCACGATGGAAATGGGGGACTGGCAAAAGCATATTCACCATGTAACTTTCCCCATCGTCTAATTCCAGACACGAGAACAGGAGATCGAGAATGAGCAAAGTGGTCGAGGCCGCCGTGGCCGCGCTGGACGAAAAGGCCAAGGGCTTCGACGGCACCGCCAAATTCGTCATCGAGGGCGAGGGCTCGGTCTATATCGACGCCGAGGGCGCCCGCGCCGGCGATGACGAGGCCGAGGTGACCCTGACCGCCAGCCGCGAAACCTTCGAGGGCCTGCTTTCGGGCGACGTGAACCCCACCACCGCCTTCATGACCGGCAAGCTGCGGGTGGACGGCTCGATGGGCACGGCGATGAAGCTCGGGGCGCTGCTCTCGTAAGCGATGAAGCCCGCACCCTTCAACACGCTGCCCGGCGACCCCATCCCCACGGCCCGCGCCTTCTGGCTGCGGGCCGAGGACGGGGTGCGGCTGCGCGCGGCGCATTGGGCGGCGGGGGGCGCCTCGGGGACGGTGCTGCTGTTCCCAGGCCGCACCGAATACCTGGAAAAATACGGCGAGGTCGCGGCGGACCTGAACGCCGTCGGGCTGGACGTGCTGGCGCTGGACTGGCGCGGGCAGGGCATGTCCGACCGGCTGCAGGCCAATGTCCGGCCCGGCCATATCGGCAGCTTCGCCGATTACCAGCGCGACGTGGTCGAGCTGGTGGTCGCGGCGCAGGAACTGGACCTGCCCCGGCCCTGGCATCTGCTGGCGCATTCCATGGGCGGCACCATCGGCCTTGCCGCGCTCGAAGCCGGGCTGCCGGTGCAAAGCGCGGTCTTCTCGGCCCCGATGTGGGGCATCAACCTGCGCCGCGTGCCCGAGGCGGCGGCAATGGCCCTTGCCGCCACCCTGTGCCGCCTTGGCCGGGGCGGGCATCCCGCCCCCGGTTCGGGGGGCGAGGAAAGCTTCGTGCTGCTGGACCCGTTCCACGACAACCTGCTGACCCATGACGGCCGGCGCTGGGGCCGGCTGGTGGCCGAGGCCGCGACCTGGCCCGACATCTCGGTCGGGGGCGCCAGCAACGACTGGCTGCGCGCCGCCTTGCTGGAATGCCGCCGCCTCGCCGCCCTGCCCGCCGCGGCCCTGCCGGCGCTGATCGCGCTCGGCGACTGCGAAAGGATCGTCTCGCCCCGGGCCATCCGCAGCCGCGCCGCAGCCTGGCCCGGCGCCAGGCTGCTGGAACTGTCCGATTGCCGGCACGAGCCGATGATGGAGCGCGACCCCGTCCGCAGCCGCTTCATCGAGGCCGCGATCGCCCATTTCGCCGCTTCCGCCGCGGCCTGAAGCGGGGCGGCGCGGGCAATTCCGCCTATCGAACGGGTTGCAGCCCGGCCGTTCAGAGGTCACATCTTGACCATATGAAAGGACCGACCATGACGATTTCCGCCCGCCGCCCCCTGGACCGCATCCTGCCGCGCGACGAGAACGCCCTGCCCGTCGCAGCCGAAACCCCCGATCTGGGCGCGCTGCCGGAATGGGACCTGAGCGATCTTTACCCCACCCCCGATTCGCCCGCGCTGACCCGCGATCTCGAAGCGGTGGAGCAGGCCTGCTGCAGCTTCGCCCGCGATTACGAAGGCAAGCTGGCCTCGCTGGACCCCGGCAAGATGCTGGACTGCATCGAACGCTACCAGCAGATCGACATCCTGGCCGGGCGGATCATGTCCTATGCCGGGCTGCGCTACTACCAGAACACCACCGACGCGGCGCGCGCAAAGCAGATGGGCGACCTGCAGGACCGCATCACGGTCGCCACCACCAAGCTCGTGTTCTTCAGCCTGGAATTCAACCGCATCCCGGACGCGCGCTATGACGAGGTCTTCGCCGCCCCGAACGGCCCGGCGCGCTACAAGCCGGTCTTCGACCGCATGCGCGCCATGCGCCCCTACCAGCTCTCGAACGAGCTGGAACGATTCCTGCACGACAATTCCGTGGTCGGCGCCGCTGCCTGGAACCGGCTCTTCGACGAGACCACGGCGGGCCTGACCTTCGACGTGGCGGGCGAGGAACTGGGGCTGGAGGCCACGCTGAACCTGCTGACCGACCACGACCGCGGCCGGCGCGAGGCCGGCGCCCGCGCCCTGGCCGAGGTCTTCGGCCGGAACGTCAAGCTCTTCTCCCGCATCCACAACACGCTGGCCAAGGAAAAGGCCATCGAGGACAAGTGGCGCAAGATGCCGACGCCGCAGACCGCGCGCCACCTGTCGAACCATGTCGAGCCCGAAGTGGTCGAGGCGCTGCGCGACGCCGTCACCGCCGCCTATCCGCGCCTGTCGCATCGCTACTACCGGCTCAAGGCCCGCTGGCTCGGCCTCGACAAGCTGCAGATCTGGGATCGCAACGCGCCGCTGCCCAGTGAAAGCCCCCGCCTGATCCCCTGGACCGAGGCGCAGGCGACCGTGCTGGACGCCTATGCCGGCTTCTCGCCGAAACTGGCGGAACTGGCGCAGCCCTTCTTCGACAAGGGCTGGATCGACGCGGCGGTGAAGCCCGGAAAGGCGCCGGGCGCCTTCGCCCATCCGACCGTGACGACGGTGCATCCCTATGTGCTGCTGAACTACCTGGGCAAGCCGCGCGACGTGATGACGCTGGCGCATGAACTGGGCCATGGCGTGCACCAGCGGCTGGCAGCGGCGCAGGGCGAATTGCTGGCCGCGACGCCGCTGACCCTGGCCGAGACTGCCTCGGTCTTCGGCGAGATGCTGACCTTCCGCGCCCTGCTGGCGAGGACCGCCGACAAGGCGCTGCGCAAGGCGCTGCTTGCCGGCAAGGTCGAGGACATGATCAACACGGTGGTGCGCCAGATCGCCTTCTACGACTTCGAATGCAAGCTGCACGCCGCCCGCGCCAGGGGCGAGCTGACGCCGGACGACATCAATGCGCTCTGGATGTCGGTGCAGGCGGAATCGCTGGGCGACGCCTTCGAGTTCATGCCGGGCTACGAGACCTTCTGGACCTATGTGCCGCATTTCGTGCATTCGCCCTTCTACGTCTATGCCTATGCCTTCGGCGACGGGCTGGTGAACGCGCTCTATGCCGCCTACGAGGACGGGCTGCACGACTTCCAGGCGAAATATTTCGACCTGCTGGCGGCGGGCGGCTCGCGCCATCACAAGGAGCTGCTGGCACCCTTCGGCCTCGATGCTTCCGATCCGGCCTTCTGGGACAAGGGCCTGTCCATGATCGAAGGCTTCATCGACGAGCTCGAGGCCATGGAGGGCTGATCCGTCGCGGCCGGGGGCGCTTCGCCCCCCGGACCCCCCGAGGATATTTATGCAAGGAAGAAGCCGGGAAGCCGGGTTTTGCTTCTTTCTTGTCCAAATATCCCGGGGAATCCCGAAGGGATGGGGCGGAGCCCCTCTTCCTCCGAGAGCATCGAGGAATTGCGTTTGCGACAGTTTTCCGTCGCCTGAAACGCGCGACCGGCCTATCCTGCCGGCAAACAGGGAAAAGGGAACGGCATGATCCGCATGATCCGTCGCATCATCCTGGGCCTTCTGGGACTGGCGGTGCTGGCCGCCATCGCGGTGGCGATCTGGGGACCGGGTTTCGTCGAGCGCCGCCTGAATCCGGTGACTATGCCGGCCGGGGGCTGGCCCGTCTCGACCCAGGCGGAGGCGCTGCACCAGCGGCTGGTGATCGGCGACTGGCATTCCGACGCGCTGCTGTGGGATCGCGACCTGCTCAAGCGCGCCGACCGCGGTCATACCGACATCCCGCGGCTGGTCCAGGGCAATGTCGCGCTGCAGGTCTTCACCACCGTGACCAAAAGCCCGCGCGGCCAGAATTACAGCAGGAACTCCGCCGAAGCGCCGGACAACATCACGCCGCTCTTCATCGGCCAACTGCGCCCGCTGCCCAGCTGGTTCAGCCTGAAGGAGCGTGCGCTGGTCCAGGCCGCCGCCTTGCGCCGGGCCGCCGAACGAGCGCCGGAACAGCTGATGCTGATCCGCTCGGCCGAGGATCTGCAGACCCTGCTCGAGGCGCGGCAGAACGGCGCCAAGACCCTGGGCGCCCTGCTGGGGACCGAGGGCGGCCACCCGCTCGAGGGCAATATCGCCAATTTGCAGGTGCTTTACGGCGCCGGCTTCCGCCTGCTGGGACTGACGCATTTCTTCGACAACGAGCTCGGGGGCAGCCTGCATGGCGAAGGCGGCAGCGGCTCGGGGCTGACGCCCTTCGGCCGGCAGGTGGTCGAAGAGATGATGGCCAAGCGCATGATCATCGACCTGGCCCATGCCAGCCCGGAAGTGGTGCGCGACGTGCTGGCCATTCCGGGCACGCAGCCCATCCTGTCGCATACCGGCGTCCATGGCCATTGCCCCAGCCCGCGCAACCTGGAGGACGCGCTGCTGAAGGCCATCGCCGAAAAGGGCGGGCTGATCGGCATCGGCTATTGGGCCGACGTGGTCTGCGGCAAGACCCCGGCCGACATTGCCGGCGCCATCCAGGCCGCCATCGCGCTGGTGGGCGAGGATCACGTCTCGCTGGGCTCGGATTACGACGGCTCGGTCGATGCGCCCTTCGACGCCGCGCATCTGACCGCGCTGACCCAGGCGCTGCTGGATGCGGGGCTGAGCGACCAGCAGATCGCCAAGGTCATGGGCGGCAATATGATGCGCTATCTTGCCCAGGTGCTCTGAACGCGCCTAAGCTCGCGCCGGAACCAGGAGAGAGCCCATGCTGACCGTCTATGGCGTCACCCGCTCGCGCGCCTCGCGCATCATCTGGCTGTGCCACGAGCTCGGCATTCCCTTCAAGCAGGTCCCGGTGATCCAGGCCTATCGCCTGGCCGAACCCGATGCGCCGGACGCGCCCCTGAACACCCGTTCCGAGAGCTTCCTGAAGCTTTCGCCCGCCGGCGCCGTCCCGGTAATCCAGGACGGCGACCTGGTGCTGTCGGAATCGCTGGCCTGCACGCTGCATCTGGCGCGGAAATACGGCCAGCCCTTCGGCCCGGCCGATGCCGTCGAGGACGCGCTGATGCTGCAATGGAGCTTCTACGCCTGCACCACCGTCGAGCCGGATGCGCTGGCCATCCTGTTCAACCACGGCAAGGGTCAGGCGCAATCCGGCACGGCCCAGGCGACGGTCGCCAATGCGGCCGAACGGCTGGTCCGGCCGCTGAGCGTGCTCGAGGACCACCTTGCCCGCCACGGCCATATGGTCGGCGGCCGCTTCACCGTGGCCGACCTCAACCTGGCCGAGATCCTGCGCTATGCCCAGGGTCATGGCGCGCTGATGGAGCAATTCCCCGCCGTCTCCGCATGGCTGACCGATTGCCAGGCCCGCCCGGCCTTTCGCAAGATGTGGCAGGAGCGGCTGGCCGAGCCCGAGTGACCCGGCTTCCGGTCCCGGGCCCGCCGTTCCCTAGCCCAAGGGCGGCGCGGATCGCCGCCGGTCGGGATGCAGGGACGTGCCGAGGATATGCTCGGCCGAGTGGATCACATGGCTGGCATGGCCGACGATCAGCGGATCGGGCGCCGCCGCGATGGCCGGATCCTTGTCGGGATAATCCAGCGTCGACAGGAAATGCCGCATGCAGTTCAGCCGCGCGCGTTTCTTGTCGTTCGACTTGACGATGGTCCAGGGCGCGTCGGCGGTGTCGGTATAGAAGAACATCGCCTCCTTCGCCTCGGTGTAGTCGTCCCATTTGTCCAGCGAGGCCAGGTCGATGGGCGACAGCTTCCAGCGCTTCAGCGGGTCGGTCTCGCGCGCCTTGAAACGGGCGCGCTGCTCGTCGCGGGTGACCGAGAACCAGTATTTGTAAAGCCGGATGCCCGAGCGGACCAGCATGCGCTCGAACTCCGGCGCCTGACGCATGAATTCCAGGTAATCGACCGGCGAGCAGAAGCCCATCACCCGCTCGACCCCGGCGCGGTTGTACCAGCTGCGGTCGTAGAACACCATTTCGCCGGCTGTCGGCAGGTGCTGGATGTAGCGCTGGAAGAACCATTGCCCGCGCTCGACCTCCGAGGGCTTGTTCAGCGCCACCACCCGGGCGAAACGCGGGTTCAGATGCTCCATGAAGCGCTTGATCGTGCCGCCCTTGCCGGCGGCGTCACGCCCCTCGAAGAGGATGACGAATTTCTGCCCCGTCTCCTGCGCCCAGATCTGCACCTTCAGCAGTTCCGCCTGCAGCCGGGCCTTTTCCCGCTCATAGGCGACGCGCCCCATGCGGCGCGGATAGGGATAGCGTCCGGTCTCGAAAGCCAGCCGGATCGCGTCCGGGTCAAGGCTGGGAAAGCTTTTCGGCCCGCCGCTGCCGGGCCCGTCCGGCAAGACAAAAGGCGGGGCGGCGGATTGCTCTGCCTTCCCCGCCTCAGCCACAGAAGACTCGCTACCCGCCGATGTGACCAGGGTTCCGCTCAAGATCGGGTCACGGTCCATATCCCTCGCTCCCTGTGCCATTTCCAGACATTGAAAGCTTGCCACAGGATTCGGGTCTCGGCCTTGATCCGCATCAAGATCGTCAGGAATTTTGCACAAATTGTTCATATTCTCACGCCACCCCTTGCGGTGCACCGCCGCCGATCCACTTTCCCTTGCCCCCGCCCCGTCGGGCATGAGATAACCGCGCCCCAGAAGAACAAGACGAGCAGGTGTCATGGCCGACGATCTCTTCCCCGCCGCGGATAAGGCTTCCGAAAGCTATTCGGCCTCCTCGATCGAGGTGCTCGAAGGGCTGGAGCCGGTCCGCAAGCGTCCGGGCATGTATATCGGCGGCACCGACGAACGCGCGCTGCATCACCTGGTGGCCGAAATCCTCGACAACTCGATGGACGAGGCGGTGGCCGGCCACGCCACCCGCATCGAGGTCGAGCTGCTGGCCGATTACTCGGTCATCATCCGCGACAACGGCCGCGGCATCCCCATCGACCCGCATCCGAAATTCCCCGGCAAATCGGCGCTGGAGGTGATCCTGTGCACGCTGCATGCCGGCGGCAAGTTCTCGGGCGACGCCTATCAGACCTCGGGCGGCTTGCACGGCGTCGGCGCCTCGGTGGTCAATGCGCTGTCGGACAGCATGGTGGTGCAGGTCGCCCGCAACCGCGAGCTTTACGAGCAGCGTTTCTCGCGCGGGCTGCCGCTTGGCCCGGTCGAGAAGGTCGGCGCCGCCCCGAACCGGCGCGGCACCACCGTCACCTTCCATGCCGACGAGCAGATCTTCGGCCATCACCGCTTCAAGCCGGCGCGGCTGCTGCGCATGGTCAAGTCCAAGGCCTATCTGTTCTCGGGCGTCGAGATCCGCTGGAAATCCGAGATCGACGACGGCGAGACGCCGCTGGAGGCCAGCTTCCACTTTCCCGGCGGCCTGGCAGACTACCTGACCGAGGTTCTGGGCAATGCCTCGACCTATGCCGACCGGCCCTTTGCCGGCAGCGTCGATTTCAAGGAAAAGTTCAACACGCCCGGCAAGGTGGACTGGGCGATCAACTGGACGCCGTCGCGCGACGGCTTCATCCAGTCCTATTGCAACACCGTGCCCACGCCCGAGGGCGGCACGCATGAGGCCGGCTTCTGGTCGGCGATCCTGCGCGGCATCCGCGCCTATGGCGAGCGGGTCAGCAACAAGAAGGCGGCGCAGATCACCCGCGACGACCTGCTGGCGGGCGGCTGCGCGCTGGTCTCCTGCTTCATCCGCGAGCCGGAGTTCGTCGGCCAGACCAAGGACCGGCTGGCCACCACCGAGGCGGCCCGGCTGGTCGAGGGCGCGGTGCGCGACCATTTCGACAACTGGCTGGCGGCGGATACGAAATCGGCCGGCGCCATCCTGGATTTCCTGGTGCTGCGGGCCGAGGAACGGCTGCGCCGCCGGCAGGAAAAGGAAACCGCCCGCAAGTCGGCGACCAAAAAGCTGCGCCTGCCCGGCAAGCTGGTCGATTGCTCGGCCACCAATCGCGAGGGCACCGAGCTTTTCATCGTCGAGGGCGATTCGGCGGGCGGCAGCGCCAAGATGGCGCGCGAGCGCACCACCCAGGCGCTGCTGCCCCTGCGCGGCAAGATCCTGAACGTGCTGGGCGCGGCCTCCTCCAAGCTCGGGTCCAATCAGGAAATCTCGGATCTCTGCCAGGCGCTTGGCGTCGGCATGGGCTCGAAATTCAACATCGACGATCTGCGCTATGACAAGATCATCATCATGACCGATGCGGATGTCGACGGCGCCCATATCGCCAGCCTGCTGATGACCTTCTTCTTCACCCAGATGCGGCCGCTGATCGACAAGGGGCATCTGTATCTGGCCTGCCCGCCGCTCTACCGGCTGACGCAAGGCGCCCATCGCGTCTATGTCGCCGACGATGCCGAGAAGGAGGCGATGCTTGCCAAGGGCCTGGGCGGCAAGGGCAAGATCGACGTGCAGCGTTTCAAGGGCCTAGGCGAGATGGATGCCAAGGACCTGAAGGACACGACGATGAACCCCAGGACGCGGAAGCTGATCCGCGTCTCGATCGACGAGGAGGAAGGCGGCGAGACCGGCGATCTGGTCGAGCGGCTGATGGGCAAGAAGCCCGAGCTGCGCTTCCAGTTCATCCAGGAGAATGCCCAGTTCGCCGATACCGAGGAACTGGACGTGTGATCCTGGCCGCCCCGATTGCGGTCTATGTCCTGGCGGCGCTGGCCGAGATCGCCGGCTGCTTCGCCTTCTGGGCCTGGCTGCGGCTGGGGAAATCGCCGCTCTGGCTGGTGCCGGGAATGCTGTCGCTGGCCGCCTTCGCCTTTCTGCTGACGCGGGTCGATACCGATTTCGCCGGCCGCGCCTATGCGGCCTATGGCGGCATCTACGTCGTCGCCTCGCTTGGCTGGCTCTGGCTGACCGAGGGCCAGGTGCCGACGCGCTGGGATCTGCTTGGCGGCGCGCTCTGCGTGCTGGGGGCGATGGTGATCCTGGCAGGCCCCCGCGCGGCGTAGGGGATCGTTCGAGCAGGAAGGTCGGGATCGCCTTGTCGGGCTATGCGGGACGAAGCGGACGGTCAGCCATTCGGCAAGAGCCGATCCAAAACCTTTGCATGGAGTTCGGGGGAGGCACTGGCGACGATGGCTCCACTCGAAGCGAATGACAGTGACCGTCCCTTCCAGTCGGTAATCTTGCCTCCGGCTTCCTGCACCACGGGGCACAGGGCGCAAATGTCGTAGGCGTCCAGATCATCGCCGTTGAGGCAAATGTCGATGAGTCCTCTGGCAAGCGCACCATATGCGGGAGCGCCGCCGTCAAAGACCCTCACCCGCCCCGCCGAGCGGAAATTCTGGTATCCTGCGGCGCTCTCGCCCCGGAAGCTGTCAGGGTTGGCAAGGCTGACCACGGCCTCCGCCATGTTGCGGCGCATGCTGCTGCGGACAGTCCGGCCGGCGAATGTGGTGCCTTTCCCCTCCGCCGCCACGTAACGCGCGTCCGGCATCGGCAAGTCGATGATACCCAGAACCGGCAGACCGTCCCGGCACAGGCTTATCAGCGATGCGAAGTTCAACAGCCCCGTCCCGAACTGGCGTGTTCCGTCGATCGGATCGAGCACCCAGGTGAAGGCGCTGCTTCCTGTGTCGGAACCGTATTCCTCGCCCAGAATGCCGTGCGAAGGGAATTGCCGTTTGATCCGCTCTCGCCATAGAGCCTCGATGGACAGGTCGGCCTGCGTCAGTGACGAGCCATCGGCTTTGTAGGTCACGGCAAGGTCACCGCCCCATGCTTTGGCAGAAATCTGCGCCCCGAGCTCTGCGAGGTTCAGCGCCGCTTGCATAAGATGTTCGAGGTCAGACATCGCGCCTCCCTGGATCAAGGGACGACATAGCTGTCGGATGGTAACGGCCGAATGACGGCTAAGGCCTCAAAACCGCATCCCGACCGAGAAGCTCGCTCCGTCGGTTCCGATCCCGAAGCTCGCCGCGCCGAATCTGATCCCGATCAGCGCCCCGGTCCAGACCTGCGCGGGCGTATGCTCGCCCGCATGGACGCGGCTCCAGCCGGTCATCCCCGCCGCGCCATAGGCCAGCGCCCCGGCCCCGGGCCGGTCGTCGAAGCATTTCCCGGCCAGGTCCGCGGCGCCGAAGAAGGCCGCCGCCGTATGGCCCGAGGGGAAACCCTTGCCCCCGCCCGAGGGCCGGCGCGAGACCGGCGCACCGTCGAAGAATTCCTTCATCCCCCAGACCAGCGCCGCCTGCAGCACACCGCGGACGGCGAAATCCTCAAGCCGGCCCTGATCCGCCGCGCAGACTGCAGCCGCCAGCGGCAGGCCGTATTTCATCGCCGTGCCGAATTGCTCGAACGGGTCCGCCGAGGCCGGAGCCGCCAGCGAACAGGCGCAGATCGCCGCCATCACCCGCATCGGCGCCCCCTTTGCCAAGCACATCCGGCGTCCCGCATGGCTCAGCTGCCCAGCCGGATCACCCGGTCCATGCGCCCGGCCAGTTCCATGTTATGCGTGGCGATCAGCGCCGCAAGACCGGTTTCGCGCACCAGCGCCATCAGCACGTCGAAGACCTTGTCCGAGGTCGCGGGGTCCAGGTTCCCCGTCGGCTCGTCCGCCAGAAGCAGCGAGGGCTGGTTCGCCAACGCCCGGCAGAAGGCCACCCGCTGCTGCTCGCCCCCGGACAGCTGCGCCGGCCGGTGATCCCCGCGATGCGACAGCCCGACCCGGCCCAGCAGGTCCAGCGCCCGCGCCCGCGCCGCGCCCCGGGCGATGCCGTTGGCCAGTTGCGGCAGGACGATATTCTCCGCGGCCGAGAATTCCGGCAGCAGGTGGTGGAACTGATAGACGAAACCCAGCTGTTCGCGCCGCGCCTCGGTCCGCGCCCGGTCGCTTTGCCCGGCCATGTCGCGGCCATTGATCGCCACCCGCCCCGCATCGGGCATGTCCAGCAGGCCGGCAATATGCAGCAGCGTGGACTTGCCGGCGCCCGAGGGGGCGACCAGCGCCACCACCTCGCCCCGGCCGACGCGCAGCGACAGCCGGTCCAGAACCGGCACCGGCGCGGGACCCCCGATGCCGTAAGTCTTGGAAATCCCTTCCAGAACCAGGACGTCATTCATAGCGCAGCGCCTCGACCGGATTCATGCGCGCGGCGCGGCGCGCGGGAAAGATGGTGACGATGAAGGACAGGGCCAGCGACAGGGCCGCCGCGCGGAAGATGTCCCAGGCCCGCAGATCGGCGGTGAGCTGGTAGATGCCGCGCACCTCGGGCTGCCAGGCATTGCCGCCGGTCAGGGCGTTCAGCGCCGCCATGATATGGTCGACGTTCAGCGACAGCGCCACGCCCAGCACCACGCCGGCGAGGGTGCCGATCACCCCGGTAAAGGCGCCGCAAAGGAAGAAGACCCGCAGCACCGCGCCCTCGGTCAGGCCCATGGTGCGCAGGATGCCGATGTCGCGGCCCTTGTTCTTGACCAGCATGATCAGCCCCGAGGTGATGTTCATCGAGGCGATCAGCACCAGGATCGACAGGATGACGAACATCACGTCATCCTCCATGTCGAGCGCCGCCAGGAACGAGCCCGAGGCGTCGCGCCAGGTCCAGACCTGCCCGCGCTCGCCCGCCGCCTGCAAAAGCGGCAGGGTCCAGTCGTCGACCCGCTCGGGATCGGCGACGAAGACCCCGATCTCGTCGGCGACGCCCTCGCGGTTGAAGAAGGTCTGCGCCTCGGCCATGGGCATGTAGATGCGCGCCTTGTCCACGTCGTAGCGCCCGGCCGAGAAGATATAGACCACCTCATAGGCCTCGATGCGCGGGGTGGTGCCGAAGGCGGTCCTGGCACCCTCGGGCGCGACCAGTTGCAGCCGGTCGCCAACCCCGATGCCCAGATCGCGCGCCATGCCGACGCCGATGGCGATGCCCTTGTCGAAATCCTCGGGATCGCCGGCAGCGCGTTCCGGGTCGGCGATGCCCGGCATGGATTTCAGCGCCTCCAGCGTGATGCCGTAGACGTCGCCCACCCCCATGGCATCGCCCTGCCGCGCCATGACCTGCGCGCGAACCGCCGGAACCGCGCGGGTCACGCCGGGGATCTGCGCGATCTTCGCGGCCAGCGCCTCGTAATCCTCGATCCGGCCGGGGGTGACATAGGTCTCTTCGGTCAGTTCGTTATAGATCTGCGTGGGCGCGTAATAGACCGTGCTATGGGCGTTGGCGCCCAGGATGGTATCGACGAAATCGGCGCGAAAGCCGGCGCGCACGGCCAGGGTGGTGATCAGCGCCATGACGCCCAGGGTGATGCCGATCAGGCTGATCCAGGTCATCACGCTGACCCCGCCCTCGGCGCGGCGGGCGCGCAGATAGCGCCAGGCGATCAGGAATTCGTAACGCGAAAACGGGGCGGGACTGGCCATCGCTCACCTGTCTGTTGGCTCGCGCCTGATTGGCCTTTCGGCGGTGACAATGCAAGCCAACAAGGCCGTGACCGCGGACCCAGGCCGCAGCCCGGCATCACGGTTTCGGATGATCGTCCCATTCCGGGCTGAGGATCCGTTCGGCATCGCCCTTGGGATCGTCGTATTGCCGGCCGCGCAGCGACCAGATGAAGGCCAGGAGGCCAAGCCCGCCAAGCCCCAGCGAGACCGGAATGAGAAGGCCGAGGATTTCCATCTTCCCCCCTTTACCGCAGCCGCAGCGCGTTCAGCGTCACGCTGATCGAGCTCAGCGACATGGCCAGCGCCGCCATCAGGGGCGTGGCGAAGCCCGCGATGGCGATGGGCACCGCGACGATGTTGTAGATCAGCGAGATGGCGAAATTCTCCTTGATGCGGGCACGGGCGCTTCGCGCCAGTTCCAGCGCCTCGGCAACCGGGGCCAGGTCGCTGCCCATCAGCACCATATCCGAGGCCGTCCGCGCCGCATCCAGTGCCGAGGCGGGCGAGATCGAGACATGCGCCTCGGTCAGCGCGGCGGTGTCGTTGAGCCCGTCGCCGACCATCAGCGGATGCAGCCCCTCCTGCCGCAGCCGGCGCAGGGTCTCGGCCTTTTCGACCGGGGTGACGCCGGCCCGCCATTCCGCGATGCCGAGCCGCCGCGCCAGATCCTCGACCACCGGCGCGGCATCGCCCGACAGCAGCATCACCCGGCGGCCTGAGCCCAGCAGCCGCGCCACGCAGGTCTCGGCCCCTGGCCGCAGCCGGTCCGAGAACTCCAGCCGGATCGGCGCCCCCTGCCCGAGCGACAGCCAGCTTGCCGAAAGCGTCGCGTCGCCATGCTCGGCCCCCAGCCAGTCGGCACGGCCCAGCCGCACCTCGCGCCCCTGCCACAGGCCGGAAATGCCATAGCCCGGCACCTCGCGCAGGTCGGCCAGCGCGGCGGGCTCGGTGCCGGCATCGACCAGCGCCTGCGCCAGAGCCTGCGACAAGGGATGCCCCGAACCCTGCGCCAGGGCCAGCGCCACGGGCCGGGCCTCCGCCGGGATCGGGTCCAGCAAGACCAACTGCGGCACGCCCAGCGTCAGGGTGCCGGTCTTGTCGAAGACCACGGCATCGACCTCGGCCAGACGCTCCAGCGCGGTGCCGTCCTTGATCAGCATGCCGCGCCGGAACAGTCGGCCCGAGGCCGCGGTGATCACCGCCGGCACCGCCAGACCCAGCGCGCAGGGACAGGTGATGATCAGCACCGCCGCCGCCACGTTCACCGCCAGCCGCAGGTCATGCGTGGTCAGATACCAGCCAAGGAAGCTGCAGAAGGCCAGAAGATGCACCAGCGGCGAATAAAGCCGCGAGGCGCGGTCGGCCAGCCCGGTGTAATGCCCGCGCGCCGATTCCGCCGCCGCCACCAGCGCCGTCAGCCGCGCCAGCGAACTGTCGCGCCCGGCCGCCGTCACCCGCATGACCAGCGGTCCGGTCAGGTTCGCCTCGCCCGCCGAAAGCGCGAAGCCGGGGCCGGCGGGAACCGGAATGCTCTCGCCGGTCAGGAGCGAGCGGTCGATCTCGCTGCTGCCTTCGGCGATCTCGCCATCGGCGGGGATGCGGGCGCCGGGGCGGATGCGGATCAGATCGCCGGGGCGCAGCTCGGCCACCGGCACCGGCTCGTCGCCGGCCGGGGTGATGCGGAAGGCGCGCGGCACCTCCAGCGCGGTCAGCTCCTCGGCGGCGGAACGGGCGACGGCGCGGGTGCGATAGTCGAGATAGCGCCCGATCAGCAGGAAGAAGCACAGCATCACCGCCGCGTCGAAATAGGCGTGATGGCCGGAATGCAGCGTCTCGTAGACCGAGATGGCGCTGGCCAGGATCAGCGCCAGCGAGATCGGCACGTCCATCCCCAGCCGGCCATGCCGCAGCGCCCGCCAGGCGCTGGAAAAGAAGGGCTGGCCAGCAAAGGCCACGGTCGGCAGGGCGATGGCACCGGAAATCCAGTGGAACATGTCGCGCGTCGCGTCCTCGGCCCCCGACCAGACGGCAACCGACAGGATCATGATGTTCATCATCGCAAAGCCCGACACGCCGATGCGCATCAGGATGTCGCGGCCCTGGCGGTCGGCGGCGCTGGCCGACAGCGCCGCGGGGTCGAGCTCATGCGCCTCGTAGCCGATGCTCTCGACCACGGGGATCAGCTCCTCGGCGGTCAGGCCGGGCGCATCCACGGTCACGCGGCGCAGCGTCAGGTTGACCCGCGCATCCCTGACGCCGGGATGGCGGTTCAGCACCCGCTCGACATCGGTGATGCAGGTCGCGCAATGAATGGTGGGCAGTGACAGGATGACCTCGTCCTGCCCGCCCCGGGCTCCGGCGATGCGCTGCGCGAGCGGTGCGGCATCGCAGGCCGGGCAGGCCGAGAGCCGGGCGTCGTGGTCGTGCAGCGCGGCGTCCGACATCTCAGTTCACCCGGCTGCCGTGGTAATGGTCGATGCGCTGGCGGAAGACCGTGCCGTCCGGCGCGGTGGCGGTCAGGTGGATGTTCCACAGCCCCGGCGCCAGTTCCAGCGGCGCGTGGAACAGCCCGCCCTGATAGGTGAATTGCGGGCGCTGGTCGTCGCGCAGATGGGTCGGGCGGCCGACCGTCACCTCGAGCGTGCTGACCGGGGCCGGGTTGCCCTGTCCGTCGCGGATCGCCAGCACCAGTTCGCGCCCGTCGTAATCCGGCGTCACCGTCCAGTTCAGCGCCGCCTGCGCATTGCGTTCCCGGTCGAAATTCTGCGAGGCGACATAGCTGTTCTTGACCTCGAGTCCCGGGAAGGTGCCGACCGCCTTGAACGCCATGAACAGGTTCACCGCGATGATGGTGCCGAAGGCGGCAAGGGTGATCATCAGCACATGGCGGCCGGTCAGTTCGCGGGGCATCATTCGCTCCTTCCATGGAAGACGGTGCCGATCCGGGATCGCACCCCATCGGTGGCATCCTCGACCCAAAGCGTCAACTCGCTCTGTCCACTCTCGGCCAGCGCCGAGCCCTTTTCGGCGGTCACATAGAGGCGCTGGGTATGTGTGCTGTCGGCGGGGACGCTGACCCCGGCGCCCGGCAGGCCCTCCAGCACCAGACCGACGCCCTGCGGCACCGCGCCGTCGGGGCCGGTGACCGAGACGGTGAAGTCGCGCGCATCCCCCTGCTTGTTGCGCAGCCGCAGCGCATAGGTGTTGCGGATCGCGCCGTCGGCCATGGTGACGTAAAGCGGGTTGCGGACCGGCGTCACGTTCAGGTCGAAGGGCGAGCGCAGGAACAGCGCCACCAGCAGCGCCACGCCGATCCCGGCCCAGAGGGTGAAATACAGCACCGTGCGCGGCCGCAGGATGTGCTTGATCAGCGGCTTGGGCGCGGCGCCGGCGCGCTCGGCCGTCTCGTCCTTCAGCGCCATGTAGTCGATCAGCCCGCGCGGCTTGCCGATCTTGTCCATCACGTCGTCGCAGGCATCGATGCAAAGCGCGCAGGTGATGCATTCCATCTGCTGGCCGTCGCGGATGTCGATGCCCATCGGGCAGACGTTGACGCAGGCCATGCAGTCGATGCAGTCGCCCTTGGCGCCGCCGTCGGATTTCGTCGCCTCGCCCTTGTGCAGCTTGCCGCGCGGCTCGCCCCGCCAGTCGCGATAGGCAACGGTCAGCGTGTCCTCGTCCATCATCGCGGCCTGGATGCGCGGCCAGGGACAGGCATAGATGCAGATCTGCTCGCGCGCGAAGCCGCCGAAGACGAAGGTGGTCGCGGTCAGGATGGCCATGGTGGTATAGGCGACCGGATGGGCCTGGCCGGTGAGCAGGTTGCCCAGCAGCGTCGGCGCATCGGTGAAATAGAAGATCCAGGCGCCGCCGGTCGCCAGCGCGATCACCAGCCAGATCGCCCATTTCGCCAGCCGCAGCCGCAGCTTCCTGGCATCCCAGGGTGCGTTCCACAGCCGCAACCGGGCGTTGCGGTCGCCCTCGACCCAGCGCTCGGTCAGGATGAACAGGTCGGTCCAGACCGTCTGCGGGCAGGCATAGCCGCACCAGACCCGCCCCAGGGCCGAGGTGAACAGGAACAGCCCCAGCCCCGCCATGACCAGCAGGCCGGCGACGAAATAGAATTCGTGCGGCCAGATCTCGATCCAGAAGAAATAGAAGCGGCGATTGGCCAGATCGACCAGAACCGCCTGATCGGGCATGCCGGGGCCGCGGTCCCAGCGAAACCAGGGCGTGACGTAATAGATCGCCAGGGTCACCGCCATGATGACCCATTTCAGGTTGCGAAACCAACCCTGGACGCGCCGCGGAAAGATCGGCTCGCGGGCGGCATAGAGATGTGGCGGGTCGATGTCGGAATTCGACATGATTGGCTCCTGTTCGCGTGGCTCGGGTATAGAGCCTCGCCGCGACGGCGCATTGATCTGCGTCAAGCACGGGCAGGCTGGCTTATAGCCGGGGCGAAAAAGCCGGGGCATGGGCCGCATTGTCGCATCCCGCCGGAAAAAAGCGGGCGCGCCGCTTGCAGGGGACGCAGGGCCTGGCGTTTCATATGAACACCGGCCCCCCTTGGAAACGCGCGAACAGGACGGGGGGCCGGTGCCTCCGGGGCCGGTTGCCCGGCCGCGGATCTCGGGATCTGTTATTCGCCACCGCCAAGGCTGTGGACGTAGGAGGCGACGGCGCGGATATCCGCCTCGGACAGGCGGTCCGACCAGGCCGGCATCACGCCGAAGGGGCCGGAATGCACGATCCGGGTGATTGTCTCCGGGTCCGAGCCGTAGAGCCAGACCGCATCGGTCAGGTCGGGCGCACCCTGGCTGCGGTCGCCGGTGCCGTCCTCGGCATGGCAGGCCGAGCAGTTGTCGGCATAGACCGCCGCCCCCTCGGCCGCGAGCCGCGCGTCATGCGGCAGGCCGCCCAGTTCCAGCACATGGTTCACGACCTGGCGGATCTGGATATTGTCCAGAAGCTGGTCGGCGCCGAAGCGCGGCATCTCCGAATAGCGGGTATCCTCGTCCTTGGGATCGCGGATGCCGTGCAGGACCGTGGTATGGATCTCGTCCAGCGAGCCGCCCCAGAGCCAGTCGTTGTCCAGCAGCGAGGGATAGCCCGCGGCCCCGCCCGCGCCCGAGCCGTGACATTGCGCGCACCAGGTGCGGAAGATCGCGGCGCCGGCATTGGCGGTATAGTTCGCCAGCTCCGGATCGGCGGCGATCTCGTCCAGCGGCGTCTCGACCAGCCGGGCCTGGATCGGGGCGTTGGCCTCGTTGAAGCGCTGGATCTCGGCCGCGACGTCGGAACGGTAGCTCTGGCCCAGGATGCCCTGCGTCGCGCCGTTCACCAGCGGAATGGCCGGATAGGCGATGATATAGGCCAGCCCCCAGACGATGGTGGCGTAGAAGGTCCAGAGCCACCAGCGCGGCAGCGGGTTGTCGTATTCCTCGATCCCGTCCCAGCTGTGGCCGGTCGAGGGCACCTCGACCACCCGCCGCCCGCCCTTGCGGTCGCGCACCACGCGGGTGCTGCCGGGCCGGGGCGTGACCGGCGGATGCAGCGGCTGGCCGCCCGGCCCCTCGGGCGGATCGGCCAGGATCCTGGCCTTGTGGGCCTCGTCCGCGGCCTGGCGTTCCAGCTCGATCCGGTTGTCGGGGTTCTGCGGGCTGGTGTGCTCGTCGTCGGTATCGGCCATCACTCGACCTCCTTCTCGCCCGCCGGGGCGGGATTCGTCTCGTTGCGGAAGATGCTTTCCGCCGCGTCTCGGTGCAGCGGGCGCGAGCCTGGCCTGAAGGCGAAGACGATCGTCCCCAGGAAGAACAGCACCAGCAGCAGCAGCACCCAGCTGTCGGCCAGTTCGCGCAGGAAGGAATAGCTGTCCATGGCTGGCCTCAGCGGTTCGGGTCCGGCTCGAAGGTCGAGAAATCGACCATCGTGCCCAGCACCTGCAGATAGGCGATCAGGGCGTCCATTTCGGACACGCCGGGGCGGCGGTCGAAATTGCGCTGCTGCGCGCCCGGATAGCGTTCCTCAAGCCCCGAGGCGTCCGCATCCGGGTCGGCCTGGGCGCGGAAGTCGCTGGCGGCGGCGGCGATCATCTCGTCGCTATAGGGCACGCCGACCCGGGCATCGGTCCGCAACCGCTGGCCCATGTTCGAGGGGTTGATCTGCCGGTCCAGCAGGAAGCCGTATTTCGGCATGATCGATTCCGGCACCACCGCCTGCGGATTCACCAGATGGTCGAGATGCCATTCGTCCGAATAGCGGCCGCCGACCCGGGCCAGGTCCGGCCCCGTGCGCTTCGATCCCCATTGGAACGGATGGTCGTACATCGACTCGGCCGCCAGGCTGTAATGGCCATAGCGTTCCACCTCGTCGCGCATCGGCCGGATCATCTGGCTGTGGCAGACATAGCAGCCCTCGCGCACATAGATGTCGCGACCCTTCAGCTCCAAGGGCGTATAGGGCCGCATGCCCTCGACCTTCTCGATGGTGTTCTGCAGGTAGAACAGGGGCGCGATCTCGACGATGCCGCCGATGGTCACGACGAGGAAGGAAAAGACCAGCAGCAGCGTGGCGTTCTTTTCCAGGACCTTGTGCTTTTCAAGAATGGCCATGATCCGCCCTCACTCTGCCGGGACCGCAACGGTGAGCGGTTGGGCCTTGGGTTGCCGGGCAACGGTGGCCCAGAGGTTGTAGCACATGATCAGCGCACCGCCGAGATAGAGCACGCCGCCCAGCGCCCGCACCACGTTCATCGGGAATTTCGCGGCCACCGTGTCGGCGAAGGCGTTGACCAGGAAACCCTGAGCATCGACCTCGCGCCACATCAGCCCCTCCATGATGCCCGAGACCCACATCGAGGCCGCGTAGAGCACCAGGCCGATGGTGGCGAGCCAGAAGTGCCAGCTGACCAGCCCCGTCGAATAAAGCCGCTCACGCCCCCAAAGACGCGGCACCAGGTAGTAGAGCGCGCCGAAGGTGATCATGCCGTTCCAGCCCAGCGCGCCGGAATGCACGTGGCCGATGGTCCAGTCGGTGTAATGGCTCAGCGAGTTCACCGCCTTGATCGACATCATCGGCCCCTCGAAGGTCGCCATGCCGTAGAAGCCGACGGCCACCACCATCATGCGGATGATCGGATCGGTGCGCAGCTTGTCCCAGGCGCCCGACAGAGTCATCAGCCCGTTGATCATGCCGCCCCAGCTGGGCATCCATAGGATGATCGAGAACACCATGCCCAGCGTCGAGGCCCAGTCGGGCAGCGCGGTATAGTGCAGGTGGTGCGGGCCGGCCCAGATATAGAGGAAGATCAGCGCCCAGAAATGGATGATGGACAGCTTGTAGCTGTAGACCGGACGCTCGGCCTGCTTGGGAATGAAGTAATACATCATGCCCAGGAAACCGGCGGTCAGGAAGAAGCCCACGGCGTTGTGGCCATACCACCATTGCGTCATGGCGTCCTGCACGCCCGAGAAGAGCTGCACCGATTTCGAGCCGAAGGGGCTGACCGGGATCGCCAGGTTGTTGACGACATGCAGCATGGCGATGGTGACGATGAAGGACAGGTAGAACCAGTTCGCCACATAGATATGCGGCTCTTTCCGCTTCAGGATGGTGCCCAGGAACACGGCCAGATAGACGACCCAGACCACGGTCAGCCACCAGTCCACATACCATTCGGGTTCCGCGTATTCCTTGGACTGGGTGGCGCCCAGAATGTAGCCGGTCGCCGCGAGCACGATGAAGAGCTGGTAGCCCCAGAACACGAACCAGGCCGCATTGCCGCCCCAGAGCCGCGCCGCCGAGGTGCGCTGCACCACATAGAACGAGGTCGCGATCAGCGCGTTGCCGCCGAAGGCGAAGATCACCGCCGAGGTATGCAGCGGCCGGAGCTTGCCGAAATTGGTGTAGCCCATGGTCAGGTCGCTGAGGTTCAGCGCCGGAAAGGCCAGCTGGAAGGCGATGACCACGCCGACCAGGAAACCCACCACGCCCCAGAAGGCGGTGGCGACGACCCCGGCCCGGACCACGCCGTCCATGTATTCGGTCTCGGGATGCGGGTCGAGCGCGGGCTGCCCGTTCCCCATCTGGCGCAGCACCCGCATGAACATGAACCCCGCCGCCAGCATGACGATCAGGGCGTTCACCAGATAGGCGGGATCATCGGGCCGCGCATAATTGGCGCCGATTGCGGCCAGAACCGCGATCGTGCCAAGCGCGATCAGCTTGATGGTGTCCAACATGAATTTCTGTCCTTCATCCTGCGCCGAAAGGCGGCCGAATCGCAGCGGAATGCGATGCGGGACACGGCTTCGACAGGTCCCTCTATAGCCGCACGGTTTCGTGAGACTTTGATCTGCGTCAATCAGCTTGCACGGAACAGGTGTAAAATTCCCAAATATCCGGACAGGATGTCGCGGCCGGCGCCGGCGGGCGATTGCGATTCTGCCGGATGCCGAGCAAACTCGTGCCACACCCCGAAAGGAGAGGCCCATGGGCTACAAGACGATCCTGACCGTTCTGACCGATCCCGGCCAGCAGAAGCAGCTTGACTCGGCCATCGCCATGACCCGGCGCGAGGATGCGCATCTGGACGTGTTCTGCATGGGCGTCGACCATACCCAAAGCGGCTATTACTACGCGGGCGCCTCGGCCTATGTGTTCCAGGAATCAATCGACAAGGCCATGGCCGCGGCCAGCGAGCTCGAGGAGGGCATCCGCGCCCGGCTTTCCGCCGAGGATGTCCGCTGGTCGGTCGATTCCGCCGTGGCGCAGGTCGGCGGGCTTTCGACGCTGGTCGGCATGAGGGCGCGCTATTCCGATCTGGTGGTGCTGAACCGGCCCTATGGCGAGAACGCGCCCGCCGATGCCGAGGCCGTGACCGAGGCGGCGCTGTTCGAGGGTTCGGCCCCGGTGCTGATCGTGCCGGACGCGCTGAAAGAGCCTTTCGGCAAAAAGATCATGATCGCCTGGAACCAATCGAACGAGGCCCTGGCGGCGGTGCGCCGCGCCCTGCCGCTGCTGATCGCCGCCGAAAGCGTCGAGATCACCGTGATCGACCCCTCGCCCAGCGGTCCCGAACGCTCTGACCCGGGCGGCGCCCTGTGCCAGATGCTGACCCGCCACGGGGTCAAGGCCGAGATCTCGGTTCTGGCCCGCACCCTGCCGCTGATCAGCGACATCCTGAACCGCCGCGCCACCGAGATCGGCGCCGACATGCTGGTGATGGGCGCCTATGGCCATTCCCGCTTCCGCGAGGCGATCCTGGGCGGCGCGACCCGCAGCATGCTGGAAAAGGCGCAGGTGCCGGTGCTGATGGCGCGCTGACCGCCGCCGCAACAAGAAGGCCCCCGGGGATCGCGCCCGGGGGTTCCGCATTCGGCGCCGCCGCCTAGCTCAGCGGCCCGCCATCCGAATCGTCGCCGCTTTCCGTGACCAGCCGTCCGAAGGCGGGCACGATCACCCGTCGCTTGCCATCAAGCTCGATCACCCCTTCGCGCTTCAGCGCGCTCACCTGGCGGCTGACGGTCTCCAGCGTCAGGCCCAGGTAATCGGCCATCGCCTCGCGGGTCAGCGGCAGTTCCACGGTGATGCGCCCCGCGGGACGGCGCTTGATCAGCGCGGCCTCGCGCCGGGCCAGGATCACCAGCAGCGAGGCGATCTTCTCGCGCGCCGATTTCCGGCCCAGCAGCAGCAGCCAGTCGCGGGCGGCGTCAAGCTCGTCCAGCGTCATCTCCAGCAGGCGGCTGGCGATGCGGGGATTGTCGATCAGCAGCTTCTCGAAGGGTTTGCGCCGGAAACAGCACAGCACCAGATCGCTGGTCGCGGTGACCGTATAGGCCGCGATCTCGCGCCCGGGGCGGCCCAGAAAGTCGCTGGGCAGCAGCAGGCCGACCATCTGCGTGCGCCCGTCTTCGAGCTGCTGGGTCAGCCCGGCCATGCCGGCGACGACCGAGCCCACGAAATCCATCCGGTCGCCGGCCCAGACCACGACCTGTCCCGCCTCGTAGCGGCGATAGAATTTCATGCTTTCCAGTTCGGTCAGCTCATCGCCTTCGCAATGCGCACAGACCGCCCGATAGCGAATCGGACAAATTTCGCAGGGCTGCTGCGTCGCACAGATGGCGGCGTCTTGTGGCATTTGATTTGGGTCAAGGTCCTGGCGCGGGTTCCGGGCATATATAGCAGCATGGAACAGCAATCGCAACTTGAGCGGCTGGGACTGTTTGACGCGCGCGTGCCGCGCTATACCAGCTATCCCACCGCCCCGCATTTCACCACCGCCGTGGGCGAGCCGGTCTTTCGCGACTGGATCGCCGCGATTCCGGCCGGCGCCTCGATCTCCCTGTATATGCACGTGCCCTTCTGCCGGCGGCTGTGCTGGTTCTGCGCCTGCCGCACCCAGGGCACGCAGTCGGACGAGCCGGTGCGCGCCTATGCCCAGGCCCTGCTGGCCGAGCTTGACATGCTGAAATCGGCGCTGGCGCCCGGCGTCAGATTGTCGCGGCTGCATTGGGGCGGCGGCACGCCGACGCTGATGCCGGCCGAGATGATGCGGCGGGTCGCCGGTGCCGTACTGGACAGCTTCCCGCTGGCCGAGGGCGCGGAATTCTCGGTCGAGATCGACCCGAACGAGATCGACGAGGCGCG
Organism: Paracoccus sp. J55; assembly: GCF_000513975.1. Lineage (NCBI taxonomy): Bacteria > Pseudomonadati > Pseudomonadota > Alphaproteobacteria > Rhodobacterales > Paracoccaceae > Paracoccus > Paracoccus sp. J55. Next base: position 372,930 of record NZ_AZVA01000001.1, read on the forward strand.
CATGGACGCCTTGGCCGAGGCCGGGCTGACCCGCGCCTCGATCGGCGTGCAGGATTTCGACCCCGAGATCCAGAAGGTCATCGGCCGCGAGCAAAGCTTCGAGGTGACGAAACGCGCCGTGGACATGATCCGCGACCGCGGCATCGCCAGCCTGAACGCCGACATCCTCTACGGCCTGCCGCATCAGGACCCGCGCCGCATCGCCGAATCGGTGCAAAAGCTCCTGGCGCTGTCGCCCGACCGCGTGGCGCTTTACGGCTATGCGCATGTGCCCTGGATGGCCAAGCGGCAGGTGATGATCCCCTCGGAAACCCTGCCGGACCCGCATGGCCGGCTGCGCCTGTTCGAGACCGCGCGCGAGCTGTTCCTGGCCGACGGCTATGACGAGATCGGCATCGATCATTTCGCCCGCCCCGGCGACGGGCTTGCCCGCGCGCAAAAGGCCGGGCTGCTGCGCCGCAACTTCCAGGGCTATACCGACGACCGGGCCGAGGTGCTGGTGGGGCTGGGCGCCTCGTCGATCTCGCGCTTCCCGCAGGGCTATGCGCAGAACGCCCCGGCCACCGGCGCGCATCTGGGCAAGATCCGCGACGGCCGCTTCTCGACCACGCGCGGCCATGCCTTCACCGCCGAGGACCGCTGGCGCTCGCGGATGATCGAGGCGCTGATGTGCGATTTCGAGATCCGGGCCGAGGAATTCATCCGCGACCACGGCTTCGATGCCGAGAGCCTCGACCGGGTCCTCGCCCCGGTCGCCGCGCATTTCGGCGAAATGGTCGAAGCCGATGCCGCCGGCCTGCGCATCACGCCCAAGGGCCGGCCGCTGACCCGGATGATCGCGCGGATGTTCGACGGCTACGACATGGCGGCCTCGGGCCATTCCGCCGCGATCTGACGCTAGTGGCGATGGCCTGCATGGTCGTCGCCGCAGGCCTCGCCTGCGCGCTCGGTCTCGATGGTGGCATGGTCGATGCCGAAATCCCGCCGCAGCAGGGCCTTGACCCGGCGCACCGCCAGGACCGGATCGGCGCCCTCGCGCATGACCAGATGCGCCGACAGCGCCGTGCGCCGCTCGTCGATCTGCCACAGGTGCAGGTGATGCGCGCCGGCCACGCCCTCGACGCCGGCCATGGCGCCGGCCAGCGCCGCGTGATCCACCCCGGCGGGGGCCGCCAGCATCAGCATGCGCATCACCGGCCCGATCTCCCGGCCGATATGCCACAGGATCACCGCCGAGATCAGCAGCGTCAGCACCGGATCGGCGAGATTCCATCCGAAGGCCCAGATCAGCGCCCCGCCCAGGATCACCGCGACCGAAACCGCGGCATCGGCGAGGTTGTGCAGGAAGGCGGCGCGGATGTTCACGCTTTCCTTCGAGGCGCGCCAGACCAGCGCCGCGGTCGCCATGTCCACCAGCAGCGCAAAGCCCGCCAGCGCCATGACCAGCCCGCCCGCGACCTGCGGCGGCTCGATCAGCCGGCCCAGCGCCTCGATCCCCAGCCAGACCGAGACCGCGATCAGCGCGATGTAGTTGACGAAGGCCGCGACGATCTCGGCCCGGCCCCAGCCATAGCTCATGTCGGGGCTAGCGGGCCGCCGCGCCAGCCGCCGGGCGCCGAAAGCCAGCACCAAGGCCAGCGCATCCGAGAGATTATGCACCCCGTCCGCGATCAGCGCCGTGGAATCCGCGACATAGCCGCCGATGATCTGCGCCCCGGTCAGCGCCAGGTTGACCACCACCGCGACCAGGATGGTGCCGTCACCCGCCCCGCCCGGCAGATGCGCATGGCCGTGCCCGCCGTCATGCGAATGCGAATGCGAATGGCCCATCCCGTTCCCTCGCCGGCTTCTTCGTTCCCCAAATACCCATGCGGCCGCGCAACTCGCGCGACCGCCAGCCCTCAATGCGCCTCGGCCCAGTTCAGCCCCTGCCCGGCATCGACGATCAGCGGCACGTCCAGCCGGATCGCGGGATCGGCCGCGCCCTGCATGACGCCGCGCGCCACCTCGATCAGCTCGGGCACCGCGCCCTCCTCGACCTCGAAGACCAGCTCGTCATGCACCTGCAGCAGCATCCTGGCCGGCAGATGCGCGATCGCCTCCGGCATGCGGATCATTGCCCGGCGGATGATGTCGGCCGCCGCGCCCTGAATCGGAGCGTTGATTGCGGCGCGCCGCGCGCCCCCGGCCGCCGGTCCCGACTGGTTGATGCCCGGCGTCATGATGCGCCGCCCGAACAGCGTGCGCACGAAACCGTCCTGCTTCGCGCCGGCGACGGTGCGGTCCATATAGGCGCGGATCTCGGGGAAACGCTCGAAATAGGTGTCGATGAAGCTCTGCGCCTCGGCGCGCGGAATGCGCAGGTTGCGCGCCAGGCCAAAGCCCGAGATGCCGTAGATCACCCCGAAATTGATCGCCTTGGCGCGGCGGCGGATCATCGGGTCCATGCCCTCGACCGGCACGCCGAACATCTGGCTCGCCGTCATGGCATGGATGTCGATGCCGTCGCGGAAGGCCTGCTTCAACGCCGGGATCTGCGCCACATGCGCCAGGATCCGCAGCTCGATCTGGCTGTAATCGAGGCTCACCAGCCGCATCCCCGGCGCGGCGACGAAGGCCTCGCGGATGCGCCGGCCTTCGTCGGTCCTGACCGGGATGTTCTGCAGGTTCGGATCGGTCGAGGCCAGCCGCCCGGTCTGTGCGCCCGCGATGGAATAGCAGGTGTGCACGCGCCCGGTCTCGGGGTTCACATGCAGGGGCAGCGCATCGGTATAGGTCGATTTCAGCTTCGAGATCGCCCGCCAGTCCAGCACCCGGGCGGGCAGTTCGTGGCCCTCGGCGGCCAGGTCCTCCAGCACCTCGGCGCCGGTGGAAAAGGCGCCGGTCTTGCCCTGCTTGCCGCCGGCCAGGCCCATGCGCTGGAACAGGATCTCGCCCAGCTGCTTGGGGCTGCCGACGTTGAAGGGACCGCCGGCCAGTTCGTGGATCTCGGCCTCCAGCCCAGCCATCTTCTGCGCAAAGGCGTTGGACATGCGCTTGAGATGCTCGGAATCGATGCGGATGCCGGCCATCTCCATATCGGCCAGCACGCCGATCATCGGCCGCTCCAGCCGCTCATAGGCGGTGGTCACATGGTTCGGCGCCAGCCTCGGGCGCAGGTAATGCCAGAGCCGCCAGGTCACCTCGGCATCCTCGGCGGCATATTCGCTGGCCTTGTCGATCGCAACCTGCGAGAAGTTGATCTGCGCCTTGCCCGAGCCGATCAGGTCCTTGATCGGCAGGCAGCGATGGCCCAGATACAGGTCCGCCAGCTCGTCCATGCCGTGGTTATGCGCCCCGGCATTCAGCGCATAGGACAGCAGCATGGTGTCGTCCAAGGGCGCCATGCGGATGCCGTGGCGGGCCAGCACCTTCCAGTCATACTTGATGTTCTGGCCGATCTTCAGCACCGAGGGATCCTCCAGCACCGGCTTGAGCATCGCCAGCGCGCGCTCCAGATCCATCTGCCCCTCGGCCCGCGCACCCGAGCCGAAGAGGTCGGCGGCGCCGTCGACATGGCCCAGCGGCAGATAGGCCGCCCGCCCCGGCCCGGTGCACAGCGAGACACCCACCAACTCGGCCTGCATCTCGTCCAGCCCGGTGGTCTCGGTGTCGATGGCGACCACGCCGGTCTCGGCGATCTCGGCCAGCCACGCGGCCAGCACTGCCTCGTCGCGGATGGTGACGTAAAGGCCGCGGTCGATGGCCGGCAGCGCGGCGGCGGGCACGGCCGGCTCGGCATCGGCCGCGGCGGCCGCGGGCGCCGCCACCTCGGCCAGGGTCGGCGCCTCGGTCCCGAACCGTTCGGCCACGCGCTTGGTCAGGGTGCGCAGCTCCATCCGGGTCAGGAATTCCAGCAGCGCCTCGGGATCGGGCTCGCGGATCTCCAGGCTCTCCAGGCTGAAATCCAGCGCCATGCGGCAATCCAGCTCGACCAGCCGCTTCGAGATGCGGATCTGCTCGGCATGGTCGATCAGGGTCTGGCGGCGCTTGGGCTGCCGGATCTCCTCCGCCCGCGCCAGCAGGCTTTCCAGATCGCCATATTCCTGGATCAGCTGCGCGGCGGTCTTGATGCCGATCCCCGGCGCGCCCGGCACGTTGTCGATGGAATCGCCGGCCAGGGCCTGCACGTCCACCACCCGCTCGGGCCCGACGCCGAATTTCTCGCGCACCTCGTCCGGGCCGATGGGCTTGCCCTTGATCGGGTCCATCATCTCGACCCCGCCGCCGACCAGCTGCATCAGGTCCTTGTCGCTGCTAATGATCGTCACCCGCCCGCCGGCATCCCGCGCCTGGCAGGCGAGGCTTGCGATGATGTCGTCGGCCTCGAAGCCCTCGGTCTCGATGCAGGCGATGTTGAAGGCGCGCGTCGCCTCGCGGGTCAGGGGGAATTGCGGCCGCAGATCCTCGGGCGGCTCGGGCCGGTTGGCCTTGTAGAGCGGATAGATATCGTTGCGGAACGTCCGCGCCGAATGGTCGAAGATCACCGCCGCATGGGTCGGCTGGTCCGAACCCTTGCCGTCCTGCAGATACTTCCAGACCATGTTGCAAAACCCGGCCACCGCGCCGATGGGCAGCCCGTCCGAGCGCCGGGTCAAGGGCGGCAACGCATGATAGGCGCGAAAGATGAAGGCCGAGCCGTCGATCAGATGCAGGTGATGGCCCTTGCCGAATCCGTCCGTCATCTGCGCCTCATCCTTCTGCCAGCGTCCAAGGCCCCTTACTGCCACGAAGCGCCGACCGGGCCAAGACCGCCCCCGCCTTCACTGTTTCACAAATACCCCCGCCGGAGGCGCGGCAACCGCACCACCCCAACCAGGCCGCCATGGCGCGCGATCAGTGATCGTCGTGCGCGTGTTCGCGGTCGATGACGAAGCGCTTGTCGCAATAGCCGCATTCGACCCAGCCGGTATCCTGCGGAATGGCCAGCCAGACGCGCGGATGGCCCAGTCCCCGCGCCTCGTCGCCGTCGCAGGCGACCTTCCACGAGGTGACGGTCTGGATCTCGGGGGCCGGGATGGTCATGGCGGTTCCTTGAGCTTTGACGACAAACGCGGTTAAACCGGCGGCGATCATAATGAACGCGAAGAGCCGATGCCAGCCCCCGCAAGCAGTCCGAACGCCATCGAAATCAGAGGTCTGACCAAGACCTATGCCGCCGCCGGCAAGGCGCCGGCGAAACATGCGCTGAAGGGGCTGGACCTGGCGATTCCCGCCGGCTCGATCTTCGGCCTGCTGGGCCCGAACGGCGCCGGCAAGTCCACCACGATCAACATCCTGGCCGGGCTGGTGCGCAAGACCGCGGGCCGGGTGACGATCTGGGGCTTCGACCAGGACGTGAACCCGCGCCAGTCCCGCGCCGCCATCGGCGTCATGCCGCAGGAGCTGAACATCGACCCGTTCCTGACCCCGCGCGCCAGCCTCGAGGTGCAGGCCGGCCTCTACGGCGTGCCGAAGCGCGAGCGCTGGACCGACGGGCTGCTGGAGCTGGTCGGGCTGACGGATCAGGCGGAAAGCTATTCGCGCCACCTCTCGGGCGGCATGAAGCGGCGGCTCTTGCTGGCCAAGGCGCTGGTGCACCGGCCGCAGATCCTCGTGCTGGACGAACCGACGGCGGGCGTCGACATCCAGCTGCGCGAGATGCTGTGGCGCAACGTGCGGCGGCTGAACGACCAGGGCATGACCATCATCCTGACCACGCATTACCTGGAAGAGGCCGAAGAGATGTGCGACCGCATCGCCATCATCGACCACGGCGCGCTGATCCTGTGCGAGAATACCGCCGCCCTGCTCGGCCGGGCCGATTCCAAGACGCTGGTGGTCGATACCGGCGAAGGCCGCGCCCTGCCCGCCCTGCCCGAAGGCGTGCGGGCCGAGCGGCGCGGCGACGGCCGGCTCGCCCTCAGCTACGCGCCCTCGCGCATCCCGGCGGACCGGCTGATCGACGCGCTGCGCGAAGCCGGGCTGGCGATCCGCGACGTCGCGGTCGAGGCGCCGGACCTCGAGGATGTCTTCGTCCAGCTGACCTCGCGCCCCGCGCCTCAGCCCGGCTGAACCATGCGGCCCATCGGGCGGCCGCCCAGGATGTGCATGTGGAAATGCGGCACCTCCTGCACGCCGTCCGGCCCGGCATTGGTGATGGCGCGGAAGCCCCGGCCGCCGTCCAGCGCCACGCCCAGCTCGCGGGTCACTTTCGCCACGGCGCGGTGGAAATCCACGATCTCGGCTTCCGAGGCGTTCGCGGCGAAATCGTCATAGCTGACATAGGCGCCCTTGGGGATCGCCAGCACATGCACCGGCGCCTGCGGCCGGATGTCGCGAAAGACCAGCGTATGCTCGGTCTCCAGCACGGTATCATTGGGGATCTCGCCGCGCAGGATGCGGGCGAAGATGTTGCTGTCGTCATAGGCGGGCATGGCGGTTCTCTCCTCAATCGTCGAACAGGTATTCGGTCCGGGCCAGCGCCAGCGCGGCCGTGGCCGGCACGTCCAGGAAACGCGCCAGCTGCGCGGCGTTCTCCTCGGGCGGGCGCCAGGGGGCGATGGCGTGGAAACCGGCGAAATCCATGTCGCGCAGCCGCTCGGCCTCGTGCTCCAGGTCGGCGCGCACCGTCGGCAGCAGCCGCTCGATCACCTCGGGCGCGGTCTCGGCCCCGGCCAGGCCCACCCGGGCGATATGGCCGCGCAGATAATCGTCGTCGAAACGCGAATCGATCAGCAGCAGCCGGGTGTCGGCCTTGTCCGAGGTCAGGTCCTGGATCAGATGCAGCGCCGAAGGGTCCAGGCACAGCACCAGCCGGTTCGATTCGAAATGCTCGAACAGCAGCCGGATCAGCGCCCGCCGATGCCGGTCGCGCTTCTCGATGGTGGTCTCGACCCCACCCAGATCGGGCAGATGCGCCCGATGCTCGTTGAAGACGAAATCCACCGCCGGGATCGGGGTCTGCGTCCGGATCGCCGCGGTCAGGCGCTTGGCGACATGCCATTTCTTGGCCACCACCAGCAGCAGCGTATTGGCCCGGCCCAGGCTGCCCTCGGCCTCCCAGAACCGCTGGCCGAAGCGCCGCCCGACCCGGCCCCGGGCGGTCAGGAAGCGAAAGAGCCCGGTCGCCTCGTTCGAGATCGGGAAATGCACCCCGCGCGCCGCCCAAAGCGCGCCCAGCCGCTCGCGCAGCCGGATCGCCTCGGGGCTGATCTTGCGCGCGAACAGATAGTCCTGCCCGACCAGAAGGTCGTAATGGTCGTTATAGAAGGTGACCGGCATCCCGTAATCGGTGAAGATCAGATAGGTCAGCGTGCGGGCCCGGATTTCCTTCCGCGGCACGACATGCGGCACGATGGTCTGGAAGAAGGTCTCGTCGGGGATCCAGGTGGTCGAGAAAAACCGCAGCACGTCCGGGCGGGTGGCGCAGAAATCCAGCACCTTCTCGACCGTCTGGCGGCGCAGGCACCACCATTGCGACCCGATCATCACCTGGATGTCGGCGGGCACCGGCCGGGTCAGGCCCAGGCGCTTCTGCAGGTCGTAGCTGGCATAGAACAGCCATTTCCGCGTCCGCTCGTTGAACCAGTGCCGGTAGATCAGCCGCTCTTCCTTGAAGCCGGTCTTGATCCAGTCCGATTCGAAGAAGTCGAAATTCTCGATATAGTCGCAATCCTCGGCGTCCAGGAAGGCATGGGCATATTCCGCCGACTTGATCGGCATGCAGTCGCCCGACAGCATGTAGAAATGCGTGGCCTGCGGAAAGGCGACGACGGCGGCGCGCACCGCCTCCAGCGTGGCGCCGACCAGCGACCATTCGCCCCAGCCGCATTTCCAGCGCCGCTGCGCGAAGGCGACCGAGGGGTTGTCGGCCAGGGCCGCGCGGATCAGCTCGAAATCCCGGGGCTTGGCGCGGCCGTCGAAATGGATCGACACGTAATCGCCCGAGGCCGTCAGCCGGCGTGCCTGCGCCACCACGCCCTTGGGATCCTTGTGGCAGAGCAGAATGAAGGCAATCCGTGCCATCGATACAGCCATCCCCTCCGGTTCGCGCCGGCGCATGCTCCACAGCAGGTTGAATCTCTGCCGCTGATTTGCTTTGTGTCCTTACCGATTTTGGCCGCAGGGGCAACCCGGCCGAGCCCGCCCCGGCCGGCGCAGTTTTTTTGAAGGGAATGAGAGTTATGGGTTTTCCAGGAACCTGGATGACGGAAAGCGAAAGCATGGTCTATCGCGTCGTCCCGAAATGCGCCTGTTCCTCGATCGGGCAGATCATGTTCTATTCCGACCATGGCCGCTATTTCGACGGCGACATCCACGATTCCACCAGCGGGCTGCACAAATGGAACCAGCCCGAAAGCCAGCAGCTCATCGAAAGCAACGTCAAGGCACACAAGGCGCTGACCTTCACCTGCGTCAGGAATCCCTATGCGCGCATCCTGTCCTCGTTCTTCGACAAGATCGCCGGCATCCAGAGGAACGGCAAGCGTTACCGCGGCAATCTCGTGCCGCAGCTGATGCAGCGCTACGGCGTCGACGTGGGCAGCCCGGAGAACGGCTTCGAATTCGACCAGGTCGCCAGCTTCCGCCGCTTCCTGCTGTTTGCGCGCGACACCATCCGCTGGCGCCGGCCGATGGAGCCGGACATCCACTGGTCGGCCATGTCCGGCCATATCTCGACCTTCATCGTGAACGGCGGCCGCTACGACCAGATCTTCTTCACCGAGAAGTTCAACGAGGGCATGCAGAAGGTGCTGGATGCCGCGCCGACCCCGGTCAGGCTCGACGTCAACGACGTGCCCAAGTTCAACGAATCCGAAGGCCACGGCCCCAAGCGCGCCCACAAGGTCAGCGATTATTTCGACGACCTGTCGCGGCATCTGGTCTGGGAAATCTACAAGAAGGATTTCCAGCTCTTCAAATACGACTTCGACGACCCCGACAACAAGCTGCCGAAGAACGAGATCGACCTCGACGAGGTCCATGCCAAGCTCGGCCGCTGAACCCGCCGCGCCCCCCGGCGCCCGGCTTCTTTCTTGCCCAAATATCCCCGCCGGAGGCAGCGGCGCGCATGCGCCGCTTCTCTTGCAGATTCCCCTTGCGAAATGCAGAAATCCCGCTATTTTGCCGCCTTCATTCGACCGGCGGGGGAATCCCGGACCGCGGCCCCCGCTCTGCGACCCGTTTTCGCGTCTTGCGGCCAACGCTCCAGTGGCCTATGCCCGCCCCAGACACGAACACCGAATCCGGGGCCGCCCAGCCGGGTTGCCCCCCGAACCACTTGAGGTTGAGACATGGCCGTCCCTCAGAACCGAGTTACCCGCTCCCGCCGCAACATGCGCCGTTCGCATGATGCGCTCGTCGCCGGCAACCCGAACGAATGCTCGAACTGCGGCGAGCTGAAGCGCCCGCATCACGTCTGCCCCTCCTGCGGCCATTATGCCGACCGCGAGGTCGTGGCGCAGGCCAATGAGGTCGATCTGGACGAAGACGCGGCCTGAGCGGACCGACCGCGGATATGGCTTCGGCAGATTCCAGCACTCTGCCTCGCGCCCCTGGCGACGGGGGCGGCGTGGTGATCTCGGTCGACGCGATGGGCGGCGACCGGGGTCCGGCGACGGTGGTCGCCGGCATGGCCGAAAGCGCCGGGAAGAATCCCGATATCCGTTTCATCGTCCACGGCCCGCAGGCCGAGCTGCAGCGGCTGATCGGCCGCCGCGGCGATCTGCTGCAGCGTTGCGACATCCGCGACGCGGCCGGCGTCGTGACCATGGACGACAAGCCCAGCCAGGTGCTGCGCAAGGGCGAGGGCACCTCGATGTGGTCAGCCCTCGAATCGGTGCGCCAGGGCGAGGCGACCGCCGCCGTGTCCTGCGGCAATACCGGCGCGCTGATGGCGCTCTCGATGCTGCGGCTGCGCAAGCTGCCCGGCGTGAACCGCCCCGCCATCGCCTGCCTCTGGCCGTCGCGCAATCCGCAGGGCTTCAACGTCATGCTGGATGTGGGCGCCGATATCCGCGCCGATGCGCAGGACCTGCTGACCTATGCGCTGATGGGCGCCTCCTATGCCCGCAACGGCTTCGGGCTGGAGCGGCCGCGCGTCGGCCTGCTGAACGTCGGCACCGAGGAACACAAGGGCCGGCCCGAGCTCAAGCAGGCCCATGAACTCATCCCCACCACGGCGCAGGCGGCGAATTTCGACTATGTCGGCTTCGTCGAGGGCGGCGACCTGCCCTCGGCCCGCGTCGATGTGATCGTAACCGACGGCTTCACCGGCAATGTCGCGCTGAAGACCGGCGAGGGCACGGCGAAGCTGGTGGGCGAACTGCTGAAGGAAGCCTTCGGCAAGTCGGTGATGTCGAAATTCGCGGCGCTTCTGGCCATGGGCTCGCTCAAGCGGCTGCAAAAGCGCATCGACCCGCGCCGCGTCAATGGCGGCGTCTTCCTGGGACTGAACGGGACGGTGGTGAAATCGCACGGCTCGGCCGATGCGACCGGTGTCTCGGCGGCGATCAAGCTGGCCTTCCGGCTGGCGCAATCCGGCTTCCAGGACCGGCTGGCGGCGCGCGTGGCGCAATCCGTCGCGGCGGCCAGCCAAATCAACGGCAGCAAGGAAAGCGAGGCGTCCTGATGCGGCGTGCGATCGTCCGGGGAACCGGCCATTACCTGCCCGAACGCGTGGTCGAGAACAGCTGGTTCGAGGACAAGCTGGACACCAGCGACGAATGGATCCGCGCCCGCACCGGCATCGAGCGGCGCCATTTCGCCGCCGAGGACCAGGGCACCAGTGACCTGGCCATCCGGGCGGCGCAGGCGGCGCTGGCCGATGCGGGCATCGAGGCCGGGCAGGTCGATGCGGTGATCGTGGCGACCTCGACCCCCGACCTGACCTTCCCCTCGGTCGCGACCATGGTGCAGGCGGGCCTGGGCATGCGCGGCGGCTTCGCCTATGACCTGCAGGCGGTCTGCGCCGGCTTCGTCTATGCGCTGGCCAATGCCGATGCGATGATCCGTTCGGGCTTGGCCGAGCGCGTGCTGGTCATCGGCGCCGAGACCTTCAGCCGCATCATGGACTGGAGCGACCGCGGCACCTGCGTGCTTTTCGGCGACGGCGCCGGCGCCGTGCTGCTGGAAGCGGCCGAGGGCGCCGGCACCTCGCAGGACCGCGGCATTCTCGCCACCGACCTGAACAGCGACGGGCAGTATCGCGACCTGCTCTATGTCGATGGCGGCGTCGCCTCGACCGGCACGGCCGGGCATCTGCGCATGCAGGGCAACCTGGTGTTCCGCCACGCGGTCGAGAAGCTGGCCGACACCGCGCATCGCGCGCTGGACAAGGCCGGGCTGACCGCCGAGCAGGTGGGCTGGCTGGTGCCGCACCAGGCCAATCTGCGCATCATCGAGGCCACGGCCAAGCGCATGCATCTGCCGATGGAAAAGGTGGTGCTGACGGTCGCCGACCATGGCAACACCTCGGCGGCCTCGATCCCGCTGGCGCTTTCCGTGGCCAATGCCGAAGGCCGCTTCCAGCCCGGCGACGTGCTGGTGGCCGAGGCGATCGGCGGCGGCCTCGCCTGGGGTTCCGTCGTCCTGCGCTGGTAAGCCGTTATTTCAGCTGCGAATCCTTCGACCCGCGCCGATTGATCCCTCCGGCCGGCCGCCAGGCCCTGTCGCGGCCGGACTGGCAGTCGACGCAAAGCCGCACGCCCGGAATCGCCTGCCGCCGGGCCTCGGGAATCGGCTCGTCGCATTCCTCGCAGAAGTCTGCGCTTTCCCGCGCGCCGGCCTGCGCATTGCGCAGCCGCATGCGCTCGATGGCCTCCTGCGTCGAGACCTCGATCTGTTCGTTCACCGCGTCGTCGCGCGCCCAGCCGCCAGCCATATCCTTCCGGTCCCGCCTGTCCTTCGTCCTCAAGATAGGCGCGCATTGCCGCATTTCCAAGCGGGCTGCGGGGCTGCTTGCGCGGGGTCTTGCCGGTAAGGCGCGAATAATGCGGGACAAAATCGGCCGTTGAGGGAACGGAATCGGGTCGGGGTTGTTGACTCGGCGCCGTAAAGAAATCATCCTTCGCAGCATTCGAGAGGTTTCCGAGATGAGCGACTCTACCCTGACCCGCATGGACCTGGCCGAGGCCGTGTTCCGTGAGGTGGGTCTGTCCCGCCACGAATCGGCCCAGCTTGTCGAAAGCGTGCTTGGCCATATCTCGGACGCGCTGGTGCGCGGCGAGCAGGTCAAGATATCGTCTTTCGGCACGTTTTCGATCCGCGACAAGAACGAGCGCATCGGCCGCAATCCCAAGACCGGGGAAGAGGTACCGATCACGCCCCGCCGGGTGCTGTCCTTCCGGCCGTCGCATCTGATGAAGGATCGCGTGGCGGCAGGGAACAGGCGCAAGGGCTGATGAGCAAGTCCCCCGACGCCTTCAGATCCATCGGAGAGGTCTCGCGCCTCGTGGGCGTCGCGCCGCATGTGCTGCGCTATTGGGAATCGCAATTCACGCAGCTCGCGCCGGTGAAACGCGCCGACGGGCGCCGCTATTACCGGCCTGACGATGTCCGGCTGGCGGCGGGTCTGTGCCAGGTCCTGCGCGAGGAAGGGCTCAGCATCCGCGGCGCAAAGCGGCTGATCGCCGCCGACCGGGGCACCGCCCTGCGCGAGATCGGCGCCGCCCGCCTGGGCGAGACCCTGGGCGATGCCGCCCCGTCCCAGCGCCCGGCCCCGGCCGTGCGCCTGGCCCCGCCCCGCGCGGCCGAACCCCCTGCCCCGGCTTCGCCCCCTGCGCCGCAGCGGCCCGCCAGACAGCCTTCCCCCCCGCCATCCGCACCGGAATCGCTGCCGCTTTTCGCCGCCCTCGTCCCGGCGGCCGGTCCCGCGCCCGACGACTGGCTGGGCCGGCTCGCCTCCACCGCGCTGGCGCTGCGCCTGCATGAGCTGCAAGGCAAGTCTCTGCCCGAAGGGGCGAAAACCCTGCGCGACGCGCTGTCGGCCCCCCGCTGACCCGCATGACCGGCCGCCCAGCAGCCGCAAGCGGCGGCCCGACCACCGCAATCGAAATTCCTGCCGAAATTTCCGTGCTTCGCCCCTTGTGCTGGCGGCCCGCTTCGCTCTATATGCCCCTCGTCGGGCCGTGGCGCAGCCTGGTTAGCGCGTCCGTCTGGGGGGCGGAAGGCCGCGAGTTCGAATCTCGCCGGCCCGACCATTCCGAAAACGCCCATCCCCGTCCAGGGGTGGGCGTTTCCTTTTGCCGAAAGGGTTTCGCGTGAACGGTGTGCTTCCCGATTCGTCCCTGCGCCAGCTGATCGCCAGCGGCGCGATCTCGGCGGACCAGCCGATCCTGCCCGAACAGGTCCAGCCCGCCAGCCTCGACCTGCGGCTGGGGGCGACCGCCTGGCGGTTGCGCGCCTCGTTCCTGGCCGGGCGCGGCCGCAAGGTCAGCGACCGGCTCAAGGATTTCGAGATGCACCGCATGGACCTCACCGAGGGCGCGGTGCTGGAAAAGGGCTGCGTCTATCTGGTCCCGCTGATGGAGCGGCTGTCGCTGCCCGCCAGCCTCGACGCGGTCGCCAACGCCAAAAGCTCGACCGGGCGGCTCGACCTGCTGACGCGGCTGGTCACCGACGAGGGCACCGAATTCGACCGCCTGCCCGAGGGCTATGACGGCCCGATCTATGCCGAGATCTGCCCGCGCAGCTTCTCGGTTCTGGTGCGGCCCGGCATGCGGCTGAACCAGCTGCGGCTGCGGCAAGGCCAGGCGGTGCTGACGGATGCCGAGCTGCGCGACCTGCATGCCGCCGAGCCCCTGGTCACCGGCGAGGCGCTGATCGACGACGGCCTGGGCTTCTCGGTCGATCTGCGCCCCGCGGCGGGGGATCTGGTCGGCTACCGCGCCCGGCCGCATAGCGGCGTCATCGACCTCGACCGCATCGGCGCCTATCAGGCCCGCGACTTCTGGGACGCGCTGCGCACCACGGACGGGCAACTGATCCTCGACCCCGGCGCCTTCTATATCCTGGTCAGCCGCGAATCGGTGGCGATCCCGCCCGATTACGCCGCCGAGATGGCGCCCTACCTGGCCATGGTGGGCGAATTCCGGGTGCATTACGCCGGCTTCTTCGACCCCGGCTTCGGCCATGGCGCGGCGGGACAAGGCGCGCGCGGCGTGCTCGAGGTGCGCTGCCACGAGGCGCCCTTCGCGCTGGAACATGGCCAGGTCGTCGGCCGGCTGGTCTATGAGCGCATGGCCGCCCGCCCCGACCGGCTCTATGGCAGCGGCATCGCCTCGAACTACCAGGGCCAGGGTCTGAAGCTCGCCAAGCAATTCGCCTAGCGCCGCGCCCCCGGACCGGCCTTCTTTCTTGCCCAAATATCCCGGGGGAGTCGCGCGCCAGCGCGACGGGGGCAGAGCCCCCTTTACCGCATCCGCCGGGTGATGCGCGCCGCCTGGCGGGCACGCTTCGCCGCCTCGCGCGCAGCCTTGTCGCGGCTTTTCTGCTGCGGGTTCCGCGGCGCGCCGGGCTTTGGCGCAGTCGCCCGCCGGATGCCCCAGTTCAGCAGCCGCCGGGCGACCATGCGGGTCAGCATATTGATGAACTGGTTCATGTTCATTGCGTTACGTCCCGATCTTCATTCGTCTTCGAACAGATCCTCGGCCATGGCTGCGCTCTCCTCGCCGTCCTCGTCGCGGAACAGGCCCGGCGCCATCTCCTCGCCGGTCGGACGCGATTCCAGCAGGCCCGCCGCCCGCAGCTCCGCCAGGCCCGGCAGGTCGCGGGCGCTTTCCAGGCCGAAATGGTCCAGGAAGGTCTCGGTCACCACGAAGGTCACCGGCCGGCCGGGGGTCTGGCGGCGACGGCCCACACGGACCCAGTCCAGCTCGATCAGCTGGTCCAGCGTGCCGCGGCTGACGGCGACGCCGCGGATCTCCTCGATCTCGGCGCGGGTGACGGGCTGGTGATAGGCGATGATCGCCAGCGTCTCGGTCGCGGCGCGCGACAGGCGGCGGCTTTCCACCACGCTTTCCTGCATCAGGAAGCCCAGATCGGCGGCGGTGCGAAACGCCCAGGCATCGCCGACCCGCGCCAGCTGCACCCCCCGCCCTTCGTAGCGGGCGCGCAGGGCCTGCAGCGCCTCGGCCACGTCGCAGCCAGCCGGCAGGCGCGCGGCGATCTCGCGCTGGCTCATCGGCGCGGCCGAGGCGAACAGGACGGCCTCGATCATGCGCTCCTGCTCGGCCAGCGGCGGCGGCGGGAAACGCTGCGGGTCGGCGGCGGTCTTGTCCTGGCTCATTGCGGGCGCCTGCGGATGGTGATCGGGGCGAAGGTGCCGGCCTGGGCGATCTCGACCGCGCCCTGCCGCGCCAGTTCCAGCGTGGCGGCGAAGGTCGCAGCGGTGGCCGAGCGGCGACGCTGCGGATCGGTCTCCCAGCCGTCGGGCAGGAAGGTGGAAAGCGCGGTCCAGTCGCCGGCGAAGCCGATCAGCCCGCGCACCCGGTCCAGCGCCTGTTCCATGGTAAAGACGTCGCGGCGGTCGAAGGCATAGGGCCGGAACTCGTCGCGGGTGCGCAGCCGGGCATAGGCGCGCATCAGGTCGATCAGCCCGGCCTGCCAGGCGACCTGGCGCTGGCGGGCCACGGTTTCCGGCGCGCCGCGCGCAAAGCGGTCCTGCCCCAGCCGGTTGCGGGCCATCAGCCGCGCCGCCGCCTCGCGCATGGCGTTCAGCCGTTCCAGCTGGAAGGCCAGATGCGCCGCCAGCTCTTCGGCGGAGGGCCCTTCAGCCTCGGGATCCGGCGGCAGCAGCAGGCGTGATTTCAGATAGGCGAGCCAGGCCGCCATGACCAGGTAATCCGCCGCCAGCTCGATGCGCAGCGCCCGCGCCTCCTCGACGAAGGCCAGATACTGGTCGGCAAGCTCCAGCACCGAGATCTGCATCAGGTCGACCTTCTGCGTGCGCGACAGCGTCAAGAGCAGGTCCAGCGGCCCCTCGAAGCCCGAGACGTCGACGACCAGCACCTCCTCGGCGCGGCGCTCGGCCGCCGGCTGCGGCGCCAGCCCCGGCAGATGCGGCGCCGGCCCGGTATCGGGAAGCGGGTCGGGCACGGGGGTCAGATAGGGCACCTTGGTCATGACGCTTCCGGGCAGATGGGTCTGCGCAGAATCCGCCAATGCCCGGGCTTAGTCAACCGATCAGGCCGCCAGCCCGCCAAGCGCCGCCAGTTCGGCCCGCAGCGCGGCGGTGTCCCCGGCCAGGGGCGCGCGGCGCAGGGCCAGCGCCGCCTCGGCCCGCAGGGCGGCGCGGGGGGACATGCTCCCGGCCGCGGCGACGATCTCCTCCATCTGCGCCGGCGTTTCGTTGCAGGACAGCACCAGGTCGCAGCCGGCGGCGATGGTGGCGGCGGCGCGTTCGGCCGGGCTGCCCGACAGCGCCTGCATGCCGATATCGTCCGACATCAGCAGCCCGTCAAAGCCGATCTCGCGCCGGATCAGGTCGATCACCGCGGCCGAGGCGGTCGCGGGCGCATCGTCGATGGCGGTAAAGCGGATATGCGCGGTCATCGCCATCGGCAGGTCGGCCAGCGCCCGGAACGGGGCGAAATCCGTGGCGCGCAGCTCGTCCAGCCCAGCCTCGACCACCGGCAGGTCCTTGTGGCTGTCCACCCGCGCCCGGCCATGGCCCGGCATGTGCTTGACCACCGGCAGCACCCCGGCGGCCAGCATCGCCTGGGCGGCGGCGCGGCCCAGGCGGATCACCGTATCGGCATCCGGGCCGAGGCAGCGGTTCCGCAGGAAGGGATGGGTGTCGTCGCGGGCGATGTCGAGCACGGGGGCGCAATCCGCGTCGATGCCCACGGCGCGCAATTCCTGCGCCAGCAGGTGATGGTGCAGCCAGATCGCCCGCTCGCCGCGCCCAGCCTGATCCAGCGGCGCCGGCCAGTCGGTCCAGTGCGGCGCGCGCATGCGCTGCACGCGCCCCCCCTCCTGATCGATCAGCACCGGGGCGTCGCGGCCCACCGTCTCGCGCAGCGCGTCGGTCAGCCGGCGCAGGCGGTCCGGCGTGTCGACATTGCGCGCGAACAGGATGAAGCCCCAGGGATCGGCGGCGCGGAAAAAATCGCGCTCGGCCCGGCTCAGGTCCGGGCCGGCGATGCCGCCGAGGATGGTGGCGCCGGTCATCTCAGCGGCTCATTTCGCCGCGGCGGGAATGCAGTCCACGCCCTCGGCGATCAGCGCCGCGCAGAAGCGCCGCGCCTCGTCGCGCGAGGCGAAGCCCGAGGCGCGCAGCCGCCAGAAGGTGCGGCCATTGGCCTTGTGCTCCTGCACCACCATGCCCTTGCCGGCGAAAAGCGCGCCGAACTTGCCCGAGACGCGGTTCCATTCGCCCTTGGCCAGCGCATCGCTGTCAAAGGCGCCGATCTGCACCAGCGGCGCGCCCGAGGCGACCTGGGCCGGGGCCTGGGGGGCGGCGGGCGCCGGGGCATCGGGCGCCGCGGCCGGGCGGCTTTCGGCGGCAGCCGGGGTCGGCGCCGGCGCCGGGGCGGCGGCATTGCTGGCGGCCACGCGGCGCGGACGCGGCGCGGGGCGCGGCGATTTCGCGATGGCGCCGGGGGCCGGGGCGGCGCCCGCCTCGGCCAGCGCCGTGGTGATGGCGATGTCGCGGGTCTCGTTGCCTGCCAGATCGGTCACCATCTCGTTCACCGGCGCATCGACCGCCGGGGCATCCGAGATCACCGCATTCTCGACCGCGTCGGGTTCGACGAGAGTCTCGCCGTCGGGTCGGGCGATGACGCGCGCGGTTTCCTCGATCAACGGCAGCTCGACCGGGTGCGAGGGCTCCTGCGCGGTGGCGCCCAGCTCGCCCATGGGCACGTCCTGCCCGTCCAGGGGCGTCGCCGGCGGCGCGATGGCCACGCGGTCCACCCGGGCGGGCTCGGCGCCGGCGGCGACCGAGTTCACCGCAAGGCCGGTCCGCTCGGTCAGCTCGCCGCCCGGATTGTCGGGCGCGGTGCGGGCCTCGCCCTCGATGGCGCGAATCACCGGCACGCCCGAGACGTCGCGCACCACCAGCTTGAAGCCCCAGACCGCCAGGATCACGATCAGCCCGACCGAGATCAGCGCGCCCAGGTAATGCGTCAGCCGCGACAGCCGCCCCAGAAGCGAGGGCGATTCGGCCAGGGGCCCGGCATGGGCGTCATAGGCGTGACCGTCCCAGCCGTCCTCTTGCCAATCGTCCTGATAGCCCTGATGGCCCTGGCCA
Organism: Paracoccus sp. J55; assembly: GCF_000513975.1. Taxonomy (NCBI): domain Bacteria; kingdom Pseudomonadati; phylum Pseudomonadota; class Alphaproteobacteria; order Rhodobacterales; family Paracoccaceae; genus Paracoccus; species Paracoccus sp. J55. The sequence goes on from NZ_AZVA01000001.1 coordinate 391,201, forward strand.
TGGGGATAGTCATGCGACAGCCTGCCCGGCTGCGACCCGTCAAACCCGCCCGAAGAGCGGAAATCCACTACCGTCATTCCTGCCTGCCTGCCGGTTGTCCCGACGCTGCTCGTTTATCTGCTCGTCCCCCGGCAGGGCGCCGTTTTTCAGCGCATTTCTTTGGCCGGAGTCACCCCCAAGATACCAAGACCGGCCGAAATGACAACGCCGACGGACCGCGCCAGCGCGATTTTCGCCGCCGTGGCCGCAGCATCGCCCTCTTGCAGGAAGCGCAGGGCGGCTTCGTCATTGCCGCGGTTCCACAGCGAATGCAGCTCGGAGGCGATGTCATACAGGAAAAACGCGATCCGGTGCGGCTCATGCGCGCGGGCGGCGATTTCGACGGTGCGTGGCCATTCTGCAACTTTCCGGGCCAGCTCCAGCTGGGCGGGATGCGAAAGCCGGGCCAGATCCGCCCCGGCCAGCGCCGCATCCGAGATATCGACGCCCATCCCGGCGGCCTTGTTCAGCACCGAGTTCACCCGGGCGCTTGCGTATTGCACATACCAGACCGGATTGTCCTTGGACTGCTCCAGAACCTTGTCGAAATCGAAATCCAGCGCCGCGTCGTTCTTGCGCGTCAGCATGTGGAAGCGGGTGACGTCGGCCCCCGCCTGCTCGACCACGTCGCGCAGGGTGACGAAGGTGCCGGCGCGCTTGGACATCTTGAAGGGCTCGCCGTTCTTGAACAGCTTGACCAGCTGGATCAGCTTGACGTCCAGCGGCACGCGGCCGTTCGACAGCGCCTTCACCGCCGCGGTCATGCGCTTGACATAGCCGCCATGGTCGGCGCCGAACACGTCGATCAGCGCGTCGAAGCCGCGCTCGATCTTGTCCCAGTGATAGGCGATGTCCGGCGCGAAATAGGTCCAGGACCCGTCCGATTTCTTCACCGGCCGGTCCACGTCGTCGCCATGCGCGGTGGACCGGAACAGCGTCTGCTCGCGCGGCTCCCAATCCTCGGGGGTCTTGCCCTTGGGCGGCTCCAGCACGCCTTCATAGATCAGGTCCTGCTGCCGCAGCCGCTCGATCGCCGCCTCGATCCGGCCGGTGCCGTAAAGCGCCTTCTCGCTGGAAAACACGTCCATGTGGACGTTGAGCAGCGCCAGATCCGCGCGGATCATGTCCATCATCGCCTCGGTGGCGAAGGCGCGCACCTCGGCAAGCCATTCCTCCTCGGGCTTGTCCAGCAGGCTGGTGCCGTATTTCGCCTTCAGCGCCTCGCCCACCGGGATCAGGTAGTCGCCGGGATAAAGCCCCTCGCGGATCTCGGGCTCCAGCCCGTTGGCCTCGCGATAGCGTTCATAGGCGGACCGGGCCAGCACATCGACCTGCGCGCCGCCGTCGTTGATATAGTATTCGCGCGTGACCTCGTGGCCCGAGAAATCCAGCAGCGCCGCCAGCGCATCGCCGAAGACCGCGCCGCGGGTGTGGCCGACATGCATCGGCCCGGTCGGATTGGCGCTGACGAATTCGACGTTGATCCGCTGGCCCTTGCCCATCTCCGAGCGGCCGTAATCCGCGCCCTCGGTCAGCGCGGCGCGCAGCACGCCCTGCCATTCGCCGGGGGCCAGGCGCAGGTTCAGGAAGCCCGGCCCCGCCACCTCGGCCGAGACGATGCGCGGATCGGCGGCAAGGCGGGCGGCCAGCACCTCGGCGATGTCGCGCGGCTTTTTCCCGGCAGGCTTGGCCAGCACCATGGCGGCGTTGGTGGCCATGTCGCCATGCGCGGCGTCTCGCGGCGGCTCGACCGTCACGTTCGCGGTGTCGAGGCCGGGGGGCAGCTCGCCGGCCTGCTCCATCTGCGCCAGCGCATCGAGGACCAGCGCGCGGATATCCGAAAAGAGGTTCATGGCTTCCATCCGTAAGATCGCGCCGGGATAGCGCCTGCCCAAGGGGGCCGTCAACCGCGCCGCGACCGCCGGCAAGCCGCCCCCGCGGCACGAAAACTCTGCATCAGATTGACGCAGACCGGGTTTTCGGCTAGGCCCGCGCTGTCTGCATCCGGCAGACAAGGCGAGGGGCGTGCGGAAATTGCGTCCCGACCCGCCGCGAAGCCCCGGTTTCCGGGACGGGCGGCGATGGACGCAAGCACGGCGCGGGTTGGTCCGCGCATTGATACGAAAGCCCTGAATGACCAAGTTTTCCGATCTGAAGCTGGACCCCAAGGTTCTGAAAGCCATCGCCGAGGCGGGGTATGAAACCCCGACCCCGATCCAGGCCGGGGCGATTCCCCCGGCGCTGGAAGGGCGCGACGTGCTGGGCATCGCCCAGACCGGCACCGGCAAGACCGCCAGCTTCACCCTGCCGATGATCACGCTCTTGGGCCGCGGCCGCGCCCGCGCCCGGATGCCGCGTTCGCTGGTCCTTTGCCCGACCCGCGAACTGGCCGCCCAGGTGGCCGAGAACTTCGACATCTACGCCAAGCACACCCGCCTGACCAAGGCGCTGCTGATCGGCGGCGTCAGCTTCGGCGAACAGGACAAGCTGATCGACCGCGGCGTGGACGTGCTGATCGCGACGCCCGGCCGGCTTCTGGACCATTTCGAGCGCGGCAAGCTCCTGCTGACCGGCGTGCAGATCATGGTGGTGGACGAGGCCGACCGGATGCTCGACATGGGCTTCATCCCCGATATCGAGCGCATCTTCCAGCTGACCCCCTTCACCCGGCAGACGCTGTTCTTCAGCGCCACCATGGCGCCCGAGATCGAGCGCATCACCGACACCTTCCTGCATGCGCCCGAGCGCATCGAGGTCGCCCGCCAGGCCACCGCCAGCGAGACCATCACCCAGAAGCTGGTCGAGATCACCCCGACCCGCCGCGACCAGACCGCCAAGCAGAAGCGCGAATTGCTGCGCGCCCTGATTCGGGCCGAGGGCGAGGGGCTGAAGAACGCCATCATCTTCTGCAACCGCAAGACCGAGGTGGACATCGTCGCCAAGTCGCTCAAGGCGCATGGCTTCGACGCCGCGCCGATCCATGGCGACCTGGACCAGCGCCACCGCATGGCGACGCTGGACGGCTTCCGCGAAGGCACGCTGCGCTTCCTCATCGCCTCGGACGTGGCGGCGCGCGGGCTCGACATCCCGGCGGTCAGCCATGTCATCAACTTCGACCTGCCCAGCCATGCCGAGGATTACGTCCACCGCATCGGCCGCACCGGCCGCGCCGGACGCCAGGGCACCGCGATCTCGATCGCCACGCCCGCGGACGAGAAATATCTCGGCGCCATCGAAGCACTGGTCAAGCAAAGCCTGCCGCGCGCGGCGCTGCCCGAGGGATTCGCGCTTTCCTCGGCCGCCCAGGACGCGCCCCGCCCGGCGCGCGAGGGCGGCCGCCGCGAACGCGGCCGCGACCGGGATCGCCGCGGCCGCCGCGACGACAGCGAGCAGCGCGGCCATGCCCCGGAACCCCGCGCCGAGGCAAAGCCGGTGGAAGCCGCCGAGCGCCGGCAGGAACGCCCGGCGCGCGAAGAACGCCGCGAGGATCGGCGCGAACGCCATGGCGAGCGCGGCCATGACCGTCACGACCGGCGCGAGGAGCGCCGCGGCGAGCGCCATCCGGTGATGGGCATGGGCGACCATGTGCCGGAATTCCTGACCCGCACCTTCCGCCCCGGCTTCACCGAGCCCGCCGAGGGGAACGCTGAACCGGCCGATCTGCGGCCCGCACCCGAACCGGCTGCCGAAGCCCCGGCCGCGGCAGCGCCCGTGGGGGAAAGCCCGGTTTCGGAAACGCCCGCCACGGCAAGCCCGGTTCCGGAAACCCCTGTCGCCGAAAGCCCGGCGGCGGAAACGCCCGCCGCGGTGGAAAAGCCCAAGCGCTCGCGCAGCCGCAAGGCCAAGCCGGCCCCCGAAGCCGTGACCGAAGCCCCGGCCCCGGCCGAGCCGCAGGCGCCGGCCGAACCGGAGGCAAGCACCGCAGCCGAGGCACCGGCCGAAACGCCCGAGCCCGCCGCCGCGGCCAAGCCCGCCCGCAAGCGCAAGCCGCGTGCCCCCAAGGCAGAGACGGCCGAAGCCGTGCCCGCCGAGCCCGTGGAACCCGCAGCAGCCGAAGCACCGGCCGACACCGAGCCGGCCGCGAAACCGGCCCGCAAGCCGGCGAAGAAACCGGCCAAGCCCCGCGCGCCGCGCAAGCCCAAGGCCGCCGACCAAGCCGAAGCCGCGCCGGCCGAGTCCGGCGATGCGACCCAGCCCGAGGCTGCCGGCAGCCCGGACGACGGCACCGCCGAGGCCTGAGCCGGCCGCATGGTCTCGCCGGTCTTTCCAGGACCAACGCGAAAACTATCGCGGGCGTCATCGCAGCGGCGGCGCCCATCCTGGGCCGCCCTCGCGCTCGATCTCGCGCTGGGGACCCTGGCGGCCCTGGGACAGGCGCCCTGGAACCTGTGGTTCCTGACGGTTCTGGCGCTCGCCGCGCTTTGCTGGCAGATCGGCCGCGCCGGACATGCGCGCGCCGCCGCCTGGCATGGTTTCGCGGCGGGGCTGGGCCATTTCGCCCTGGCCATGTGCTGGATCGTCGAACCGTTCTTCGTCGAGCCCGAGATCTATGGCTGGATGGCCCCCTTCGCGCTGTTCTTCATGGCGGCAGGGGGCGCGCTGTTCTGGACGGTTCCCGCCTGGCTCGCCGCGCGCCTCGCCCCGGGTTTTCCCCGGCAAGGGCTGGTCTTTGCCGCGTTGATGGTGTTTTCCGACTGGCTGCGCGGCTGGATCTTCACCGGCCTGCCCTGGGCGCTGACCGGCCATGTCTGGATCGACACACCGGCCGGCCAACTCGCCGCGACGCTTGGCTCGATCGGCCTCTCGGGGCTGACCATGCTGGCAGCGGCGCTGCCGCTGGCCTTCTGGCGGGGTGGACCCGACCACCTGCGCGCCGCGCTGCCCGGGGCACTGCTGGCCGCCCTGGCCATCGCCGCGACCTGGAGCGGCGGCATGGCGCGCCTGGCCCGGCCGCTGCCCGCCGACAGCGCCCTGCATCTGCGCCTGATCCAGCCCAATGCCGTCCAGGCGCTGAAATGGGATCCCTACTGGTCCGAGGTGTTCTTCCGCAGGCTGCTCGACCTTTCCGCCATCCGCGATTCCGGCCGGCCCGCCCCCGATGCGGTGATCTGGCCGGAAACCGCGGTGAACTTCCTGCTCGAGCAATCCGGCACCGCCCCGCAGGACATCGCCGGCTTCGTCGGCGCGCCGGTCATCCTCGGCATCCAGCGCGTCGAGGGCGAGCGTTATTTCAACAGCCTGACCACGTTCTCGGACCGGGGCATCGGGCCGGTCTATGACAAGTTCCACCTCGTCCCCTTCGGCGAATACACGCCCTGGGGCGATGTCATGGCCCGCTTCGGCATCCGCGCCTTTGCCGCCCAGCACGGTTTCGGCTATTCCGCCGGGCCGGGGCCTCAGGTCATCACCCTACCCGGCCTGCCGCCCCTGCAGCCGCTGATCTGCTACGAGGCGGTGTTCCCGCAGCATCTGGTCACCGGCGCCGACCGCCCGGCCTGGCTGCTGCAGGTCACCAACGACGCCTGGTTCGGCCAGCTTTCCGGTCCCTGGCAGCACCTGGCGCAGGCGCGGCTGCGCGCCATCGAATCGGGCCTGCCGCTGCTGCGGGCCGCGAATACCGGCGTCTCGGCGGTGATCGACGCGCGCGGGCAGCTGCGCGCCACGCTGGGCCTGAACCTGGCCGGCCGCATCGACGCCGCCCTGCCCGGCGCCCTGCCGCCCACCCCCTGGTCGCGCTGGCGCGACTGGCCGGCGCTCGGCCTTGCCGCGATCGGGCTGCTGCTTGCGGCACGGCGCCGCAATCTCCGAGGTTGACGGCAACCGGCGCCTCCACTAACGCTTCGGCCTGACCGTCACAACGGCTTCCTGGCGTGGCGGCGTCATTCAACGGAGCATCTTCATGGCCAGACAGGACTATGTGTTCACCTCGGAATCCGTCTCCGAGGGTCACCCCGACAAATTGTGCGACCAGATCTCGGACGCGGTGCTGGACGCGCTTCTGGCCGAGGACCCGGCCGCCCGCGTCGCCTGCGAGGCCTTCGCGACCACCGGCACGGTCGTCATCGGCGGCGAGATCGGGCTGAGCGACAAGAAGAAGCTCGGCGAATACATGGGCCGCATCGCCGAGATCGCCCGCAACACCATCCGGGACATCGGCTACGAGCAGGAAAAGTTCCACTGGAACACCTGCCACGTCCACAACTACCTGCACGAGCAATCCGCCCATATCAGCCAGGGCGTCGACCGCGACGGCGCCGGCGACCAGGGCATCATGTTCGGCTATGCCGTGGACGAGACGCCGGAGCTGATGCCGGCGCCGATCCAATATGCCCATGCCATCCTGCGCCGCCTGGCCGAGGTCCGGAAATCCGGCGCCGAGCCGATGCTCGGGCCCGATGCGAAATCCCAGCTGAGCCTGCGCTACGAGAACGGCAGGCCGGTCGAGATCACCAGCCTGGTGCTGTCGCACCAGCACAAGGACGAGACGCAGAGTTCGGACGACATCCGCGCCATCGTCGAGCCCTATATCCGCGAGGTGCTGCCCGCGGAATGGCTGACCGGGAACACCGAATGGTGGGTGAACCCCACCGGCACCTTCGTGATCGGCGGACCCGACGGCGACGCCGGGCTGACCGGGCGCAAGATCATCGTCGACACCTATGGCGGCGCAGCGCCGCATGGCGGCGGCGCGTTTTCCGGCAAGGACCCGACCAAGGTCGACCGCTCGGCCGCCTATGCGGCACGCTACCTGGCCAAGAACGTCGTCGCGGCCGGGCTGGCGAAGCGCTGCGTGATCCAGCTTTCCTACGCCATCGGCGTGGCGAAGCCCCTGTCCATCTATGCCGACACCTTCGGCACCAGCGAAATCCCCGAGACCGAGATCGAGCGCGCGATCTCCCGCGCCATGGACCTGACGCCGCGCGGCATCCGCGAACATCTGGACCTGTGCCGGCCGATCTATCGCCGCACCGCCGCCTATGGCCATTTCGGCCGCGCCCCGGAAGCGGATGGCGGTTTCTCCTGGGAAAGGACCGATCTCGCCGAAGCGATCAAGCGCGAGCTTTGAGGGAGTGAGGGGGCTTTGCCCCCGCGCGTTCCGCGCTCCCCCAGGATATTTGGACAAGAAAGAACCACAAGGGGACCGGGGACGGCCCTTCTTTCTTGGAAAAATATCCTGCGGGGGAAGCCCGTCGGGCTTGCACGACGGGCGCGGGGCGCAAAGCCCCCGTTCTTCAGTCCTTGAAGCTGCGGCTGTCCTTGATCTGGTCCCAGGCCCAGACCACCTCCTGCAGGCGCTCTTCGTCCGAGCGGTCGCCGCCGTTCATGTCGGGATGCAGGTCCTTGACCAGCGACTTGTACTGCTTGCGGATCTCGGCCCGCGTCCAGGTCTCCTTGGCCTCGAGGATCTCCAGCGCCCGGCGTTCGGTCGGCGGCAGCTTCCGGGCGGTGCGGTTGCGCAGCTCGGGATTGGTGCCGTTCGCGCCCAGGATCTCCAGCGGGTCGTCGATGCCGTGGCGCGCCCATTTCTGTTCCTGCGCCGCCCGGCCAAAGGGCTTGGTCGGCCGTTCCCAGACCGTGGCATTGTCCAGGAATTCCTGGAACTCGGCCTCGGACTGGCCCTGGAAATAGTTCCAGTTCAGGTTGTATTCGCGCACGTGCTCCTTGCAGAACCAGTAGTATTCGTCCAGCGCCCGCGGCGATTTCGGCGCGCGATACTGGCCGGGCTGGTTGCAGCCCTCCTTGTCGCACCGCCGCGTCGAGGTTTCGAAGGCGCCGGACATGCCGCGCCGGCCCTTGGCGCGGCGCTTCTTGTCCGCGGCAGCGGAAATGTCGAATCCGAACGGGTCGCTGTTGCTCATCTGCCTGCCTTGTCCTGAACGGGACAGGCAGTTTAGGCTATTTCGCGGGACATGAAAGGGGGCAAGCGCATGATTGCCGACGAGATGCGTGAAAGACTGGCCGAACTGCAGCCCTCGCGGCTGGAGATCATCGACGAAAGCGAAAGCCATCGCGGCCATGGCGGCTGGCGCGAGGGCGGCGAGACGCATTTCCGCATCCGCATGGCCAGCGCCCGCTTTGCGGGGCTGGGCCATGTCGCGCGGCATCGGCTGGTGCATGCCGCCTTGGGCGACATCGTGCCGCGCATCCATGCGCTGGCGCTGGAACTGGCGGAAAACTGACTCGTTAGCGCACGCAGGCTTGCCCGTTTCCGGCGCCGGGCGTAGAAGCCCGGAAAGGCAGAAAGCACAAGGAATTTCCGCATGACCTCGCCCAAGGATTTCAACGATCGCATGCTGTCGCTCGGCCTGGCCCGCGTCAGCGAGGCCGCCGCCCATGCCTCGGCGCGGCTGATCGGCCGCGGCGACGAGAAGGCGGCCGACCAGGCCGCCGTCAACGCGATGCGCGAGCAGCTGAACCTGCTGGACATCAAGGGCGTCGTCGTCATCGGCGAGGGCGAGCGGGACGAGGCGCCGATGCTCTATATCGGCGAGGAGGTGGGCACCGGCGCAGGGCCCGAGGTGGATATCGCGCTGGACCCGCTGGAGGGCACCACGCTGACCGCCAAGGACATGCCGAACGCGCTGACCGTGATCGCCATGGCGCCGCGCGGCACGCTGCTGCACGCGCCCGACGTCTACATGGAAAAGCTCGCCATCGGGCCGGGCTATCCCAAGGACGTGGTCAGCCTGGACATGACGCCCTCGGAACGGGTGCGGGCACTGGCCAAGGCCGGCGGCGTCAAGGACAGCGACATCACCGTCTGCATCCTCGAGCGCCCGCGCCATGAGGATCTGATCGCCGAGGTCCGCTCGACCGGCGCGGCCATCCGCCTGATCACCGACGGCGACGTGGCCGGGGTGATCCATTGCGCCGAGGCCGAGCTGACCGGCATCGACATGTATATGGGCTCGGGCGGCGCGCCCGAGGGGGTTCTGGCCGCCTCGGCGCTGAAATGCATGGGCGGGCAGATGTGGGGCAAGCTGCTGTTCCGCAACGACGACGAGAAGGGCCGCGCCGCCAAGGCCGGCATCACCGACCTGGACCGGGTCTATTCGCGCGACGAACTGGTCACCGCCGACGTGATCTTTGCCGCGACCGGGGTGACCAACGGCTCGATCGTGGCCGGCGTCNAGNGCGAGCCGCATTATCTGCAGACCGAGACCATCCTGATGCGTTCCAAGACCGGCTCGGTGCGGCGCATGATCTATCGCAACCCGGTCAAGTAAGCGGGCCGACAGGCTTGAACAGCGGGCGGTCATGGGGGATGAAGCCCGCATGACCGCCTTTCTTTCCGTCACCGCCTCGCTGACCGGCCGCCTGTGGCGCGGTCCCGACGCCGCCCTGGAACGCGCCGCCGAGGCGCTGGCCCAGGACAGCCGCCTGCCGCTGCCCGTCAGCCGGGTGCTGGCCGCCCGCGGCGTGCCCGCGCATGAAACGCCGCTTTATCTCGATCCCAAGCTGCGCGACCTGCTGCCCGATCCCTCGCGCCTGCGCGACATGGACAAGGCCGCCGAGCGGCTGGTCGCCGCGGTGCTGGCCGGCCAGCGCATCGCCATCTTTGCCGATTACGACGTGGATGGCGGCGCCTCGGCCGCGCTGCTGCTGGACTGGCTGCGCCGGCAGGGCCGCGACGCGACGCTTTATATCCCCGACCGCATCGACGAAGGTTACGGCCCGAACGCCCCGGCCATCGCGGCGCTGTCGCAGGATCACGACCTGATCGTCTGCGTCGATTGCGGCACGCTCAGCCATGAGGCGCTGGCGGCCGCGACCTGCGACGTGATCGTGCTGGACCACCACCAAGGGGCCGAGACCCTGCCCCCGGTGCTGGCGGTGGTGAACCCGAATCGCGCCGACGAGGATGGCAGCCTCGGCCATCTCTGCGCCGCCGGCGTGGTCTTCCTGACGTTGGTGCGCTGCAACAGCCTGCTGCGCCAGGGCGGCCATGCGCAGCCCGACCTGATCCCGCTGCTCGACCTGGTGGCGCTGGCGACGATCGCGGATGTGGCGCCGCTGGTGGGGGTGAACCGCGCCTTCGTGCGCCAGGGGCTGCTGATCATGGCGCGGCGCGAGCGCCCCGGGCTGGTGGCGCTGTCGGACGTGGCGCGGCTCGATTCGGCGCCGAATGCCTTTCACCTGGGCTTCCTTTTGGGGCCGCGCATCAATGCCGGCGGCCGCGTGGGCAAGGCGGATCTGGGGGCGCTGTGCCTGTCCTGCACCGACGGCCGGCAGGCCGAGCGGCTGGCGGCCGAACTGGACGCGCTGAACCGCGACCGCCGCGCCATCGAGGCCGCCGTGCGCGACGAGGCGCTGGCCCAGGTCGAGGCGCGCGCCCAAGCTGCGGGCGATGCCGGCTGCGTGGCCTGGGCGGCCGGCGAGGGCTGGCATCCCGGCGTCGTGGGCATCGTCGCCGCGCGGATGAAGGAGGCGACCGGCCTGCCCTCGGTGGTGATCGGGGTCGAGGGCGGCATCGGCAAGGGCTCGGCCCGCTCGGTGCCCGGCGTCGATCTGGGCCGCGCCATCCAGCGCCTGGCCGCCGAGGGGCTGCTGCTGAAGGGCGGCGGGCACGCCATGGCGGCCGGCCTCTCCGTCGCAGAGGCGAAGATCCCCGAGGCCATGGCGCGGCTGTCGCAATTGCTCTCGCGCGAGATGGCCGAGCGCCCGGGCATGGGCGAGCTGCGCATATCCGGCCTCTTGGACCCCGCCGGCGCCACGGTCGAGCTGATGCAGATGCTGGAACGCGCCGGCCCCTTCGGCCAGGCCGCGCCGGCGCCGCGATTCGCCTTTGCCGAGCAGCTGATCGACAGCGCCGGGACGATGGGCGACAGCCATCTGCGCCTGCGCTTCCGCAGCCCCGGCAGCCCGGTGCTGGAGGCGGTGGCCTGGAGCGCGATGAACGGCCCGCTGGGCCCGGCGCTGCTGGGCGCCAAGGGGCGGCGCTTCCATCTGGCGGGCAAGCTGGAGCTTACGCAATGGGGCGGACGAGAGCGCGTGCGGCTGCGTCTGGACGATGCCGCGCCGGTCGGCTGAAGCGGCGGGCACTGCCGGAAAAAACTTTGTGCCGGGATGATTTTTCCGCTTGCAGCCCTGCAGCAGAGAACCTAAATACCGCCCCACGCCGCAGGGCACCGCGCCTTGCGGATGCAGAAAGTGGCCCGTTCGTCTATCGGTTAGGACGTCAGGTTTTCAACCTGAAAAGAGGGGTTCGACTCCCCTACGGGCTGCCACTTCCCTTCTGCCCCGCTGCTCCCCCTCGATCAGGATCGGCCCCCGCATCGCCCGCCTCGTAGGAAGCGGCGCAGCGCATGGGCTTTCGGACCGTCGCCAGCAGGTCTGATCGGCAGCCACCCACATCATCGCTGCGGCCATGATGAAGCCTGTGAAGGTTCTGCGCTCGTCGCTTCGCCGCCATCCGGAACTCCGCGGCCCAGGACGGCGCCCCATGCGGTTCATCCCGGCCCGTCCGCCTCCTCTTCGGCGCGCTCCTGCGGCGCAATCGTCCCGGGCCATTCGTGCCGCGAAGCCGCCGCGATTGACGAATCCCTGGCGGCGGAATAAGAACAAACAAGGAACAAAACGACTGAACCATGTCCGCTCGCCCTTTCCCTTTCGGGGTGGCGCCTTTCGGACGGGCGCCAGTCCCCGCGGCGCCGCAACCGACCGCGCCGACCCTGTCCGAAGCTTTCGACACCCGGCCCCTGACGGGTGCCGCGGCCGGATTCGTGCTGGCCGCCCTGCCGCCGGGGCTGGTGCTCTGGGCGCAGGACCGGCTGAGCCGGGCCGAGTTCGGCGCCCCCTTCCTGCCCGGCATGGGGCGGGATCTGCTGCGGCTGGACCTGACGCGTCCCGCCGATGTGCTGGCGGCGCTGGAGGACGGGCTGCAAGGCCGCGCCCTGGCCGCCGTGGTGGGCGAGATCCATGGCACCGCTGCGGCGCTGAGCTTCACCGCCAGCCGCCGCCTGGCGCTGCGGGCCGAGGCGGCGGGCCTGCCCTGCTGGCTGATCCGCCATGCCGCGCCGCCCGAACCCAGCGCGGCGCGGATGCGCTGGCGGCTGACGCCGCTGCTCTCGCTTCCCCATCCCGACGATCCGCAGGCGCCGGGCGATCCGCGCTGGCTGGCCGAGCTGTTCCGGGCGCGCGGCCGGCCGCCCTCGACCTGGGTGGCGCGCCATGACCGGGCGGCGGATCGTCTCGATTTCTCTGCCCCGCCTGGCGATCGAGAGCTGGCTGAGCCGCGCCGCGCACCGGGGCGACGGCTGGCCTGAGGAGATCCCGCTGGCGCTGGCCGCGCCCGGTCCGCACGGGCCCGTCATCCATGCCGCGAACCGTGCCGCCGAACGGGCCGGGGCCCGCATCGGCGCCCGCGCCGTGGACAGCCGCGCCATCTGTCCCGCCCTGCGCATCGAACCGGCCGAGCCCGACCGCGACGCCGCCCGGCTGGCGCGGCTGGCCTTCTGGGCGCGGCGCTGGGGTCCCTTCAGCACGCCCGACGGCGAAGACGGCATCATCCTCGACACCACCGGCACCGCGCATCTGTTCGGCGGCGAGGCGGCGCTGCTGGCCGAGATCCAGGCCGGATTCGCCCGGGCCGGGCTGACCGCGCGGCTGGCGCTGGCGCCGACGCGCGGCGCGGCCTGGGCGCTGGCCCGTTTCGGACCCGAGCGCGCGATCTGCGCCGATCCGCTGCCCGCGCTGGCGCCGCTGCCGGTGGCCGGGCTGCGGCTGTCGGGGGAAACCCTGCTGCTCTTGCGCCGGCTGGGGCTCAAGACCATCGGCGACCTCGCAGGGCTGCCGCGCCTGTCGCTGATGCGCCGCTTTGCCCGGGCCGAACCGCAGGACAATCCGCTGATCCGCCTCGACCAGGCGCTGGGGCGCGCGGCCGAGCCGCTGGATGCGCCCGAGCCCGCACCCGAATACGCCGCCGAGGTCCGGCTGGCCGACCCGGTGATGGACCCCTCGGACTGGCTGCCCGGATTGCTGGCCGATCTTTGCGCGCAGATGGCGGCGGCGGATCGCGGCTGCCGGCGGCTGTGCCTGTCGGTGTTTCGCGTCGATGGCGAGCGGCGCGACATCCGCGTCGCCATGGCCGCGCCCACGCGCGACCCCGGCCACCTGCTGCGCCTGTTCGACGGCCGGCTCGGGCGGCTGGACCCCGGCTATGGCTTCGACCTGATCCGCCTCGCGGCCGAGGCGGTCGAGCCCTTGGCCCAGGCCCAGCCCGGCCTGGACGGCGCCGCGCCCGCAGGGCTGGCACTGGCGCGGCTGGTGGACCGGCTGGCAGCGCGCTTCGGCGCGGCGGCAATCAGCCGGCCGCTGCCGCGGGAAAGCCATATCCCCGAACGCGCCGAGACACCCGGCCCGCCGCTGGCCACCACCCCCGCCCCGGTCGCGCGCCCCGACCGGCCGATCCGCCTGCTCAACCCGCCCGAGGAGATCCGCGTGCTCTACGCCATTCCCGAAGGCCCGCCGGCGCAATTCGTCTGGCGCCGCCAGACCCTGCGCGTCGCCCGCCATGCCGGGCCCGAACGCATCGCCCCGGAATGGTGGCACGACCGCCCCGGCACCCGGCTGCGCGACTATTTCCGCATCGAGGACGACAGCGGCCTGCGCCTGTGGATCTATCGCGAGGGGCTGGTCCATGACGGCCGCGGCGGCGCGCCGCGCTGGTTCCTGCACGGGATCTTCGCCTGATGCCCGACCATCATGCCCGCCCCGAGATCCCGCTGCCCCCGGTCGAGCACCCGAACCCGCCCGCGGATTACGTCGAGCTGGCGGTGACCAGCGCCTTCAGCTTCCTGCACGGCGCCTCGCATCCGCGCGAACTGGCGCTGGCGGCGCATCTGATGGGGTATGACGCACTGGGGATCGCCGACCTGAACAGCCTGGCCGGGGTGGTGCGGCTGCATGCCGCGGCCAGGAAACTGCAGCTGCGCCCGGTGATCGGGGCGCGGATCGTGCTGGCGGACGGCACCGCCTTCCTGGCCTATCCGACCGACCGCGCCGCCTATGGCCGGCTCGCCTCGCTCATCACCAAGGGCCGGCGGCACGATCTGGACGGGAACTGGCAGAAGAAGGGGCGCTGCGACCTGAGCCTGGACGATCTGGCCGCCCATGCCGAAGGCATGCGGCTGGTCTGGCTGCCGGGCGACGACCTTGCACCCCTGCCCCGTCTGGCCCGCCGCCTGCCGCAGCTGTCGCATGTCGCGGCAAGCTGGCTTTATCGCGGCGACGACCGGGCGCGGATCAATCGCCTCGACCGGGCGGCGCGGGCGGCAGGGCTGGCCATCGTCGCGGTGAACGACGTGCATTACCATGCCCCCGATCGCCGGCCGCTTCAGGACGTGATGACCTGCATCCGCGCGGGCACCACCGTCGCCCGGGCCGGGCTGCTGCTGGCGCAGAATGCCGAGCGTCACCTGAAGCCGCCGGCCGAGATGGCGCGCCTGTTCGCCGACTGGCCCCATGCCATCCGCGCCACGCGCGAGATCGCCGACAGCTGCCGCTTCTCGCTGGACGAGCTGCAATACGAATATCCGCGCGAAAGCGTGCCGCCCGGGCTGACCCCGCAGCAGCATCTGGAAAACCTGACCTGGCAGGGCGCGGACTGGCGCTATCCCTCGGGCGTGCCCGAGAAGGTCCGCGCCACCCTGGTCAAGGAACTGGCGCTGATCCGCCGGAAGGAGATCGCGCAATATTTCCTGACCATCCACGACATCGTCCGCTATGCCGAAGACCAGGGCATCCTGAACCAGGGCCGCGGCTCGGCGGCGAATTCGGCGGTCTGCTACGTCCTCGGCATCACTCCGGTCGATCCCGCCAAGCATGAACTGCTGTTCGAGCGATTCATCAGCGAAAACCGCAAGGAGCCGCCCGATATCGACGTGGATTTCGAGCATGAGCGGCGCGAGGAGGTCATCCAGCACATCTATGACGCATATGGCCGCGACCGCGCCGGGCTCTGCGCCACGGTGATCCACTACCGCCCGCGCAGCGCCATCCGCGAGGTCGGCAAGGTCATGGGCCTGTCCGAGGACGTGACCTCGGCGCTGGCCGACACGGTCTGGGGCAGCTGGGGCAAGGACATGTCGGCCGCCTCGACCGATCAGGCCGGGCTCGACCTGGGCGACCCGCTGCTGCGGCGCACGGTCAGGCTGGCCGAGGAGATGATCGGCATGCCGCGCCACCTGTCGCAGCATGTCGGCGGCTTCGTGCTGACCGAGGGGCCGCTGTCGGAAACCGTGCCCATCGGCAATGCCGCCATGCCGGAACGCAGCTTCATCGAATGGGACAAGGACGACATCGACGAATTGCGCATCCTCAAGGTCGATGTGCTGGCGCTGGGGATGCTGACCTGCATCCGCAAATGCTTCGAGCTGGTCCGGGTCCATTACGGCAAGGCGCTGACGCTGTCGGATTTCGACCGGGACGACCCGGAAACCTATGAGATGCTGAAAAAAGGCGACAGCATCGGCACCTTCCAGGTCGAAAGCCGGGCGCAGATGGCCATGCTGCCGCGCCTGCAGCCCCAGGAGTTCTACGACCTGGTGATCCAGGTGGCCATCGTCCGCCCCGGCCCGATCCAAGGCAACATGGTCCACCCCTATCTGCGTCGCCGGGCGGGGTTAGAAAAACCCGATTATTCCGGCCCGAAAAATGGAGACCCGGACGAGTTGAGGAATATCCTGAAACGCACCCTGGGCGTGCCGATCTTTCAGGAACAGGCGATGAAGATCGCCATGGTCGCCGCGCAATTCACCCCGGGCGAGGTGGACGATCTGCGCAAGGCCATGGCCACCTTCCGCTCACGCGGGACGATCGGGCAGTTGCAGGACCGGATGGTCGGCCGCATGGTCGAACGCGGCTACGACCGCGACTTCGCCGAGCGGTGCTTCAACCAGATCAAGGGGTTCGGCGATTACGGTTTCCCCGAAAGCCATGCGGCGGCCTTCGCGCATCTGGCCTATGTCTCGGCCTGGCTGAAATGCCATCACCCGGCCGCCTTCGCCGCGGCGCTGCTGAACAGCCAGCCGATGGGCTTCTACGCGCCCGCCCAGATCGTGCGCGACGCGCGCGACCACGACGTCACCGTGCTGCCGGCCGATGTGAACATCAGCGAATGGGACAACACGCTTGAACCCTGCGACGGCGCCTTCGCGCTGCGCCTCGGCCTGCGCCAGATCGACGGGCTGTCCAAGGCGCTGGCCGAACGCATCAAGGCGGCGCGGGATACGCCCTATACCGATCTGGCCGATCTCAAGGCCCGCGCCGCGCTCGATGCCCGGGCGATCCGGCTGATCGCGGCCGCCGATGCGCTGCGCTCGATGGGGCTCGACCGGCGGGCGGGGCTGTGGCAGGCGCGCGCCCTGCGCGACGCGCCGGACCTGCCGCTGTTCGGGCGCCGGGACGAAGGGGCCGAGCCCGCCGTCGCCCTGCCCGCCATGCCGCTTTGCGAGCATGTCACCACCGATTACCAGACCCTGCGGCTGTCGCTGAAGGCCCATCCCATGGCCTTCCTGCGCCGCAGCCTGACGGAACAGGGCTACGTCTCGGCGGGGGACCTCGCCGCCCTGCCGAACCGCGGCCGCCTGCGCATGGCCGGCATCGTGCTGGTGCGCCAGCGCCCCGGCAGCGCCAACGGCACCTGTTTCGTCACGCTGGAGGACGAGACCGGCGTGGCCAATCTGGTGATCTGGGAAAAGACCTTCGCGCAGTTCCGCAAGGTGGTGATGACTGCCCGCTTGCTGGAGGTGCATGGCCAGCTCCAGCGCGCCGATGGCGTGACCCATATCGTCGCGCATTGGCTGGGCGACCGTTCCGACGCATTGCTGCGCCTGGCCGGAGAGGCGCCGGCCGCGCTGCCCCAACCCCGCCCCAGCCATCCGCGCCAGATGCGCATCCTGCCGAAATCGCGGGATTTCCATTAGCGGCCAATCCGTGGAGACGGGGACCGCTGCTGCACGGCCCCCGCGGCCCTTCCCCGCTGCAAGAGCAGCAACGCAAGGATGCCGGGCCGCCCGCAACTGCCGGCATGAACCGGAGTCCAAGCGCCAGGCTCGCCCGCAGCTGGGCGCATCGCAAACGCCATCCCAACGCCCGGCCCCTGCCACAACCTCCCGCCCCAAAGCGGAGAGTTCTTTCTTGTTCAAATATCCCCGCCGGAGGCCACAGCCCCCCGCGCAAATGGCCGCAGCGGAAGCAAGTCCAGGGCATATGCGGAAACCGCGCCCCTTGCGGGACGCGGTTCCAAAGCTCTTCCGTCAGGGGCAGATCTTACTTGATCTTGCCTTCCTTGTATTCGACATGCTTGCGCACCACCGGGTCGTATTTGTTGACCGTCATCTTTTCGGTCATCGTGCGGGCGTTTTTCTTGGTGACATAGAAATGCCCGGTCCCGGCCGTCGAGTTCAGACGGATCTTGATCGTCGTCGGCTTCGCCATCAGTTTCGCTCCTGCTGCGGGGCAAAACGCGTGGCGCGGACCCCGTGGAATTCTCTTGAAGCCCGCCTTTTAGCGGCAGAACGGACGGAGTCAACCGGGAATCGCCCGGAAATCGGCGGCTTCGCGGCGAAAATGCCCCGGCCCGGAGGGGCCACGCGACGAAGGGCCAGGCATCCCGTCACAGGCCGCAGCAGGCATCTGCCCGGACCGCCGCGGGGATCGGGATCGCCGCCGCCCCGGGCCAGTGACTGTCCCGGCAACTGGACCCAATGTCCGGGCGCGACGTCACCCCGCATTCCCGATGCGGGGCAGAGCCACGGCCTTTCCCGGACAGGCCGGGATCGCGCTATGCCGCGTGCCGGGACCGGCCGCGACCGGGTCGGGCTATCGGTTCGCAGATCCTCGCGCCAGCCGTGCCGGGCCAGGAAGCTTTCACACCATCATTTCCTTGGTCGCGGTCAGCTTCAGGTCGGGGTGGTCGCGGCTCACCCGGTCGATGTCCCATTGCAGGCGCGTGAGATAGACCAGATCGCCGTCATGGTCCTGCGCCATGTGGCCCTTGTTGGCATTGGCGAAGGCATCGACCTTGTCCTTGGCCCCCGAGACCCAGCGCGCGCTGGTGAATTGCGAGGATTCGAAGCGCACCGGCAGGCCGTATTCCAGCTCGATGCGGCTGGCCAGCACCTCGAATTGCAGCGCCCCCACCACGCCGACGATGAAGCCCGAGCCGATCATCGGCTTGAACACCTTGGCCGCGCCCTCCTCGGCGAATTGCATCAGCGCCTTTTCCAGGTGCTTGGCCTTCATCGGATCGCCGGCGCGCACGGTCTGCAACAGTTCCGGCGCAAAACTGGGGATGCCGGTGAAGCGCAGCGCCTCGCCCTCGGTCAGGGCGTCGCCGATGCGCAGCTGGCCGTGGTTCGGGATGCCGATGATGTCGCCCGCCCAGGCCTCTTCCGCCAGTTCGCGGTCGGCGGCCAGGAACAGCACCGGGTTCGATACCGCCATCGGTTTCTTGGATCGCACGTGCAGAAGCTTCATCCCGCGCTCGAAATGCCCCGAGGCGAGGCGCACGAAGGCCACCCGGTCGCGATGCTTGGGATCCATGTTGGCCTGCACCTTGAAGACGAAGCCGGTCACCGGCTTTTCCTCGGGGGCGATCTGGCGCTCGGCGGCGTTCTGCGGCTGCGGCTGGGGGCCGAATTCGCCGATGCCGGTCATCAGCTCCTTGACGCCGAAGCTGTTGATGGCCGAGCCGAACCAGATCGGCGTCATGTGCCCTTCCAGGAAGGACTTGCGGTCGAAGGCGGGCAGCAGTTCGCGCGCCATCTCCAGCTCCTCGCGCAGCTTCTCCAGCAGCTCGGCGGGAACGTGATCGGCCAGCTTCGGATCGTCCAGGCCGGAAATCTGGATCGACTCGGCCACCTTGTTGCGATCGGCGCGGTCCATGATCTCCAGCCGGTCGTTGAGCAGGTCATAGGCGCCGATGAAGTCGCGGCCCATGCCGATCGGCCAGCTGACCGGCGACACGTCGATGGCCAGGTTCTCCTGGATCTCGTCGATGATCTCGAAGGTGTCGCGGCTTTCGCGGTCCATCTTGTTGCAGAAGGTCAGGATCGGCAGGTCGCGCAGCCGGCAGACCTCGAACAGCTTGCGGGTCTGGCTCTCGACCCCCTTGGCGCCGTCGATGACCATGATCGCGGCATCCACCGCGGTCAGCGTGCGATAGGTGTCCTCGGAGAAATCGCTGTGGCCGGGCGTGTCCACCAGGTTGAAGCGGTATGGCCCGAAATCGAAGCTCATGGCGGAGGCGGAGACCGAGATGCCGCGGTCCTGCTCCATCTTCATGAAGTCCGAGCGGGTGCGCCGCGCCTCGCCCTTGGCACGGACTTGGCCGGCCATCTGGATCGCGCCGCCGAACAGCAGGAACTTCTCGGTCAGCGTGGTCTTGCCCGCGTCCGGGTGCGAGATGATCGCAAAGGTCCGGCGGCGGGCGATTTCGGGCAGAAGATCGGGACGGTTCATCATGCCCCGCGCTTTAGCGTGCGCCGCGCGCAGTCTCAAATGGAATCGCGGCCCGGATGGAAGCGGGGTCAGACGAACTGTTCACGGATCAGCCGCTCCTCGAGCCCGTGGCCGGGATCGAAAAGCAGCCGGTGCCGGATGGTGTTTTCCGAACGGATCTCGACCCAGAGCACCGAGTCGACGCCGCGCGAATCGGCATCGGCCATCACCGGGCGCTTGTCGGGATCCAGCACGTCGATGCGCACCGTCGCCGACTTGGGCAGGATGGCGCCGCGCCAGCGCCGCGGCCGGAACGGAGCGATGGCGGTCAGCGCCAGCACATCCGAACCGAGCGGCAGGATCGGCCCGTTCGCCGAATAATTGTAGGCGGTCGAGCCGGCGGGGGTGGACAGCAGCGCGCCGTCGCAGATCAGCTCCTCCATGCGCACCCGGCCGTTCACGCTGATGCGCAGCCGCGCCGCCTGCGGGCCGGCGCGCAGCATGCTGACCTCGTTGATGGCCAGCGCGCAATGCTCGTGCCCGTCGGTGGTGCCGGCGGTCATGGCCAGCGGATTGACCACGGTTTCCTCGGCGGCCAGGATGCGGGCGGGCAAGTCCTCCTCGGAATAGGCGTTCATCAGGAAGCCCACGGTGCCGCGGTTCATGCCATAGACCGGCAGGCCGCGATTCTGGTGCATGACCGACAGCATCAGCCCGTCGCCCCCCAGCGCCACGATCACCTCGGCCTCGCGAATCGGCACATGGCCGTAACGCTCGGACAGCGCCTCGGCGGCGGTCACGGCGGTTTCGGTGCTCGAGGCGATGAAATGCAGCTTCATGCGGCCATCATGGCGCGCGGCGGGCCGGGCGCAAGGCCCTTTGGCACATGGGATAATCTACCGCCCGCGCGTCGCATCCGTCCTAGCGGGACGCGCGGAAAGGCGCTAGAACCCCGGCAAGCCGCTTTTTGCATGAGGACCAGATGACCGACACCGGATTCTTCACCGAGACGCTGGATAGCCGCGACCCTGCCATTTTCGGGGCGATCCGCCAGGAGCTTGGCCGCCAGCGCGACGAGATCGAGCTGATCGCGTCCGAGAACATCGTTTCGAAGGCGGTGCTTGAGGCGCAGGGCTCGGTCCTGACCAACAAATATGCCGAAGGCTATCCCGGCAAGCGCTATTACGGCGGCTGCCAATATGTCGACGTGGTCGAGGAGCTGGCCATCGAACGCGCCAAGCAGCTCTTCGATTGCGGCTTCGCCAATGTCCAGCCGAACAGCGGCAGCCAGATGAACCAGGCGGTGTTCCTGGCGCTGCTGCAGCCGGGCGACACCTTCATGGGGCTCGACCTGAATTCGGGCGGCCACCTGACGCATGGCTCGCCGGTCAACATGTCGGGCAAGTGGTTCAACGTCGTCAGCTACGGCGTGCGCCAGCAGGACCAGCTGCTGGACATGGAGGAGATCCGCAAAAAGGCCCATGAGACGAAGCCCAGGCTGATCCTGGCCGGCGGCACCGCCTATTCGCGGATCTGGGACTGGGCCGAATTCCGCAAGATCGCCGACGAGGTGGGCGCCTGGCTGATGGTCGACATGGCCCATATCGCCGGGCTGGTGGCGGGCGGCCAGCATCCCTCGCCGCTGCCGCATGCCCATGTGGTGACCACGACCACGCATAAATCGCTGCGCGGCCCGCGCGGCGGCATGGTGCTGACCAACGATGCCGAGATCGCCAAGAAGATCAACTCGGCCGTGTTCCCCGGCCTGCAGGGCGGCCCGCTGATGCATGTGATCGCCGCCAAGGCGGTGGCCTTCGGCGAGGCGCTGCGCCCCGAGTTCAGGGACTATGCCGCGCAGGTCGTCGCCAATGCCCGCGCCATGGCGGACGAGCTGATGCGCGGCGGCATCGACATCGTCTCGGGCGGCACCGACAACCACCTGTGCCTGGCGGACCTGCGCCCCAAGGGCGTGACCGGCAAGGCGACCGAGGCGGCCCTGGGCCGCGCCCATATCACCTGCAACAAGAACGGCGTGCCCTTCGATCCCGAGAAGCCCTTCGTGACCTCGGGCATCCGTCTGGGCGCCCCGGCCGGCACCACGCGGGGCTTCAAGGAGGAGGAGTTCCGCCAGATCGCCCGCTGGATCGTCGAGGTGGTGGACGGGCTGGCCGCGCATGGCGAGGCGGGCAATGCCGAGGTCGAGGCCCGCGTCAAGGCCGAGGTCGAGGCGCTTTGCGCGCGCTTCCCGCTTTACAGCGGCATGTGAGCCCGCCGCGGCGCAGGCTCAGACCAGCCCGCGCCGCACCATGATCCACAGCGCAACGCAGGCCAAAAGCAGCAGCCCGAAAAGAACGCTGGACGCCAGGGAGAGCGCGCCGCCCTG